>JAKQYF010000196.1 GCA_023356535.1 Trichodesmium sp. MAG_R03 | reverse complement strand
AAATCTTACAAAAAGTTAGAGTCTAAACTATCACGACTGCAATATCAATCACAGGCATAAAACTAAGTTTTCCAATAACTGGAGGGCAGTACAGCTAAAAATAGCGATCGTAAATAATAGAATAGCTAACATCAGGAAAGATACACTGCATAAACTAACTACTTCCGCAGGCTAAAAACCACAGTCAAATAGTAATAGAAGACCATTATGTATCAGGAATGATGTCAAACCTAAAGCTAGCTAAGGCTGTTGCCGATATGGGTTTTTATGAGTTCAGAAGACAGTTAGAGTATAAGTGTCAACTATACGGATCTAAGTTAATTGTTGTTGATAGATGGTTTCCTAGCTCTAAGACTTGCAGTAGGTGTGGTCAGGTGAAACCTTCTTTGTCTTGATCGGAGCGTGTATTCAATTGTGAATATTGCGGTTTCAGTTGCGTTCGAGATTTGAATGCTAGTTTAAATCTCGCTATGGCGGTCAGTTCGACCGTGACAGCTTGTGGACTGGATAACGCCGACGTTGCCAGAATGAAGCAGGAATAGAACAGATAATCAGAGATTTATATAGATTATCATAGGTTTCTAAGAACGGCATGCAGAAAAAGTCTTTTTCAGGAGTAGGGGACTCACCCCTAATATCTCCCAGGAGGAGAAGTAGGGACATTCCATGGAACATTCCTATAGAGAAATGGGGAATTGGTAGAGGAGGTAGTCGATGAGAAACCTCTATCTCTTATGGGGGAGCAAGATACTCCCACTGTCTTCTATTACCCAATAATTTTTGAACTAATAGCTTAACTAATAACTGATGACTGATGAGTGAACCTTTAGCTGGATATACTTTACCTGTGTTTGCTTGTGCTGCTGCTGTAGCTGCTCTGCGTTGGGTAGGTCAAAATATTTCCTCTTTATCTACAGTATCAATTAATTTACTGGAACCAACAGAAATTGTTGATATCCCTATCGAACAGGTAGCTTTACTAAAAAATAATACTGCCTTAGCTATTACTCGTTCCGACCCCGGTAATAATCTCGATCTAACTCGCAATACTCCTATTTGGGCCATGGTAGAATTGGCCACAGTTTCCCAAACTGACGCTTCAGAAAAAATTGTGATTATAGGTGGAGAAGGAATTGGACATAATATTCATTCTGGGGAAGCAGCTATATATAGTTATGCGCGACGACTGCTCCAAGAAAATCTTCAACCCTTGCTCAACCAAAATGAACAAATCAAAGTTAGCATCATTTTACCAGAAGGTCGTCAATTAGCGACTCGGACTTCTAATTCTGCCTTTGGTATAGTTGAAGGTCTTTCTTTGTTAGGTACTACCGGGGTTTCTCAACCTTTGAGTGTACCTGGACAACTTGAAGCTTACCAAGAGGAACTACAACAAAAGGCAGCGCAGTTTAATAGTTTGGTCTTTTGTGTAGGTGAAAATGGTTTAGATATAGCCAGGAAAATGGGTATACCCCCACAGCAGACCCTCAAAACAGCTAACTGGTTAGGCCCAATGTTAGTTGCTGCTGCCATTGCTGGAGTAGAGTCTATTTTATTGTTAGGTTATCATGGCAAATTAATTAAATTAGCTGGTGGAATTTTTCATACTCATCATCATCTAGCTGATGGACGATTAGAAATTTTGACAGCTCACTGTGCAAATATAGGTTTGCCTACTTCTGTAATACAAGAAATTTTTGCTTGTACTACCGCCGAGAATGCCTTGGAACTGCTGCGAAATTTAGATATAAATGACGAAAATGACTGGGTGGATAGGGTTTATGGAGCGATCGCCTCTAAAATTGACCAACGTTGCCAAGGTTATATTTTTAATCATAGCCAAAAGCAAGTCCAAGTAGGTTCTATATTATTTGACCGTGATCGCCAAATTTTCCTCAAAACAGCAGTTGCTGATACAGTTTTTTCCAAAATTTGTTATTCTATAAACAATATCCTGAGAACTAAAGAGTAAAAAATTGAAACAGTCAAATTTAAGTTAGTTGGATTAACCAATAATAACTGCACGGCTGTCAGGCTAAAATTACTATTTTCTTGACTCAGATAAATTACTTGGGCTATTTTAGTTGTTAACTATAGAGCCATCAAGAGCTAATATATAAGCTTTTGTAGAAAGAAAGAAAAATTTTTCTCCCAGCTATTTATTAGCTTAACTGATAACTCAGAAAGTAATTGCTGCTAACTGAGGAAAATTAACCTCATAAGTCTAATATAAATATAATAACATATTAACCGTGACTTTAACAACACACACAGATACAAGTTCAGATTCTCTCACTAAGTTTAACCGTCAAATAATAGTGATTTTAGACTTTGGTTCTCAATATTCAGAACTTATTGCCCGCCGAATTCGAGAAACTCAAGTATATTCGGAGGTTATTTCCTACCGCACGACTGCAGCCAAACTGGCAACTCTAAATCCCAAGGGAATCATTCTTTCTGGGGGACCTAATTCTGTTTACGATGAAAGAGCACCTCATTGCGATCCTGAAATTTGGAATTTGGGAATACCCATTTTGGGTGTGTGCTACGGCATGCAATTAATGGTACAACAACTTGGCGGAGAAGTTAAACATGCTCAGTTAGCTGAATATGGTAAAGCATCTCTATTAATAAATAATTCTAGAAATTTGCTCACTCACTTAGAAGAAAGCACCACTATGTGGATGAGTCATGGAGATTCTGTGACGAAAATGCCTCCTGGTTTTGAAGTATTAGCTCATACAGATAATACTCCCTGTGCAGCGATCGCTAACCATGAGAAAAAGCTCTACGGTACTCAATTTCACCCGGAGGTAGTTCACTCTATTGGAGGTCAAACATTAATTCAGAATTTTGTCTACCATATCTGCAAGTGTGAACCAACTTGGACGACAGAAGTTTTTATAGAAGAAGCAATTCGAGAAATTAGAGCTAAAGTAGGAGATAAACGAGTATTATTAGCACTGTCTGGAGGAGTTGATTCTTCAACCTTGGCATTTTTACTCCATCAGGCGATCGGGAATCAATTAACTTGTATGTTTATTGACCAAGGATTTATGCGGAAGTATGAACCGGAGAACTTGGTACAAATATTTCACGAATCTTTTCATATCTCAGTTGAATATGTGAATGCTCGCGATCGCTTTTTAGCTAAACTCAAAGGAGTCACAGATCCAGAAGAAAAACGGAAATTAATTGGCCATGAATTTATTACAGTGTTTGAAGAAGAGTCAAAACGTTTAGGACCTTTTGATTATCTTGCTCAAGGAACTCTTTATCCAGATGTGATTGAATCTGCTAATACTAATGTTGACCCTAAAACCGGGGAGCGAGTAGCAGTGAAAATTAAGAGTCATCACAATGTTGGTGGCTTGCCGAAAGATTTGAGATTTAAATTAGTCGAGCCTCTGCGCAAACTATTTAAGGATGAAGTCAGAAAGGTTGGTCGTTCTATTGGTTTACCAGAAGAAATTGTGCGCCGACATCCTTTTCCTGGTCCGGGATTAGCAATTCGGATTTTAGGGGAAGTTACAGACAAACGTTTAAAAATATTACGGGATGCTGATTTTGTTGTACGAGATGAAATTCAACAACAAGGTATGTATCATGATTTTTGGCAAGCGTTTGCTGTGTTGTTGCCTATTCGCAGTGTGGGGGTAATGGGAGATCAACGTACTTATGCTTACCCCATTGTTTTGCGGTTTGTTTCTAGTGAAGATGGGATGACTGCTGACTGGTCTCGTGTACCTGATGGTTTGTTAGAAAGTATATCTAACCGCATTGTAAATGAGGTTAAGGGTGTGAATCGAGTGGTGTATGATATTACTTCTAAACCTCCTGGTACTATTGAGTGGGAATAATATAGCCCTATATGCTAAGTTACTGAGTGGGTTTTAACATGATCAGGAATTACGCAGAGGTACTATATATAGAGCCTTGGTGCGTTAGGAAGTGCGCTTTTTATGTCGCGAAGGGAAACACATCTTAGCAATAGCCTTCATGGGTAAATCCTAATGATGCTCCACAAACAGCCATCAGTTTTTAGTAGCTCACGGCTAAATCCCGGGCAACCTCAAGATTCAAATGTCTAACGTGAGTTGGGGTGGAAATCCCCTTCTCGCAACTTCTTAACAGCTCAGGAAACAAAAAACCCTGTTTCTGAGTTCCCCTAGGTAAGTTCCTAAAAATTTTTGTTGCATACTTAGGGCTTGCTGAAAAAGTCTTTTTCAGAAGTAGGGAACCCACCCCTAATATCTTCATATCTTCCAGGAGGAGATGTAGGGACGTTCCATAACAAAAATGGGAACGTCCCTACAGAGGAACGGGGAATTGATAGAGGAGGTAGTCAGATATATTTGTACCTTGATTTTTATGCCTAGGGACTCAACTCTTAATCAAACTCCTTAAAGAACTTCAATATTATTGAATCTTAAATAATGGATATTTTAGCTTTGAACTTAACCTGAATCTTTGTGGAAAAATTTGTGGAAAACTTGACTTTAACTGTGGAAAACTTTACTTTTTCAAACACTAAGAATTTTATTAGGACTTACGCATGAACCCTATTGCTAGGGTGTGTTAGCCCACTTCCTAACGGACCAAGGCTCTATATTAGTACCTTTGCGTAAGTCCTGTTTATTAATAAAAGCTGCTCAAACCCTTACCCACCTTGTTCAAATTTGGCATTGTTGGAGAGTTTTAATGATGATGATCATCATGGTGGTCATGATGGTGATGATGACCATGAGAATGCCTATGCTCCCCATGGTGAGTATGACTATGAGCTGACTTTGCCTGTGCTACTGCCAAAGAAGGGTTAACAGCTAAAGCATTTTCACTCAATAACTCCTTAATATAAAGGTTAGCCCACTCCGCAGCCATCTGCAAAAATTCTGGGCAGTCATTTACACAAGGCATTTGCCGATAAGTTACTTCTGGATGTTTCCGACGCAAACCTTCAATAATATGCTCCACATCTAATAATGTTTCGTGGTTTTCTGTAGCAAAACCAATAGGCATAAATACAATAGCTGTTGCACCTAATTCTATGAGATTTTTAGCAGCAGTTTTAGTATCTGGTTGAGTCCATTCAATAAGTGGAGTATCATGGTTTAACCAACCTACAGAAATTAAAGGAAAACTATTAATCAAACGTTTCCGCACTGACTCATAAAGTGCTTGACTCTCATCAATTCCAGAAGTAAAACCTTTTGCTTTGTGAGGGCAACCATGATTTGTTAAAACAATGCCAATTTGAGATGGTAAATGAGCAACTGCTAAGTCTTTAGCAATTTGTTCTTCTACCATTTTTGCCATTAAATTAATATAATCAGGTTCATTATAAAAAGAAGGAATATAACGTTGACCTTTAATCCAATGTTCTGTTTGATCGGCTAATTTTACCAATGCTTTGTTAACTTGTTCGACAGCAATTCCACTGGTAAAAATAGAGTCAACTACTAACAAAGGATAAATCAATAATTTATCAAATCCTTCAGATTTAATTTCTGTTAATACTTGTTCTGGTAAGTAGGGAGCACAGAAGTTAAAAGCTTTGAAAACTTTGACGCGATCGCCCCATTTAACTTGAAGATTTTTTTCAATTCCCGCTCGTTGACTTTCAAAAATAGCATTATGAGGAGAGATGAAGTTACCATGTTGATGACTCCATTCATGGAGATCAAAAATAGCCAATAACTTTGCTAAAGGAGGATATATCCAGGTAGGAACAGGAGCAAATTTAGCCGTGAGTAAGTTTAATGCCTGTTCGTTATAATTGGCAAAATCTTCATAACTTTCTACTTCACCATATCCCATTAATAACACTGCTACTCTGTCTTGATTGGGAGATGCAGAATTTGTTGGGTTTTGAATTTTTTCTGGAGTAGTAACCACGTTTTGCTCCTCTAGTTATATTTATTAATTAACTTAATCATAGAAAATTAGTAATTTCTCTCTTTAGCTAGTATAGCATTCCCCATTGGGGGGATAGATACTAGAATAATTAAGATTATATTAAAGCTTTTAAGTTTTGTTGAGACATTCTTCAGCAGTTTGACGCACTTTTTGATCTGCAATCTGTTCTGGGCCAATTAATTGCAGTCATGTGACCACTAATTTCTCTGATAATAGTCTTTGCGTCATGGGTTATATTTTACAATACTAGCTGTACTTTTTCTCTTCTTACCCCAATTGACTGAGGGCATACTTCTGTCTTTTACCCTCAGCATCAGTGACTTTAAATTTAGATATGACTGTAGTAATTTGCCCAGGAATACATGAGTTAAAGCTAACAGATCAATTCTTGGAGGGATTGTTTGTTAATTGGCGGAGTCTCTCTGATTCCAGCCACTTCTTAGTATGCCCAACTCAAGACTATACTCCCTACTCTGTCATTGACATATCAAAATTTTTATGGTACTCAAAATCTATAACTATAGATGTACCATTACTATTTATTGCCTTTAGCGCAGGAGTGGTAGGAGCAGTAGGAGCAGCTTGTACTTGGCAACTCCAAGGCGGACAAGTGAAAGCTCTTATAGCTATTGATGGATGGGGAATGCCTTTAACTGGGAATTTTCCTATATATAAAGTTAGTCACGACTATTTCACCCATTGGAGTTGGGGAATTTTCGCCGGTGGGGATGAGAGCTTTTATGCCTATCCATCTGTAGAACATTTAGAAATATGGCGATCGCCTCACACTACTTCAGGCTGGTGGCTACATCAAAACAGTATTGAAGTAGAAACAGCAACACCTATAACAGCAGCAGAATTTATCAGAAAAATCTTAGAAAACCATGGAGAATGAAGCAGCTTTTAAGATTGGGAAATTCAAGGAACTCAGAGGTTGTTTTGATAACGATGATTTTCAGCAACCCTCTCATTTAATTCCTAAAATTCATACTAAACTTATACCAATTTTAAAAAATAATGTTATGAATAGCAAGGAAAATCAAAATACTTCTACTAAAAAATATAATTTATGACCTAAAAAATGCTATGGAAGCAATTCATTCTGACTCGTTATTCCTGACTTCTAAAAAATCCCAGATTCATTTGTAGCAAATATTGATTAAATTGGTGTTGGGCAATACTTGAGTTGTTAAATAATTAATATAGGTAGAATAACCATTTTACTAATTTAAGCTAAGTTAATTTCAGTTATCCTTATGTTGTATTGGTGTTGTATACAATTTCTCTACTGCAGAAAATGTAGAAAATTTTTGATAAATGGTATCAGAGGGTTTTACCTAAAAAGATAGGATTTTAGATACAATTATTTTGATAAGAGTAATAGCAATTCACTTTTTGTTATATAATTTATAAGTTACAAATTTTCATCGAAGATTAGGAGCCAGTTAGAGTGAATACAGAACAAAAAACATCTTATATAAATATCAATGGTGTTGAACATTACTATGAATGGATAAAGACATCAAGTTCTAGAGAAAAATCAAAACCAGTCATGGTATTTTTGCACGGATGGGGAGGTTCTGGCAAATATTGGGAAACCACTGCTCAAGAACTTTCCGAGGAATTTGATTGTTTAATTTACGACTTAAGAGGATTTGGTCGTACTTCTTTACCTAAATCTAAATCTCAAAGGGAAAAAAGTATTTCTCAAACTTCAAAAAATCTTACTAATGATTATGAATTAGTAAGTTATGCAGAAGATTTAAAAGTTTTGTTGGATGCTTTAAATTTAGATAAAGTTTATGTTAATGCTCATTCAACTGGAGCGTCTATTGCTGTTCTCTTTTTGAATATGTATCCAGAGAGATTAGAAAAAGCAATTTTAACTTGTAGTGGTATTTTTCAGTATGATGAAAAAAGCTTTTCTACTTTTCATAAATTTAGCCGTTATGTAGTGATGTTTCGACCTAAATGGCTGATGAAAATTCCTTTTATGGGTCGTATTTTTATGGCCAGATTTTTATATAAATCTCTGCCTGATAGTATATGTAATGATTTTTTAGAAGATTTCTTATTAGCAGATTTTGATGCTGCCTATGGTACAGTTTTAACTGCTGTAAGTAAAGAAGCAACAGAATGGCTGCCAGAACAATTTCAAAAATTAACAGTACCTACTTTATTAATAGCTGGTGAATATGATAAAATCATTCCTGCAGAGATGGGTAAGCAAGCAGCAAAACTAAATGAAAATATAGAATTTATTGTCATGGAAAATACGGCTCATTTTCCGATGCTAGAAGCTCGAGAAAAATATCTACAAAAAGTCTTAAATTTTGTGGCATAAGTTAAAATTCAAGAGTCAACCGGAGTCAGGCAAAAGGTATAAGGCAGGAGACGTAAGGGAACAAATATCAAGTCTCATTAATGAGCCAGAATAAAATGCTTTTCTTACATCAATTCCTTCCAATTCCTAATTGCCTAATTGCCTAAAATTTTTCCACAGTTCACAGTGGGTATTCCAACAGACATGATATAAATTATCCAGATATCATATTATATACTAACTAACTAACAAAATTAATTAAAACTCCTAAGAGTTTTGGTAAATTCTTGAGGGAATATTCCTCTAAATCTAATACTACATTTTGACCTTCTAACTCTAAAAATTGCCAAGCAGTTCCAGTAGTAATAGCACCATAAATTTGAGAAATTTGATTACCTCGATTTTGGTTAAAAATTTGAGCAGCAACCATTTCTGCCAAACATTGACCGAAACCCGATTTTATATTATTATTTTTCGCCTCTACTAAGGTAACTACTGGTGCTTGAATGATGGTTTGTAGGTGGGAACGACTAATAATAAAATCGCAAAAACCGCTCAATCCTAACTCAATATTGACATTAAATTCCATACCAGAAAATAAACTTATTTGTTTGTTTAAATGTTTTCTAATTGCTACTAAAATTGGCGATACTATTAATTCTGAACGAGCTTTTTCAGTAGCGATCGCTACTGCTAATGGTATATTGTCTTCTAAGGTTTCTTTTAAGAGTTTACTAGGAGCTACTTCTGGTAAATTATTAAATTTACCTAAGTTTTCGACTAGAGTTAAATCGAACTTAGTTAAAACTTCTTCTAAACTGAATTTACTGTAGGACATTATGTGAATTTTTAGGCAATCTTTTAGCAAATAAGGGACTATAATTTTTCTCCGTCATAAAGTGCTGTTAAAGGAAGATAAGGAAGTTGATTATCTGGCACATAAATAATTGTATTGATATTGGCTTTAGTTAACTGGACTTAGGTCAAAAATAGGTTAAAAACTAAGCCAAAAGGTTATACAGCAATATTTTTAGATTAAATCAACCGTTTTCTTGATATACCTAGGTTTTAGCTATTTTTAGTTTTTTTAGGTATTTCCCTTGCTAATACTGGGTTTGGAGGCATTTTCGGCGTAAAAAATCTCAAAGTCCAGTTAATTGATCCTCTATGGGTTGAGGAATGAGAACAAAATCAAGCCGGAGAAAATTAATTCCCCTCAAGAGATTTCCCAGGCACAAACTACAAATCTCCGGCCTGATTTGATTTACGTTCCTTAATTAACCAACTATAGGGTTTTTCGGAGGAATTTTTGACATCTCGAATAGGATGAGAAATTGTCAGGGGAAAATCAGCGATCGCTTTGTTAATTTCCTCTGTTTTTACTGCTACACTTTTGTGTATTGCTTCCCCTTCTGCTTTGATTAATACTAATTCCAATTTGTCTGACACCCATCAAGGGATAAAATATAGCTGTGAGGAAAGCCTATTTGTCTATCCTTTGGTTAACAAATAGATAATCTGCGAACCATCCTGGGGTGCCTTTCCCAGGGTCTTCGTTTATATATTCCAGCATCGTCCCTCCCTAGTCAGCCATTTGCGAATACAAATAACTTGCTCAAAACCTTGCTCCTTAAGGAAATTGCTCACCTCAGTATGTAATGCCTCTTCTAGATATAGAACCCATTTGGGATCTTTTTCAAGCTAAATTAGCTTCTGAAGTAGTTAGTATAGTCATTTTAATTTAGATTGAGACAAGTCTTTCTTGCTATAACTAAGTTTCAGCGGAAAAAGTTTTCCATTCTTATTTGAAATGACTATATATCGAGAAATTTTGACCTAGGTAATGGCCGAGTGGAAGATATTTGTGCCAATAAGGATTAAACCAAGAAACTGTAAAGCTGATGATTAGGCAAGGAGATCTCAAATGGCTTCTATATAGTGTCTTTGCATAAGTCCTGATCACTCTCAAAGCAAATAGGTTATTTGAAATCGTAATTGTCTTAGTATCAGATCAAGCTGATAATCAGGCAATCCTAATCAATAAAAGTATAAGATTTGCATCTCACGGGGTTACAAGTAAGCTTAATGGTAGATACAGTAATCATTTGAGACAATAAGTTGAATAATAATTCAATTAAAAAAGAATGCGATTTTGAATTTGGGAGGTAGCGATCGCCAATTCACTCTTATCCA
>JAKQYF010000195.1 GCA_023356535.1 Trichodesmium sp. MAG_R03 | reverse complement strand
CTGGCAGCCACAGTCAGGACATTGCATAGGTTTAACTCTCACAGGTGTTAATGACGTCAACTATTATAAACCAACAAGCTATTTTTAAAAAATAGATTCATCCCGCTATCTACCAACGCCAGACATTTTACTAATCTATTGATTTGCGATCGCCTCCTATCCCATACTATAAGTCTAAATACTTACTCAAGTTTCCCCCTCATTATGTACTACATTTTGTCGTGGGGAATGTGGGATCAAACCTTGTTTGATAGAAGAGGAATCAGGAGTCAGGAATCAGGAGTCAGAAATCAGGAGTCAGGAGTCAGGAGTCAGAATGAATTGCTTCCATACCATTTTTAGGTTGGAAATTATCTTTTTTGTTAAATGGATATATCCTATAAAATATTTTATCACTCTTACTATTCGTAATATTCTTTTTTCAAATTGGTATAAGTTACAATTGGAAGAAGCTATTTTGCTCTCTGCCTTGGTTCAACTAAAGTGTAAGTTGAGATTTACCAATTTTCCCAGCCTAAATGGGTAGTGTTATATTACCATTTTCTAGTAAAAGTATTTTTTTTTCAAACAACTCGATAAACAAAACTCAGAGTTGCCCAACTATTAATATCTAGAGTATAATTATCTGTTGATAACCCTAGGGATTGAATAGCGGATTGACTAGCATTCTGTAAATCTCGTAAAGTTGCTTGTGCTACTGGTAAAGGATTCAAGATTTCTTTAATTAGCTGATTATCTCTAATTTGAAATACCTCTTGATCAAGAATTGCAATTGTTTCCTTAAATGGTTGATGGCTAAAAACAATTAGACTTTCTGCTAATCCTTTAGGACCTGTTATTCTCCATCCAAATTTTACATATCTAGAAGATTTGTTAATCACCGAAGGCATATTGAAACTATCTCCTGGAGAAATAACTAATTGTGAAGGTTGAGCATTATTTTCAAGTTGATTAGATATAGTGGGATCGGCAACTTGAATGTGCCCACTGCTATCTAAAATAAATAACATAAAATAGACTAGGCGATCACCATCATTATATAATTGACATTGAATTTGACTACCAATAGGTAAAGTTAGTAATTCATTAGAAACTTTAGAGTTGTCTATATCTTCTTCTATATTAGTTTGAAATTTTGTCCCATTGCTAACTCCCAAAGTTTCTCGGCGCATAATGATCTTTGCTCCTGGAGTAGCAATAACTAAGTTAGCTCTCAGTTTCATTTGAGTAGCTCCTTCATTGTGAGTTAAGCGCAATATCTTAGCTGCTAGTAGGGTTTTTAATTGAGAACTTAACCTTTGTACTGCTACCTTGACTGCTTCTCCTCCTTCTCCTACACTATTGGGTATTAATACTTGACCTAGAGAAAATAGAGCATAACGACCTTGATAAATGGAAGGTAGAGGGGCAAAAAGACTATCAGTAATAGTTGTTTCTCGTATTCGACTAAATATATAATCTGCTGTCTGTGTATTTGCTACTACAGTAACTTGAGGTATTGCTGAAAAACCACTAGTAGCATCTACTCGCTCAATTCTTGACATATTAGAGTCTAGAGCTATAATCAAATCCGTAGGTTGTTGCAAAACTCTAATCTTTTCTCGCACCAGGGATCCTGCCAAAAGTTCAAGATTAGGAGACGATTTTTGCGTTTGGTTGTTGGTCTTGATCTCGCTCCCATCTAATAATTGTTGCGAGTTATTAGTTTCAATTATCACAGAAGCTTTTGCTGTTAAGCCATTTCGACTGTTAATTTGTAATTTAAAGTTTAAGTCTAAATCTGAATTAGGTAAGGTGTTGAAGAGAGAATCAGATGTAACCGCATCAAGAATACCAATTGGTAATCCTCCTAACCATAGATTTGCTGTTTTACCGTTATTTTCTACTGAAGTGATTACACCCCTAGCAGCTGGCAATAAAGGAGTCAAGAGATTTTGAGAACTCATAGCTACTGGAGTTATAGTAGCTACTTTTGAGGATTGAGCAATTTTCTGTTGTTTTGCTTCTTTAAACTCTGGCTGCTGATTAACTCCAGTTAATTGTTCTACGGAGCTAGCAGCTCGTGAAAAATTAATTTGTAGCCTAGTTGCCGGGGTTGTAAACCATAAATTTTGGGTAAGAGCATAAGTAAATAAACCAGAACTAAAACCATTCCAGTCAGCCTCAGTAGCAAACTTGCTCTCTTTACTTGCATTAAGAATTACCCCTTTGACTTGGCTTGCATAGATTTCCTGTTCTCCTAGAGGATTTTCTTGATTACGCATTTGCATTGCTTTCTCTTTAATATTGATTTGTTCTCTAGTAGAACTAGGTCGAGAGCGAATTCTTAAAGTACCTTGCAAATTTCTACCAGGATATGCATAGCTAGTATCTAATACAGTTACTACTTTTGTCGTAGGGAGCGATTGTAATAATAACCATACAGTCTCTTCTAAAACATCATTTATTTCTCCACCGTCATTATTGGGAACTCTTCCATCTATTGGTACAAGAGTATTTTGAAATCTTACATTTGAGACACTTAACTCATTATTTTTATTTTCATCAATTATCTGACCCACACGACTACCATAGCCGCTAAAATGAAACAAAACTAAGTCATCTGGTTTAGCTTGATTAGTTAAATGACTAATAAAAGCTGTTTCTATATTTTCCCTTGTAGCTTGTTTATTTGTCAGAGTTAAAATATCCGCAGGTAAAAAACCAAACCGATGAATTAGCAATTCTTGTTGCATCTCCACATCTGTAACACAGCCAGACAAAGATGAATCAGGATATTCATTAATACCTACTAAAAATGCTAATTTACCTCCTGTAGTTTGAGCTAAGGCTTCTGAGTAACGACTTTGGAGGCGCCACCACCTTGCTTCATTTATTCCCACTGCCCCTAGGGCCAAACTAACCCTTTGTAGAAATTGCCGCCGCTTTAATCCCATGCTTCTTTCTTAATGTCCTACTTTCAGCTAAGTCAAGTAATACCGTTTCACGGAAGTCAAAAGTCAAGTTTTATCAGCTCAAAACTTTGGTTATACAGTAATTTCAGGAAATTATTTGACATTTCAAGTTAGAAACTATTTGTATTTGTGACATTTTTAAAGTGAATTGGTATAATAACTTTATATAACAACATTATTATTAATTTTCTATATAATTGAACAAAAAGTAAGGTTAATAGCCTCCACTTGGATAGAGGATGAAAAGAATAAATTTCAGTATTTAAAGCCAAATGCTTCAGCCAGAAGTACTGATAATTTAACTGATAACTGAAATAAAAAATTTTACAGTTAATTAATAAGGACAATCATGACAAATTGTTAACACTTAGGAGTTTGGTTTCCTGCATCTTTCTAATGGGATTGTAACCAGTCATCCAGTTAAAGCAACTCTGAGATATAACTTCGTGCTTGTGTCCAAATATCTAGTTCGATTTTTTATCCGAGTCAGTGTCCATGTAACAATTACGATATATATTAACTAAGATAATAGTATATAACAATGACAGCCATACTCAACAGTTAATTTAAAGCAATAAATTAACCTTAGTTTTTCAGCCGCTTAACTGCAAAAATCATAGTTTTTTTACCTAACCCTTCGAAGTATGGTTGATAAACATCTTTTTTTAAATAAGACTTGACAAAAAAGAGAAGTCATGTATTTGCTATTAAATAAATATTTGGGAGCAGAAAATGTATTTTTAAATATATTTTTTCTCATTCCATAATTTTGTTAAACTCAGCAAGCCTATTTCCGGCAACCCTTTATAAGGCCTGCTAGTCTTCAGAACCGGACATAAGACTTTCATCTCATCGCGGCTCCCCTCCTAAACGCCCCAATTCAAGGGTACATCCTTAAAATTCCACCGAAGACCTAATGAGTCCTAATGGTTAACTGCTTTCAAATCGTTGATATAGTAATTCCGAATAAGGATGGGATACTTTTTCAGCTAAAAACCCTTTCACAGCAAGAAAATCTTGTCTCAATCGAAATCAGAATGACTATAGTTTTAAAATCGTGGCCATGTCGATGCAACAATTGCTTATTACTAAGCGCGTTGTTACCACCTTCAGACCTTGGAACATTAATCTTCAGTCTTTACAGTGTGGTCTATACTGTCGATCCAACAATGGGGCGGATGAAATTTTACCATCAAGGACATAAGAGTTATCCGCAAATCGAGATCTCTCTCATGTGTTTATTTGGGATGGCCATTTATACCCAGTTTCATGGTTTAGTGGTCAACGATTTGCACGGGCTCATTCTCCTCATCCACCCCTCCATAAAAAAAAGGATTTGAGGGGGTTTTAGAGGTGTGTCAAAAGCTTACCTTTGATTAATGTTATAGCTTTTGTAATCTGTCTCCATCTTAATAATTATAGTCATTCTGGTTTAGATTGAGACAAGGTTTTCTTGCTGTGAGAGGGTAGGCGCTAAAAAAGTTTCCCATTCTTATTCGGAATGACTATATCTCTCATCGTTGAGAAATGTATCCAGAATAAATTTACCGAAAAATTGGGTTTAAAGCCTCGCCCTTCTAGGACGACTTTTTAGTTGATTTTTTTTCACAGGCTATGTTATCATGCTTTTTAGTTCACAAGAAATATATTAGTCGCGGGTGGGCAATCCGAGACAAAAACGGACATTGAGGCCAGCATAAGACTACTGCAAAAGTAGCAGCAGCCTGTGAAATGTCAACCCGCCGAGGGGCTACGGTTCGGTAGTAAACCCAGCGCCTTTAGGCCGGGGAGAATGTCAAGAAACCCGATTTCTAGGATAAATTGTTCTTTTTAAGAATAGACATCTATAAAAAAACCTAGTTTCTGGGTCCCCTCGCATAAGTCCTGTGTCATACCAAGGATGATCAATTTATGCAACACTTTTTTGAGTGGGGGACCCCCTGGAGGGACGAGTGTTACAAAAGTAAAGATGTTAATAATTCACACCCTCCTGACTAATAATGATCAATTGACATCCTCCCAACGCTGCTCTTACGAGACAGGGCGGAAGTCCCTAGCATCGCTGTTAGGGGCTTTCTGCTTCATAGCACCAGCATTGCGGAGATTTACTCTCTTCAGGTCTTACGGTCGCTCTACAGACTGACACTGCTCCTCCCGCAGCAAAAATGTTTATACTTGCGTTTATGTCCCTGTCATGGTGACTAACACATTCAGGGCAATCCAACTCTCTAATTATCTGTCAAACCGCAAGATTGATTGGTATTCATCCCGACGCTCTCCCTTAGGGAGAGCGCGGGTCTTCTGCCAATATTTTAGATAAAGTTCTTCTGCCTATGTTAATTACTTAATAGTTTAAGCTTGACATAAGTATAGCATGATTTTTTCAAACTTGGCATTAGCCTTACTTGGAAAAACATTTTAAAAAATAGCTTTAAACCTTTATATCGTATAGGTTTTAAATTTAATTAGCCTATTTCCTGATCTATCTTAAGGTTTGACCCATTTGTAAGAATAGGGGTGTATTTCCCTTATTCCTACTAGCAATGATAGGCATTTTTGCCCTTGAAAAATTTCAAAGTACCATTAGTGAATTTCTCTTAGATTTTCATTGCCCTAGCTAATTCTGCTGCTACCTCTGGTCGTGAAAATTCTGGTGGTGGTAACTCACCCCGACGTAACATTTCTCGTACTTTCGTCCCTGATAAATGAATTCTTTCTTCTCCTACACTTGGACTTGTTTTATTTGTGGCCATACCTTGGGTCCGAGTACAGTAGAAAGCGTGTTCAAACTTCATTGGAACAATATCTAACTCTCCGGGTTCAAACTTATCAAAAATATATTGAGCATCATAGGTTCCATAATAATCTCCTACCCCAGCATGATCTCGACCAACAATGAAGTGGGTACAACCATAGTTTTTCCGCACCAAAGCATGAAAAATCGCCTCCCGGGGGCCAGCATAACGCATAGCTGATGGATTAATGGCCATCATTACTCGGTTCTGAGGGAAGTATTTTTCTAACATAATCTCGTAGCAACGCATCCTAACATCAGCAGGAATGTCATCTGATTTAGTAGCACCAACTAAAGGATGTAGAAATAAACCATCTACTGTCTCTAAAGCGCATTTTTGAATATACTCATGGGCACGGTGGATAGGATTACGGGTTTGGAAACCAACTATTGTGTTCCAACCTTTTTCCTGAAATAGTTTTCTGGACTCAGCTGGATCTATTTGATATTTGGGAAATAATGGGTGAGGATGACGTTCTAATAACCAGACTGGACCTGCTAAGTTGACTGGGCCAGCATCATCCAGGACTTTCACTCCTGGATGTTTGGTTTCCTGTGTACTATAAACGTTTATTGCCTCATGAGCTTTGTTGTAGTGGAACTTTTGAGTTAATTCTAAAACTCCAGCAAATTCTCCAGAAGGAGAATCTAGACGCACCCAACTTCCTTCTTTGATTGAACCTGCTATTTCTTCTGATACTGATAATGTTATGGGTATACTCCAAGGCAGACCATTTTTAAGACGCATATCAACAACTACCCTTTCATAGTCATCTTTTTCCATAAAGCCATTCAGAGGGCTAAAGCCTCCTATCGCTATCATTTCTAAGTCTGAAAGAGTACGCTTGTCTAGTTTTATCTTTGGCAAGCTTCCAGCTTTTTCCATAAATTCTTGTCGTTCTGCTGGCGTGGCAATTCGATTAATCAGGTGGCCACCGTGTGCTGGTATACTATTCTGATGCTGAGTCAAGGTGATTCCTCTCTATATATTGACTACTATAGTTGAGAAAGATTAAGTTTTCTAATGTTTATCCTACATCTTTCAGGTACATCTATAAATCTTGGCCTTTTAGCCAGGATGATTTATTCCCTGGCTGAATATTGAACCTATGTTGGCCTGCTCAATACTTGGCTTGAGTTGAGAGTAGTGTGAATTGGGTTTGGGGGACGGCGCTTCGCTCATCACTCAAAGCCTAACCTAAAGAGTGCCTAAAAAAGAGCCTACTGCTAGCGCACCCAACCAACCTGCGACTTTCACAATAATTGGCTTAACTTTTTTAAATAGAGTAGTGCCAGCTTCTGCTACTTGAGTGGCTTTTTGTAATTCTTCAGCTACACCCTCTAAGTTAATTTTGGCACGTTCTTTATTTGGCTTGTCTTTATCAATTGCCTTCTTTGCTGCATTCAGATAGGTTATAGCTTCTTCCTTTATCTCTGCCGGAATTTCTGAGTCGTTAATTTCCTGTTCGAGTTCTACTAGATCTTTTAATATATCTTGAGGAGAAAGCTGTTCCTCTGCCAAGGGAGGAACCTCAACGGACATTGTTAGTCGGTTTTTATCTCCAATACTATTTTGTTGTCCGCTTCCTTGTGAACCTGTATTTGTATTTGATTGGGAAATACCACCGGGATTACTTGTCATCATATCTACCTTTTCAATTTGTATATTTGTATAAAAACTAGGGTTATAACTAGGGTGTTGTAAATCCCTTTCTATAATATTATCTAAACTAGCAATCCTATTATCTTTTTCTCTTAAAATAGGATTATTTGGACTGCTTTGAGAAGGAAGTTCAGTCGTTTTACTACTACGATTTTCTAGCCACGAAATACTTAGAGGTTTTTTCATAAACTGCAACTGTTGACTTAACTCAAGTGATTGAATATTATTCTTCACCTCTTTAAAAAAATCTCTAATTCTTTCAACGGTTTGGTAATTTGAGCTTCTATAATTGTCTAAAGTCTTTGGAATTGAGTAGGGAACATTATGCTGATCCAAAAACTCCCTAAAAAGATAAAAGGCAAAAACATAATCCTCATATCCAAGAGATTTTTGCAAATGTCTTTCTAGGAAGCGATCGGATAGATTAATCGTTGCTTTATATACGTTATCTGATAGATTTTCTAGAAAATATTGCTTGAAGTCTTTGTCTTTCATTTTTTATTTGAACCTATTATTAATCCTTCTTTAATACTTTCAAAATTTGGCTAGCAAGCTCCATCCCTATCTTAAAATCTAGGTTTCCAAGATAGTGAAATACTTCTATATTACTTGTCAAATCTTCTGGTAGCTTATCTCCTTTATGTATCAGAAGAGTTTGCTTAGGGAAACGAGCTAGGCAAGCTCCCAAATCAAAGTATGCAAATGGACTGATTAATTCCTCTTTTGGATCTTGCGGTGGCAAACAAATAATTGCACTAGAACAATTACTGATGTCACGAATTCTAGTATTTATTGTTTCCAGGTTGTTTAACTGTTTTCGTTTTATGATCTTCAAGTTATCCATCTCTGGAGCTAGTTGCCCCAATGTATTAAATACAGTTTGAATTTCGTCTAAAATTTGTTCATCATAATATGAGATAAATGGTACTACTGACTGAGATTTTTTTCCAGATACATTAGAAGGTGAAAGTTCCGGTGTTTTTTCTCTTCTTCCAAGTTTGCTTCAATCTTATCCATTGCGTCTAAAAAGTTTGCTTTTGCTACCTCGAAATGGTCATTAACAACGAATTTTGTTTTAACATCTAGTAACTTTTTACCCTTCTCAAAAACATGGTCTACTCCTGAAGAAGGAAAATAACTTGATGCTTCTCTCACCAATTGCTCTATTTTTTCTAGTAGGTTTGAAAAACTTTGAGTGAGTTTTTCAGGATTAAGGCTTTTGGGGTTTTTATGAGCAAAATTATCATACTTGAAATCCTTCAATTCTGACCTAATTTTCTGAATCTCCGACTTAATTTCATCAATATTCATTGGTTCAAACTTTTTCCTTTTTTTCTAGTGAAACGTAAGCGAATTCATTATGTTCCTCATAATCTAACCCGTCTTTTTCTTCGTCTTCCTTGACTCTGATCACAAAAATTGAGTTTATCAAATAAAAGCAAAGCCAGACCATAAGGAAAGACCATGCAGATATAGACAATGAGCCAACTATTTGCTTAAAAATATTATATTCTGAACTGAATAAGCCAGTGGCTACTCCTCCCCAAATACCACAAAAGCAGTGTACGGGTATTGCACCAACAGCATCATCAATTTTTTGTTTATTCAGCAGGTTAATACCCCAAATGACAACCAGTCCTGTAAATACTCCAATAATTAAAGAGAATAATGGACTGACGACATCGCATGAAGCTGTAATTCCCACAAGCCCACCTAACAAGCCGTTGAGAACAGTGGAGAGGTCTATTTTACTTTCCCTAATCCTTCTATAAACTATGACAGTGCAACCACTAGAACAGGCTGAAAGGGTAGTATTTACTGCAATTCTTCCTAGTGCATCTGGGGAGCTAACTCCTAAGGTACTTCCAGCATTAAAGCCGTACCACCCAATCCACAAAATAAAAGTTCCCATTGCAGCAAGGGGTAAACTGTGGGGCAAGAATTGTTTTTTTTCTTCTTCAGGTATTTCTGAATCGAATCTTCTTGTTCGTGACTTCAAAATCTTGACAATTGCCAAGGCAGCACCTCCTCCAACACCATGAACAACTAAAGAGCCGGCAAAATCATGAAAACCCCATTGATCTAGCCAACCGCCTCCCCAAACCCAATATCCACTGACTGGGTAAACCAGACCCGTAATCAAGAATGTTAGTAGCAAATAGGCCCAGGGCTTAATTCTACCTGCAACAGCCCCAGAACATATTGTTGCTGCTGTGGCAGCAAAAGCAGCCTGAAAGAAGAAATCTATATAGAGGGATAAGTGTTCTGCGCCCTGTCTAGAGCAAGGAAGTTCGTTAAGCCATAGGTAGGATATACTAATCCCAAAAATGTTGGGAATTATATCGATAGCTTGGCAGTTTTCAGGACGATACATTAACGCATAGCCAAACAAAAAGTAAACTATAATTCCCACACAAGCATCAGCAACATTTTTAAACAGCACGTTAACAGTATTTTTAGCCGCACTAAAACCGGCTTCTAACATCGCAAAACCTAGCTGCATCATTAATACTAATATTCCTGCTACTAGTACCCAAAAGTTGTTGAGTTGATTCTCTAGGGCCACTATTTGAGCTTTTATGACTGTGGGTATTACTTGTTCTGGGATCACTTGTGCAGACAATATAGTAGGAAATAGTAAAAAAATGGCAATTGTAGTTGCTAAAATAAAAAATTTATATAATCTTAACATAGTCGAGTGTTTTTTCTTGACCATACTTTTGTTATCGGATCTCGTTAATACATGAGTACAAATTTTACCAAATAATCAGTTAATTTTCAATATTTGTTCAACTTTTTCTAATGATTCGGCTTCAAGGGCATTAAAATTATTGCGCTCAGTAACTAGAGGAATCAGGACTTACGCACGGGCACTGCATCCAGTGAGGGCGAATGCCATTCGCCACTACATATGGCGTTTTCAAGGTTAATTTGCGTAAGTCCTGAGGAATGTGATTGATGTGAGATCAGAGACTGCATTCCTATGCAATGGTACAACAAACCGTAGCATTGGGATGTGATTATTTAGGTAGAATACCAAAAAATCAGGACTTACGCATGAACACCATTGGTAGTGAACTGACACACCTAAAAATGTAGGTTGGGTAGAACGAGTGCGATTCGTTTGGCTTGACGAGCTTCTATGTAAGTTAGGCCAGTCCCAAAACTAGGGATAACTCTAGTAGTCATGCAGGTTGAATTCCTGCCT
>JAKQYF010000194.1 GCA_023356535.1 Trichodesmium sp. MAG_R03 | reverse complement strand
TTATCTGCACTACGAGAAACACCTAGAATTTCGTAATAATCACGGGCCATAGAGCTATTTGCCTAGAATTAATGTTAATATGTCTGCTTTGTGATTTGATATGTTTATTAGGCGATGGTATTTTTGGTTTGAATTTCCAAGTATATTTACTTTCGCCTTCGGCTATTTTAGCACAGACTTATGATAAATCTACACATTATATTATTAATAATCAAAAAATAAGGTCTCAATACTGCCATTTCAAGGAGACAAGTAAAGAAAAGTTCGGATTTCCAACCCTCTGCTACAGCTAGAGGTTTCACAAGACAGAATAGAATAATACAGGGTAGACAAGGGGGAAAGTGGACAAGGAAGCAGAAATCAGAAAAATTAAAACTCACAGCTGCAAAAGTGATCTATACCCCCTGGTTAATGTGAGAGATATGTCACGATACCTAATTTTTATTACTATAGGAAGGGATTTTTGCCAAATTCATTCTCCGGAGCTTCAGTTTTCTTCTGAGCCTTGGTTGAATTAATATCAATAAACACCTCACTTTCTACTTCTTGAGAAGTTTCTATCTCTGTAGTTTCTGGTTCTACTTCTTGAGAAATTCCTGGGGTTGTAATTTCTGAATCTTGAAGCATCTTAGAACTTCTATCTTTTTCGGGTAATTTCAGCTTTTTACTTCTCCCTTGTTCATATAAAGTTTCACCTAAAGCAAATAGCTGTTGCCTAAATACTTCAACCTGCTGATTTAGTTGATCATAATTAACTTCAGTTTCAGAATTAATCAATACTTGTTTCAAGTCCTCATAACTATTGCCAATTTCTTGAGTTAGCTGTTTATCAATAACATTACCATGTTCTTTAAGAGTTGCTTCATAGTTATATAAAAGAATATCTACCTGATTTCTCAATTCTGCTAATTGTTTTTCTTGATTATCTTGTTCTGTATAAATTTCTGCTTCTTGCTGCATTCGTTGAATTTCTGCTTCATTCAGACCACCTGTATTACTAATTTCAATACTTTGTACTCTACCCGTTCCTTGATCTAGAGCTCTAACTTTCACAATTCCATTAACATCTATATAAAAATTCACTTCTATTTGTGGTACACCTCTCGGAGCAGGAGGAATTCCTTTCAGTAAAAATCTACCCAGACTTTTATTATCTTTAACCATTGCTCGCTCACCCTGGAGGACATGAATTTCCACAGATGTTTGCCCATCGAGAGCCGTAGAATACATTTGGGAGCGACTGGTAGGAATTGTAGTATTTCTCTCAATCACCCTAGTATATATTCCTCCCAAAGTTTCTAACCCCAAGGACAGAGGAATCACATCTAATAACAAAAGGTCTTTAACTTCACCTCCTAAAATACCAGCTTGAATAGCTGCCCCTAAAGCTACAGCTTCATCAGGGTTCACCGAGGTATCACGATCTTTACCATGAAAAAAATCACCTATTGCTGCTTGAACTGCTGGTATTCTAGTAGAGCCTCCCACAAGAATAATTCTGTCTATATCTTCTGGCTTCATCCCAGCATCCTTAAGAGCTTGTTTTACTGGTTGAATAGTATTTTCAACCAAAGGCTGCACCAATTCTTCAAATTGAGCGCGAGTTAGCTGGCTCTCCAAATGTTTTGGCCCTGCTTCATTGGCCAGAATAAATGGTAAATTGATATTAGTGCTCTCGGTAGAAGATAGTTCTATTTTGGCCTTTTCTGCCGCTTCTCGCACTCTTTGTATGGCCATTTTATCTGGAGATAAATCTATCCCTTCCAGATTTCTAAACTTATCTACTAACCAATTAACTATACAATTGTCAAAATCATCTCCTCCTAAATGATTTTTACCGGAAGTAGCCTTAACTTCAAAGATTCCATCTCCTAATTGTAAAATAGAAACATCAAAAGTCCCTCCACCAAGGTCAAAAACTAAGATAGTATGATCTTTATCCTGCTTATCTATACCATAGGATAATGAAGCAGCAGTTGGTTCATTGATAATTCTTAGCACTTCTAGACCAGCAATAGTTCCTGCATCTTTAGTTGCTTGTCTCTGTGCATCTGTAAAATAGGCTGGTACTGTAATTACAGCTTGGCTAACACAATCACCTAGATATTTTTCAGCATCCTGCTTCATTTTTTGCAGAATCATAGCTGAAATTTCCTGAGGAGTATAGTTTTTCCCCCTAATCTGGACATTTACAGTATTATCTTTACCCTGAACACTGGTATAGGGAACTCGGGAGCGTTCTTCTTCGGTATCGTCCCATCTTCTCCCTATAAATCTTTTAATGCTATAGATTGTATTTACTGCATTAGTTACTGATTGTCGCTTTGCTAGTTGGCCAATTAAACGTTCATTCTTTTTACCAAATCCGACAATACTAGGTGTTGTACGTCCACCTTCTGAGTTGGAAATTATAACAGCTTTCCCACCTTCTAAGACGGCCACACAACTATTAGTTGTCCCTAAATCAATGCCAATAACTTTTCCCATAGTGTTTCGATATTCTTGTAGTCAAAAATCTTTTTTCTAGTGAAGTTCTCTCCCGTTAAGTTAAACTCAGCCAGATAAGTCAATTACCCTAATCGACTCGTCTTCAGAATTGGACGTGAGACTTTCACTTATTCCTTGATTAGGACTGATTTAGTGGGGTAAACTCTCCCGGAGAGTTCGGCGTGGTTGCTGATAATAGTCTAATATACTATTATCCATTGACCCTCTGTTTTTTGACCTACATGACCTAGCCATCTTTGGGATGGACTATACTTACGAGAGTTTTATTACCTTCCTATTCATCCACTTGTCAGCCTTTGGGTGTAATACTTGTTTATTTTTATAAGTGTTCTCACCACCTTCAGACCTTGGTTTTATATGGTCAACTTTCACTAGGTCATTTAGTCTAAAGGTTAGTCCACTGGAATGGTTCCTGTTCACAAGAGTTCAATTACCTTCCTGTTCTTCAACTTGTCAGCCTCTGGTAGCGGTATCGTTCCTGTTAACTGGTATTGTTCCGCGTTTAGGCCAGCTTCGGAGATTTATGTTCAGTCTCTACTCCGTGGCCTATACTGTCAACCCAACCAACTTGGTGAGAGGAATTTAACCCCTAAGGCCATAAAGTTTTTTCAGTGGCCACATCTTTCAGATCCTTTAAGATTAACCATGGAAGCATAGTTATACCTACTTTTCAGTGGTTTTTATTAGCCAACGAGTTGCATACCCAACAACAGGGTGGTGGAATTTAACCACTAAGGACATAGAAGTTTTCCAATGGCTAAATATTTCACCTCCTTGAAGATTGGACACGGAATGCTTGCTGTACCTGCTTTTCAGCATTCTTGACTAGCTAACAAGTGGCACATCGGAAATTATAACGGGAGACCCCTTGCCGAATCAAGTTAGAGAAGTTTGGAGAAAACTTAAAAGTAGGATAATTCAATCAAAAATAACTAAGTGGTATTAAGTTTCTGGATCTATTTGATTTTCGGCTTCAGCATCTGTAGATTCTGGTGCTGTTGCTACTTTTACCATAGAATGTCGGAGTACACGATCACCTAAAATATAACCTCGCACCAACTCTTCTATTATAGTTCCTTCTGGATATTCTTCGGTTGTCTCTCGCATTACTGCCTCATGTAGATTTGGGTCAAATTCTTGACCTTCTGGGCGCATAGGAGAAACTCCTAAGCGTTTCAAAGAGTCTACCATTTGCTTATAGACCGTCTGATAGCTTTTATGGATAGCCATTTCTCCATCATTTGCTGGTTTTATTTGGGAGCGAGCACGCTCAAAGTTATCAATTACTGGCAAGAGCTCAATAATTGTGGAACACTTGACTTGTGTATTCAAGTCTTCCTTTTCTTTTTGTGTCCGTTTACGGAAGTTTTCAAAGTCTGCTCCTAGTCTTTTATATTGACTCTCTTTTTCTTCTAGTTGAAACTCGGTACTTTCTAACTGAGTTTGTAATAATTCATAAGCCTCTTTTTGTGACGTTGGTTCAGCGCTCTGAATATCTCTATTTACAGAGGCATTATCTTCCGAGAGCTCTGTATTACTCTCAACCTTTTGAGATGAATCTAATTCTGTATTTTGCTCAAAAGTTTGAACCTCTTGAATATTTTTATTTACTTCTTGATTTTTGGTTTCTGTAGAGGGGTTATCTCCTGCCATTTAATTCTCTCCTGATAATTAAGGCTATTAGTATTTTTGTCTTGTTTTTTTGACTCTAATTGATCATATCAGAATCAAGAATAAATACACAAACACTGAGCTTTAACAATATTCATTTTAGTTTATACTAATAAGGGCGATTTTAATAGCTTTTAACTTAAAATTATTGGAATTTAAAGGGGCAAGATGGTCATATTAGAGAAGACAGTAGATTCTACAGATGATAGGATTTACTTATTTTAATTACCTAGGCATAATTAATTACCTAATTTTATTCTCAAATCACAGGAAATATACCAATGCTAAATAGGTTATGAAAATTTAAACCCTAGAAATAAATTCCTAAACTCTTGCCTATTAACTCTTACACCCAAAATTATTCTCAAAAAGTGGCAGGATTTTTTACATAAATCAAATATGATGGCTATATATGCTTTTCAGCTTGAAAGTATGTTTAATTAATGGGGCATAACTACTTTAGTTAAATATCTTTAATTACGTTCTAAGATTTACTAAAAATTGCCTAACAAATTTTTACTGTTGCTATTTTAGAAAACTTCATTAATCATAAATTTATTGAACTAATAAAATCTCATTTTACCATTTTGTTTAAATAATATCGCCATACTTAATGTTTAGTAGTATTTTGACATCTTCCCCGGGCCTAAAAGCACTCATAAATAAACGAGCCAAAGCTTCTTTGCCAGTTGACGTTTTGCTTAGGTAAAGCTCCCCTAAAACAGACTGCTGCTACTTTGACAGCAGTCTTAAGCTTGCTTCCAAATCCCCTTTTTGTCTTGGACTAACTGCCCGCGATTAATTAATATATTTATTGCTGCGTTCTCATATCTATCGTGCTTACTACCACAATTAAAGTTTTGATAAGCTTGCTTTAAATTATTTAAAGATTTTTGTAAAGGAATATTAGAAACTTCTGAGAGCCATTTTCTATTTTCAGTCTTTTGGGCTTGAGTAATAAACTGTTTTTGTACCTCAGAATTAACAGGCTTCTTTTCTCTAAGAGCGTACTTTTCTTTACAGAAACCCAGACTCTTATTCCAGGCAACACGTACACAACCTAATAGCTTTGCTAATCGGTATTTTTTTCCCGGTGTTGGAGATATACGATACTTATATCTAGCTTTCATGATTTGACTTTTGGATTAATACCTATTATAACATATTTATTAAAAAACAACTAAAAATCGCCCTAGAAGGTTGCGGCTTAAGACCCAATTTTTTGGTTGCTACTCACGCAATGGCCTTATTTTGTGTGCCAATATTTTGCTCTATGTGTGCCAATATTTTGCTTTATGCTATAAATAAATATATAGCAATCCGCCCATAGGTTGTAACAATTCAAAAAGTAGAAATAAGCTCCGAAACTTTTACCCATTGCCTATTGCCTTTAAATTTATTCCCAAAACGCAGCAAGATTTTTGACATAAATAAAAATAGGATTGCTATATAATATTAAAACTACATTATGCACGACAAAATGTAGTGTAAAAATATAAGTCAAAAGTCAAAAGTTAAGAAGAAAATCATAGTGGCCAATAGGGTTCAACAATTCAGTAAGTATTTATACTTAAAATTCCCCGGAGAATTTAACTCCTGATCAAGGTCAATAAAGATATTTTTTATAGTATAAATACTTAAGCAAGCTACGGATTTTATACTAATTTTCATATTACAAATTGAATTGCTAAATGTGGTATCCAATCATAATATTATTCAACAAAATATTATGGGACTCGTTGGCCACTAAGCCAGAAATGGGTATAAATGGCCGTCCCAGAGCAACAGATGAGAGAAACCTCGGTTTGTAGACCACTCTTATCTCCTTGGCGGTGAAATTCCATCCACCCCGTTGTTTGGTTGAAAGCATAGGCCAAAGGATAGCAATTAAACATCAATCCCTGAAGCTGGCCTAAATGTAAAGTTGACGGAGGGATTTATAGGATGGACTATCCCTTTGTCAGAACAAAGCTAGAGTGAAATACTAGGGTGCATAGTACTAATCAAACTAGAAAACCGCCAATCTTAAAGAGGTAAATTTAGTTAACAACTTCTGAAACAGGTATAAGTTTTATCAAAAACTTATAGGGAATATTTTAGACTAAGGAAAAAATTTTATCCGCCATGGCCCAAACCTCTTCACGTAATTCACGCACCTCTATAGTTGCCCTCAGTAATCTCTCTCCCTTTGGGAATAAACTGGTTCAGGCTGGCTATATTAACATTGAACAATTCCAACACTGCCAAATTGAAAGCCGTAAGACAGGCAAATCACTGACAAATTTACTGGAAGATGTAATAGGACAACCTTTACCGCCAGAATTACTAAGGCATTATAAAAAGCAACAGCTATTTGAATTAATGATTTTACATGGTGTAGCTGCTTTTGACCCAGAAATTACTCAAATACCACTAGAACAGGTATGTTATTTAATTGATACAGTAATTCCTATTGAAACTTGTCGTCGGAATCAGATTATACCTATCTTTAGTCGGGAAACTCACTTAGCAAATAAGTTCGTCCAAGAAGGAAAGATAAGTCTAGATAAAAGTTTAAAAGCCTTGAGGCAAAGTAATGATTCCGAAGGTAGTTTAGTTGAGGAATTAGAAAAGTTTGCTGGAAATTCATTACCACCAAATTTGGTGAAGGATTATGAAAATCAGCAACCTTTTGTAATGATAGTGATGGTTAATCCTGATAATCTTCAAGCTTTAGATGAGCTAAAAAATATCTTGAGATATCGTGGATTAATTTTGCAACGCTTGGTTATTACTCAACAAGATTATGAAAATCTAATCAACTATTATTTAGAGGAACAAACCAAAAAGGATACTGCTAAGGCAAAAGAGGCAGAAGCAAAAGAGCTACAGTTGGAGTCTAATTTCTTTGAGAGTGATCACTTAGAGGAAGCTGATGATGAAGCAGCAGTAGAAGACATTGCTCAAAGCATCTCTGCTGCTGAGGATGCTCCTGTTATTAAAGCGGTAAATATTATTTTAGTAAAAGCACTGACTGAGGGGGTATCTGATATTCATGTGGAACCTCAAGAAGAGTTTATGAGAATTCGGATGCGTAAAGATGGGGTATTACAGGAGTATTTTCGATTTCCGAAAAAGGTGATTCCAGCTATTACTTCACGATTTAAAATTATTGCAAGTTTAGATATTGCTGAGCGAAGGCAAGCACAAGATGGTCGTATCCGCAAGGTGTTTAAGGGGCGTACAATTGACTTCCGGGTAAATAGTTTGCCTAGTCGCTATGGTGAAAAAATAGTCTTACGGATTTTGGATAGCTCTAGTACGCAACTAGGGTTGGATAAGTTAATTACAGACCAAGCAACTTTGTCACTAGTGAGGGAAACTGCTAGTCGTCCATTTGGATTAATTCTGGTGACAGGACCAACTGGTTCTGGTAAGTCTACTTCTCTATATTCGATTTTGGCGGAACGAAATGACCCTGGTATTAACATTAGTACTGCAGAAGATCCGATTGAATATGCTTTGCCCGGAATTACTCAATGTCAGGTAATTAGGGAAAAGGATTTGACTTTTGCGAGCATCCTACGGGCGTTTCTGCGACAAGACCCGGATGTTTTGCTGGTGGGGGAAACGAGAGATAAAGAAACGGCAAAAACGGCAATTGAAGCTGCGTTAACCGGACACTTGGTTTTAACAACTCTACATACTAATGATGCTGCTGGAGCGATCGCTCGTCTTGATGAAATGGGAGTAGAATCTTTTATGGTTTCAGCAGCTTTGTTGGGTGTGGTGGCACAACGCCTGATGCGTCGGGTTTGCAGTAAATGTCGAATAGAATATAAGCCTGAACCTGAAGAGTTTCGTCGTTATGGTTTGGTGCCTTCTCAGGAAGAAGATTTTACATACTATAGGGCAAATACTATACCAGTTGAGCAGCGAGAAGATTTCAAAGAAAGGGGAGAGTTATGTCAAAAGTGTAATGGCATTGGTTATAAAGGTCGTGTAGGTGTTTATGAGTTTATGAAAATTACTGAGCGGTTACAAACTTTAATTACTCAAAGGGCACCAACGGAACAAGTTAAGGAAGCTGCAGTAGAGGAGGGTATGAAGCCTCTGCTGCAATATAGTCTGAATTTGGTACGAGAAGGTTATACAACTTTTGAGGAGGTGGAACGGGTAACATTTACTGATTCTGGTCTGGAGGCGGAAATGAAACGCCTGGCTAAACAAAATCTAATATGTCAATGTTGTAACGCTGAATTGCAAGCAGAGTGGTTAGAATGTCCTTATTGTATGACTCCTCGTTTTCAGTAAGACTAGAGCAATAGTTGAAATAATTTAGTGACTGATAACTAAATAACTCAGAACTTACGCACTACCTCTATATATGATGCAAAAATCTGTAAATTTTCAGATAATGCTACTATAATTAGTGTCGTTGCGTAAGCCCTGTAACTAATAACTCATAAAAAAAAGTAGAGATTAAATTTATGTCTTTGATGATTGAGGATGTTTTAGAATCCCTAGTTGAACAAGGTGGGTCTGATGTCCATATTCAAGCAAGAGCACCAATTTTTTTCCGTATTAACGGTCAATTGACTCCTCAAGCTCAATTTGGGGAAAATATGGAACCAATAGAAGTACAAGCTCTGATTTTCCAAATGCTCAATAATATGCAGCGGAAGCATTTAGAGCAAAACTGGGAGCTTGATAGTGCTTATGGTGTTAAGGGTTTGGCTCGTTTCCGTCTCAATGTGTATCGAGAGCGGGGTAGTTGGGCAGCTTGTATGCGTGCTTTGGCTTCCAAGATTCCTAATGCAGATAAATTAGGGGTTCCGATGATTTTACGGGAAATGACGGAGCGACCTCGAGGTTTGTTTTTGGTGACGGGACAAACAGGTTCTGGGAAGACAACTACTATGGCAGCTTTGATAGATTTGATTAACCGTACTCGTACTGAACATATTTTAACTGTGGAAGATCCCATAGAATATGTGTTTCCCAACGAAAAAAGTTTATTTCACCAACGACAAAAAGGCGAAGATACAAAAAGTTTTGCTAATGCTCTGAAGGGGGCGTTGCGTCAAGATCCTGATATTATTCTGGTTGGGGAAATGCGGGATTTGGAAACAATTGGTTTGGCTAGTAGTGCTGCAGAAACAGGTCACTTGGTGTTTGGAACTTTGCACACGAATTCAGCTCCGGGTACGGTAGACCGAATGTTGGATGTTTTCCCGCCGGAACAACAACCGCAAATGAGGTCGCAGTTAGCTAACTCTATTGTTTGTATTTGTAGTCAAAACTTAGTTAAGAAAATAGGTGGGGGTCGTTGTGCAGCTCATGAGATTATGTTGAATACTCCGGCGATCGCTAACTTGATTAGGGAATCGAAAAACTCTCAGCTTTATTCTCAAATTCAAATGGGCGCTAAGTTAGGAATGCAAACTATGGAAATGTCTTTGGCTAATCTTTATAAAGAAGGGAAAATTACTTGGGCAAATGGTATGAGTAAGGCAGTTAAGCCTGATGAATTAGAGGCTTTGATCGGTCCTGAACCTAAGGAAACTAAATTTAAGGCTAAGGCTCGTTAATATTGCAACAAAAAGAATGAAGCAAGAGTGGGAAAGGGAAATTTTATCGGGCTAGACGCAAGTCAGAATTTATCAGTGGCTGAGTTTGATAATTTATAAATTTCTGTGCTCTATTTACATAATGCTGTAGTTTTCTGACAGGGGAGATTTATTGTAGATTTTTTTGTTGACTTTCTCCCTCGTTTCCTTTCTCTTTCTGCTTATAAAAATCAACTTATTAATTTTATAGAAAGAAGGAATAAGCAATAAGGAAGACTTTATTTCTCTGGCATGGGAGGTTTATTGTTGGTTTTGTCTACTGCTTACTATCTGCTTTTGATCATAAAAATTACAATAGATTCGGTGATTAATATGGTAAGCTACAATTGACGGGATAAATATTTTTTGCTTGTTCTTGGACCTCCCACTCATCTTTCCTATTCCCTAATTTGTTTGAAGTTAAATAAATAATACAACAAAGGAGTAAAATGACTGGTAATATAGCTAAGAAAAAAACTCAAAGTAGTTTAGAAAAACAGTTAGAAATAATAGAGGAAAAAATCAATGTTGCTCTAGCATCGGTGACGGTGAAAGATTTATCTATTTTTGCCCGTCAGTTTGCTGCAATGTTTAATGCTGGAGTGCCGATGATTCGATGTTTGAGGGTTTTAAAAGACCAAACTTCTAATGCCAGGATTAAGTATGCTATTAAGCAGGTGAGTGGAGAAGTAGAAGAGGGCAGTGAATTATCAGAAGCAATGAAAAAACATACTGCTTGTTTTGATGAATTATTTATCAGTATGGTGGCTGCTGGAGAGGTGGGTGGTGTGCTTGATGAAGTTCTAGATCGTCTGGCAGTTATGTTGGAAAAAAATGCTAAGACAATGAGTGAGATTAATTCAGCGATGTCTTACCCAAAAACTGTTATGTTTATTGCTTTGGCAGTGTTTTTTGGTATGACAACTTTTCTGTTACCAACTTTTGCTGGTATTTTTGAACAAATTGGAACAGAGTTGCCAGCTTTTACTAAGTTTATG
>JAKQYF010000193.1 GCA_023356535.1 Trichodesmium sp. MAG_R03 | reverse complement strand
TACACAGAAGCGTATCTATTTAGAAACTGGTAATAAATTAGAACAAATAAATTGGGAAACCTATAATCATTTTGGTGAAAAAGTTGGTTGGCGAGAAGGGGGAATGTGGAAAAATTACTTCGATCTAGATTTTTCTCTGAATTCACCAGAAGGTCATCTTCCATTCTGTTGTGCTGGTTTTGATGTTTGCGTCATTGCTGACCTTCTCAGAAACCTTCCTACGCTTTCTTGAATAGGATACTCACCCCTAACCCCCTTTTAGAGATTGGTATTAGAAGGATTTGGAGAAAGTAGGGTTTCATAAGCAAATTTGGTATAAATTCTGATTTTTGGTAACTTCCGAATACTGCCTTACCATATTTTTTTTACTAAAATTTTATCTACATAACTGTAATTTATAATTTTCAAAATTTTCCTACTTGAAAATTTAAAAAAGACTTCTTATAGCAACTATTAATCCTTGACAAACCCCTGTGAGAAAATCCAAATCTAAAGTGTCAATAGTATCACTGTTTTTATGATAATTAGGATTTCGCATATTCGCAGTATCAGTAATCATTATAGCCTTATATCCTCTATCCCAAAATGGTGCATGATCACTGCGACGGGTATCAGGAACAATTAAACCCTTATTTAGCACTGGCAACCATTGACAATTAGTTCCTATTTGATTGATATTCATACTCATTTGGCACATATCAATAATTGTAAATAAGTTACCAATTAATGCAACAAAATTACCCTGATTTGGATAAAAATATTTTAACCCAGGAGGATAATTTTGGGAATTAGGAGTAGAGTCACAATAACCAAGCATTTCCAAAGATATCATTAGTCTAAGTTCTTGTTGTTTTTGTTTGAGTTTTTCTGCGTAATGCTGACTGCCTAATAACCCATATTCTTCCATATCAAAGGAAACTAAACTAACTGGATATTTCAAAGGTTTAGAGGAAAATTCTCTAGCTAATTCTAGTAAAACAACTACTCCAGTAGCATTATCATCTGCTCCTGGTGTACCTGGCACTGTGTCATAATGAGCCCCAATTAATATTGGTGGTAACTCTCGTTTTTTATTATTGTTCAAAGAGGGCAAATTCAAGATTAAATTGTGATGAATTTTACCTCTAACCTGAAATTCATCAATTTCTACATTTCCCCATTGTAACAATTGCTGATAAATATATTGTCTGACATAAAAATGTCCTGCTGATGACAGATATGGGTCGCGATCGCGCACTATTTCCTGGAGATGATTTTGTAATCTTGTTTGTAAATCAAATGTCATATTTTTTATTATTTAAGTTAGGAAATAGTAATTAAAAGTACCCCTGAAACCATAATTGCTGCACCTAACAATCGTTCTTTAATATTTTTTTCTTTGAGAATTATTTTTCCCAATACAACAGTAAACAATACACTTGTTCTTTTGACGGAAATTACATAAGCAACAAAAATTAAATTGATAGCCATCATTTGACATCCCATTGCTAGAGAATTAATCATACCATATATTACTAATTTCCAGCCACCAGTTTTAAGTTTATATAGATTATGATGAGATTTATATAAAACAATTGGTAGTAGGATAATTGATATAGTAAAAAACACAGAAATTGCCCAAAAAATAGGTGAAGAATTTTGTACACCTACTTTATCAAAATTAGCACTAATACTCCAAATAAAAGCTACTAACAGAGATAATCTCGAACCGTGATCAGTAATTATTGCTCGAAAAGGAGCTAAATATCCTTGCTGCTTCTGTTTAAGATTTAATAGATATGATCCAAGTACAATTAATAAAACACCAATTATACCAAGTAACTGAGGAAATTCTCCCACAATTAATGGTGAAGTTATTAACAAAAATAAGGGACTAAAAGTTGTGATAGGAGCAACAATTGATAAATCGGAAATTTTGATAGCTCTGAGGTAAAGTATATAGGCAATTCCATTTAGAAAACCACTGACTAATAAAGCCAACCAAAATTTATTTCCCACCTGAGGAGTGTCAATAAATAATAAGAGTGGGCTTAAAAATAGAGAGGTAAAAAATGTTAGACTACATCCAATAATATACTCATCAAAATTTTTGAGCTGTGTCTTATTATAAACATCTTTAAGAGATTGACTCAAAGCTACTGAAATTGCTAAAACAAACCAAAGCATTGATAATTTTCCTGCTTAACTAAGTCAGGACTTACGCACAGACACTACACAAGGGTGAGGGCGAATGCAATTCGCCCCTACAGATGGCATTTTCAAGGTCAATTTGGGTAAGTCCTGATTATATAAACCTTTGACAAACCTCTTTAAAGCAGGAGCTTTCTATGGAAAATTCCTATATTCTTGCTCAGCAGGTGTCTAATTTGTGATGCGATCGCATACTTTTTCGTAAAAGGTAGTAAATACAGCAGATTTCGGGCAAATGATGTACAGGGTAAATGGTAAAAACCCTGTAGTACAGGATCTTGCCCGTGTGGGTGTACCTCATAACAACAGAAAGGGCTGTATCATACCAACAGGACTAACGCAGGCGAACCCAGAAACCTTGTTTTTTCGTCAATGTTTATTGTTAAAAACAACAATTTATTCTAGAAATCAGGCTCCTAGATTCGAGGCTCAGAAATGGCTCTTCATTAGAAATAAAAATTAAAGATTTTAAAAGCTAAATATTAATTGCTATCAAATAACTTCAAAGCTAAATCTGGTCTGTCTGTAATTAATGCAAATACTCCTTGCTTAAGAATTTTAGCCATTAATTTTTCATCATTAACTGTCCAGACATAGATATTCTTATTAATCAGTTTCATCCGCCACACAAAACCTAATTTAATTAATTTATAATTAGGGGAAACAAAATCAGCTTTAGTTGTAAACAAACGAAATTCTGGAAAAATTTCTGATAATTGAGTAGCAATGAAATTTTGGGCATTACTAAACCCTAATAATAACCCAGTTGTAATTTTATGATCATTTTTTTTGACAGCAATAATAGTAGCATCAATAAAAGATTTAATTACATAGTCTTGATAATCTAAATATTTTTTGACTAAATTAACTATCTCCAATTCATACCCAGCTTCTTTCAATTCAATATCAAGTTTAATTTTCCCTCGACATAACTTGAGCACATCTTCTACTAATGGCACATTAAAACCTTTTTGCCGTGAAATATCTAAAAGTTGTTTATAAGTCAAATTACTAAGTTTAATCCCATCAATTAATTCATCGTGAAAGGCAACAAATAAATTATCTTGAGTTTTTCTAACATCAAACTCTACCATTGAAACCCCTAACTCAATGGCTTTAGCAAAAGATGCTAAAGTATTTTCAAATTTGACCAAGCCAGATGCACCCCGGTGAGCAATAATTAATGGTTTAGTAGTCATGTGATTTGATTCTTGTGATGCCAGTATACTAACTGCTGCCTTAAAACAGCCCATTTCTCTCACAAATTCAGATAGGATTGCTATATCACTAATATAAATAAAATAACCATGACAGATACACCGACAAAACCACCATCACGGGTCAAGCCAGTGAAACTCGATGAGTGGATTGCAATATTTGTAGCCTTAGGGACTTTTGGCAGCATATTTTTCTGGGCAATGACTAGAGAAAATAGTGAGTTGAATTTACTTTCTCAACCTCTATCTGAAATTGTGAGTAGTCCTGATATTGCTTCTGAGAAGTCAATCTTTAGCTTAGAGACACCTCAAGTTAAGACTCCGACTGGTAAATCAGCATCAAATCTTGATCAAGCATCCCTAACTTCTGAAGAATTAGTAACAAGCTTGCCTATTTTAACTCCTATAACTGATACTGTTGAGGATTTCGAGGCAAATATTCAGGGTTTAGATAAAGTCGAGACACAAACAAAGACAACACCTAAATTAGTTAAACCGCCAAAAACAACTAATCAAAAAGCTGCTCCACAAGTTGCTAATCATTTAGTAGTATTAGATGTTAAGAAGAGATTATCTGAATCTCCACCTACTATATCATCGGAAGTTACAGATTCTCCAATAGTAACTGAAGCTCTACCTGTGGCACCTTCTATTCCTACCCCAACAATAGAGTTACCCCAAGAAACGGAAACTTCTGTGCCTCCAACAACATTACCTTCTCCTGATATATCTCCTACTAGTAAGGTTAAATTTTCTGATGTTCCCAATAGTTTTTGGGCAAATAGTTTTATTCAATCTTTGGTAGAACGTGATATTCTTGATCCGGTTGATAATGATAAGTTCGAGCCAGATAAACCTATAACACGAGCTGAGTTGGCTGTTCAAATTCCTAAAGTATTTGAGGAAAAATTAACTAAAAAATCTGTTAATTATAAAGATATAAAAGGAGATTCAACGGCTCAAACGGACATTCAAATAGCTACTCAATCTGGTTTTTTAAGTGGGTATCCAGGGAATGTTTTTCGTCCAGAACAAAAAGTATCAAGGTTACAAGTGTTAATTTCTTTAGCTAGTGGCTTAAGCCTGGAAATTCCATCTGATCCTGATAGTATTTTAAGTGTTTACAAAGACACAGAAGAAATACCTGATTGGGCGAAAGAAAAAATAGCTGCCGCAACTACTGCTGGATTAGTAGTGAGCCATCCAGATGTGAAAATTTTGAATCCAAATCAACCTGCTACTCGTGCTGAAGTTGCAGCAATGTTCTATCAAGCGTTGTTGAAATTGGGGCAGGTAGAACAGGTTTCATCTGAGTATATTGTGAATCCGCAAAAGAAGAATTAGCTATCTTTTTAATCAAGCTTTTTTTCCTCAATAGGGCTTGCTGCTTAATCATAAAAGCATTGACATATAAAGGCAATATCCTTATTTGGGTAGCAAAAAGTACCAGCTTTTTGCTGGTTGTAAGCTGAAAAAGTTAGGATTTCGGGTTGACCATGGCAGAACAATAAAGGGACAAATATATCCAAGTTCCTCCTCTACCAATTCCCCGTTCCTGTGTAGGGACGTTCGCATTTTTGTTATGCAACGTCCCTGCTTCTTAAAAAAACTTTTTCAGCAGACCCTAATTAAACGAGGTTGATATAATACTTCAAGCAAACTCTTGAGTGTTAAACTTTTTATGATTCAGCCAGAAGTACAAGTGCGCGTTGTAAGGCTTCAATTCTTGTTGCTACTAGGTTTTGTGAAACTAAAATATTCCAGATATTTAAATTTTTAAGTCTAGCATGAATCTCAGCAGATGCCACAACAAAGAACACTTCACTACGTTTTCGAGATGCTTCTTGGACCATGTTCTCAAGAGCTAGAGACATAGTAATCCCAAGGTAAGAAACATTGCTGAGGTCGAGAATAAGAATATCATACTGTTCTACCATCCCCATCTGTTTAGAGATAGCCTTGGCAGCCCCAAAACTCATCGGTCCAACGAGATGTAGCAACAAGAGGCGACCTTTAGCTTTCTCAAGGAGTTGTTTTTCTTCATCGCTTAAGGGAGCTTCATTATGGGGTTCAACGATAGCCTTTACTTCATCAAGTTGAAGATCACTAAGGCGCTTGACCGTCAAGAGATTTGCCATAAAGACACCTACGGCGACTGCAGTAACCAGATCGACGAATACGGTTAGTAACAGTACACTGTACATAATGCCAGCAGCCTTAAGTGATAACTTATGTGCTCGTTTAAGGAATCCCCAGTCGATAATATCAATTCCTACTTTGAGTAAGATACCTGCTAGAATGGTCTGGGGGATTACTTCGGTTAATTTTCCAGCCCACAAGAGAGTAATCAATAAAATAACAGAGTGAAAAATGCCCGATAAGGCTGTTCTTCCACCAGCATGAACATTAACCACTGTCCGCATGGTGGCTCCTGCTCCTGGTAATCCACCAAATAATCCCGACATTATATTCCCAATCCCCTGGCCAATTAATTCACGATCAGAGTCATGATTAGTTCGGGTAATATTGTCGGCAACTAGGGAGGTAAGCAGAGAGTCGATAGATCCCAAAGCTCCCAACATTAATCCATTTACAAGCATCGTATTTAGCTGCTCGAAAGTAAATACTGGCAACTGTGGCTTGGGCAACCCAGTAGGAATTTCTCCAATGAGGATGAGATTACTATCTTCGAGGAAGAAGACAGAAATTAGAGTTCCAATTAGTAATGCTAGTAATGGGGATGGAATTACCGAACTCACTCTGCGGGGTGTTAGGAAAAGAATTATCAGTGTGATAATTCCTAGTGCAGCTGCAGCCGGATTAAGGTTAGATAAGAAATCTGGGATTTTGCTGACTGATTCAACTACACTAGCAGATCCACGATGACCGAGAAATGGACCAATCTGAATGAAGATAATTATTATACCGATTCCAGACATAAATCCTGAGATTACGGCATAGGGTATCAGAACTATATATTTTCCGAGTTGCAAGATTCCAAAGAGTATCTGGAATAGTCCACCAAGCATAACAACGGTAAAGGCCATCTCCACACCGACATCTGGGTTCTTAGCAATTAAAGTGCTAAAGACCGTTGCCATAATAACCGTCATGGGACCGGTTGGACCAGTAATTTGTGAGGGTGTACCTCCAAAGAGAGCGGCAAAAAAACCAACAAAGATGGCGCCGTAAAGACCTGTGATGGCTCCGGCACCAGAGGATACTCCGAATGCTAAAGCTAGGGGTAGTGCAACAATTGCAGCCGTCAGGCCACCTAATAAATCACCCCGCAAGTTATTGAAATGTAATCTGTTAATAAGTTGCATGAGTATTTTTTCTATCTTTTATATTTTTCTAGTTAGTCTTAATCTGAAATTTTTGCGAAAATAAGTAACTATTATATATATATGCGGTATTTCTGAATGATAAATTACGTAAAATCGCAAAATAAGGTAAATTTTTCATTTCGAGGGACAGCAAAGCAATCTCAAATACACAAAATTCATTTATACGTTACATAAACAGGACTGACGCCAATTCACTTTGAAAATGCCATGTGTAGGGGCGAATGGCATTCGCCCTCACCCTAGTGTAGTGCCCGTGGGTAAATCCTGATAAGTTAACTACTTATTTGGCTCTTAACCACAGCTAAATAGTAATAGAAGACTTTAATATATCAGGTATGATAGTAAACCATAAATTAGCTAAGGCTATTGCTGATATGGGTAACTTAAGAGTTTCTTAGACAGGGGCGAGATAAGTGTGAGTTATATGTTTCTGAGCTAATCATTTACAGAAAAATTAAATTAATCTTGCAAAAATTAAGTACTTCCTTTATTTTGTTTTAATACTATTTTAAAGTGGATACTTTTCGACAGGATGTTGTCCATAAAAAGGTAATGCTTCTGACCAATGTGGTCTGTTTCCTTTTTGCCATTCTAAATGAGCTAATTCTAATAGACTTACAACAGATTTTCCTAAACTATTTTCAACCTGAATTAAATAATAAGAATTTTCCCAGTTTACTAATATTTTTTCCCATGCTAGCGGATTCATTAGTGTATCTTTTAAAATCGGATTTATACCCATTTCTTCTACCTGATAAATAGCTGTAAATAACTGCCCTCTTTGAGCTGGCATTTGTAGGGATAAATTCTGACTTTTCTGTTTATATGACCAAGCTATAGTTGCCAAAGTTGAAATTGCAAATAGTGGAATATCTAACTGTTGAGCTAAAGTTCTAGCTGTGACTACACCAATACGACTACCTGTGAAACTTCCCGGGCCTTTAGCAACAGTAATAAATCTTAAATCTTGCCAAATTTGAGGTGGCATAAACTCTTGTAATTTTTGATGTAGATGAGTTGATAGTTCTCGCCCTAAGTTCCAAGTTTTAGAGCGAGTCTCCTCAGCAAAATTACTTATAGCTAAGCCTAATTCGGGACTGGTAGTGTGAATTGCTAAACCATATTTTTTTTGTGTATTTGTCATTGCTAATGGGTGAAAGTTGACAGCTAAAACCTAGTTTATTAGAAATTACTAGCTTTGAGCTAACTTATTTCCTCTCTAACATAAAATATTGGTAGAGCTACAAATAAGCAACCTAAAAGTAAGCCAAAAATATCATAAATCTTAAATCTCCAACCTAATAAACCCAATATTAAAAATATACTTGCTACTGTAGCCAATAAATTATTAGTTGCTAATTTATTCTGTTTTCCAATCTGATGCTTAACTGTTATAAAAACCGATGCAATTATCAAAGCAATTAGAGGATGCCAAATAATTATCTGACAACTAAAAATAAACCAAATTAAAGCAAACATCAAAGCATCTAACCAAAATTCTCTTTCCCTAAATCTAGCTAACCAAAAACTCTGAGTTCCTAACTGTGAGAGCTTCACAAAATGCTCTGTTTTTTGCAGCCTCAAAATTTTATTTTTCCATCTAGCTTGATGATTAATTCTCAATATTTGTTGCCACTCTGGCACAGTTTTACCTTGAGCTTTACCGAACAATTTAATCTTATCTATATTGGGCAACTTCAAATCAGTCAACTTAGCAGAAATTATCTTTAAAATTTGAGCGTAATTAACTTTTATGTTCGATTTTCTACTAATTACAACAGTCAAAGTATTTTTCACACGACTCACCTGAACCTTCACCGAGTTAAAATCTAAAGCTTTCTGCAACTGTTGTCTAATTTCTATTTGTGGAATTAATTTTTTGGGAATTGTTGAAGTAGAAAAATAGACAGACTCCATATAAGTAAACTGGGGGTTCAAATGTCTCAGAATAGCAGCAGCAGAATAATAACGCCGATTAGTAGCACTTTGCAACATTGTGTCCAAAATTCTACCAAGTTCCTCACTAATAGACATTTTTAAATAATCTTGCCACACCCATTGACTATTTCTACTATCAAATAAATCAAAAGGTGAAACTCCAGTCAAAAGATAAATACAAGTAACACCCAAACTATAAAGATCGCTGGCGAAAACTGCTTTACCCATAAGTTGTTCCGGAGCGGTATAAGCAGCACTACCAATAATGGTATCTATTTGAGAGAACCCTTTTTTCTCTACTAACTTAGCAGCACCAAAATCTACCAAAACAAGTTTACCTGTAGTACGACGGATAATATTCTCTGGCTTAATATCTCGATGAATAACTTTAGATTGATGGACAAACTGTAATACTGGCAATAAATCATTTAATAATTCCCGAATTTTAGCCTCAGTAAAAACACCTTTTTTTGCCAATTCTTGAGCCAGATTTTTACCTTCAATATATTCTTGAACGAGATATTGTTGTTCCTCTTGCTGAAAATATTTGAATAATTGGGGAATTTGAGGATGGTTGCCTAAAGTTTCTAATTGTTGTGCTTCTTGCTGAAATAACTCTACAGCTTTTTCAGAGGTTGTTTGTACCTGAAGTTCTTCATTGCCAGAAATTGTTTTTAAGCATGGAGGAAAATTTTGCTGATAATTTTTCTTCTGAGGAAAAAACTGCTTAATTACACAAACTTTTTCTGGGGTATTTGCTTCATCTGATGCCAAAAAAGTTCTACCAAAACCACCATATCCAATAAGTTTCAAGATGCGGTAACGAGAGTGGTTGGTTGTTGTGGAATTATTATCTACTGACGAAATAATTTTCTTTGTTTCTATTTCTTCATCTGCAGCACTAGCTGGAGGAATTAGTAACAATGGTGAATTACAATTAGAGCAAATTTGAACCTTCGGAGAGTTTTGTGGTTTTTTGCAGGTAGGATTAAAGCAATAACTCATTAGAATAGATAAATATTTTTCAGTCTTAAAGAAGGTTTTAAGTATTAGGCTTTAAGATAATGGTTTAATTGGATAGGAATTTCATTCCAACTAATTATAAACATTTCAGGTAACTATGGGGTGTTAAACTCACTTACTCCAAAGGTATTTTCAACTTACTGCCTTTGGAATAATGATAACTGATAACTAAAATGACCTATTTCATATGAGATTGAATTCAGGTAGGGATAAGTTCACCAGGCCTTAATTTTGCCCATTTGCCCATTTCTGCTAGAAAACTTTCACAACCGACAACGTCCCATTCCATCTCAATTTCCTCTTGTTTGGGACGAATATTGACATTGATAGTCGGTTCAACCGGGTCAAAATCTGGATTTTCTGTTAAATGAAGTTGTTCGTGCTGAGTTTCTACAGCATGATAAGTAACACACTGATCTACATAGTGGCAGTTAACACAAATACACATCTGTAAGTACCTCGTTGATGCTAAAGTTTAATCTTAATTAATACAATAATCTTTGATTTTAATGATTTGATATGTTTATATTTTACCCCAAATTAATTTTATCTGGAATTGATAAAATTTTGCCCTAGAGATAAAGTGGCTTTTCTGCTGGGGAAAAATATATTTTTTTTCAGAGATAATGTTAACTTTGACTTAAGTAAAAGTCTAACTGCAAAAAAATTCATTTGATTTTTGTGTTTGTAGCAATGTCGATCAATTCCTTGTCTGCTTTATCACCGGAAACTTGGCCATTTGACGGAAAAATGCTGCCCCAAACTGTTTATTTAGTGGGTGGTTCGGTACGAGATGCTTTGCTCAAAAGGAAGACTGAATACTTGGATTTAGATTTTATTATCCTTGAGCAAGCAGTTAATATCGCTAGAAATATTGCCAGTAAATATCAAGCGGGTTTTGTGGTTTTGGATGAAGAACGAAAAATTGCTCGGGTAGTATTTAAAGGAGCTACAGTTGATTTTGCTGAGATTGAAGGTAATAGTTTGGAGGAAGATTTATGGCGACGAGATTTTACGATAAATGCTATTGCCTATAATCCTTTTACTGATGAATTAATAGATTTATTTAA
>JAKQYF010000192.1 GCA_023356535.1 Trichodesmium sp. MAG_R03 | reverse complement strand
TCCTTTTTGTTTCTTTTGGATGATTATAAATATATTCTAATACATTATTCATTTGGGGACAGCATATATATAATTGGGCACTACAATTTTACCTTAATTTCTATTTTGGAGAGGTCTAATGGGTTACTGGGATTTTTCAAGTTCCAAACTCTAGCTGTACTATCGCTACCGATCGTCAGTACCCGATTAGAATTGTTTGGATCAAATGTAGCCATCCAGACATCTCCTTCATGGCCTTTCAGAGTTACAAGAACGCTGGAGTTGTTAATATCCCAAATACGAGTATTACCATCGGTACTAGCTGTTAAAATTCGGTTGGAATTATTCGGATCAAAACTGCCGTAATTGACAAATCCTTCGTCTTCTACGATCAAAATAGGATTATCAATATTATTTGTATCCCAGACTCGGGCAGTTCCGTCATAACTGACAGTTAACACTCGATTGGAATTTTTAGGGTCAAATCTGCCATGTACAACAATGTCTTTGTGCCCTTTTAAAACAAGGGGGTTTTCGGAGTTATTCAGTTCCCAAATACGAGCAGTGCCATCACTACTCACGGTTAGCACGCGGTTACCATCTTTAGGATCAAACTCAGCATATAGAATAGAACCTTCGTGTCCGACCAGATTAAATCGTTCATGGTTCTCTTGAAAAGCATTCCACAAAGCCAATTTTGCTTGTGGGGTATCCTGTATTAAGTTTGCCTGAATGGCCAGCAAAAGACTGCGAGTAGAATCGACATTTAAGCTAGCTTCAGAAGCGATAGCTAACTGAACCGATTTAGCCGTTTTTTCTCTATAGTTCGCCATTAGCCACATATAGATCGCTACTATTAAGGCAATCCCTGTCAAAATTCCTAGTGAGGAGGCTATAATTGCTCTTTGTCGTAATTTACGGTTAGCTTTCCTTTCTGTTTCAATCCGATCTTGAAGTAATTGCAACTCTCGTCGATCGCGCTCTTCTTTTTCTTGGATTTGGCGATCGCGAGCTTCTTGACTCAATTGAATTAATTCAATAGCATCAGATGAAAGTTCTCCTAGATTTTTTACAAAAAAATCTTCAGCCAAGTTCAAACGAATGCCACCGAGCAGGTCTCCGTACCGATGAGATTTCCCATTTTCAACCCATTGCCTTGCTAGAAGATCAATCTGCCGTTTGCGCCGTAGCATTTATCGGTTTTCCTCCAGCCACGCCTTCAACTGAGACCAGTGACGAATTAGGGCTTCGTGAGCAACATCAACCACTGTGACACGATCGCCTGTTTCCCCTCTGAGTAACAATTTATCAGTCACGACCAACCTAGCTTCCACTAATTTGCTGAGAACAAGATCGACCGTTTCTTTAGCATATTCAGTTGTAACCAACTCGTTTGTCAGCGCCCGCCTGCGAGTATCTTCTGTTCCCTCGCCCAACTGGGTTAGTTCCAAAAAAATATGTTTGGCGACTTTCTTTTCTGCTTCGGGAAAATCTTGAAAAACTTGATTAGCTTGCTTTTGTAGCGAACCCTTAACGCCTCCCAACCTATTGTATTCCGAAAGCGTTAACCGATTTACCAACTTCTGCTCCCATAATTCTGTCATGGTATATTGCAATAGCGGTAAACTTCCTGGAGAGCCTAGAACGTCCTCAATCATTTGCTGAACCAGTCCCCGTTCTACTTCTAAACCAACTTGCTGCGCTGGTTTAGTAATCGCCTCCTGCAACTCCGGCGCCGTCATTGCCTTAACCAGAACTTGATGTTTGGGGTTAGCGATGTAATTGGCAAGACCGGAATATTCCCGTTCAGTGCATTTACCCAAAAAATCAGCTCTCATCACCAATACCAGACAAAGTTTACCATTACTTTGCTCTAATGCTCCCAAAAGACAATCAAAAAACTTTTGCCGTTCTGAATCATCTTTGCAGAGGGTAAAAATTTCCTCAAACTGGTCTACAACCAATACCATTCGAGGTGCTTGGGTTGCCGCTCTCAGAGATTTTAAACCTTCCACTCCCATTGAAATCAATTCCTCAGCCTTTTTAAGCTGACTGGCACGCTCAACGAGGGAGAGTTCCGGTTCTGCTTCTACAAATACCCATGCTAAGTTTTGTAGTGGAGTGCGCTCTTGTTCTCCAGGGGTGAAAGGAGGGTAAATTTTCCAGCGATCGCTCCCCGATAAACTTTGCCCTAGCTTAAGCTTATGCAACAATCCCGCCCTAACCAGGGAAGATTTACCACTTCCAGAAGAACCCAATATTGCTAAGAAATTGCTGCTTCCGAGTTTGTCGATAGACTCATCGGTAAGTGCGGTACGCCCGTAAAAATATTGAGCATCTTCATTATTAAAATCAAAATATCTCAGTCCTCGATAGGGACAAATCCCTTCCTGAATCGGCCTAACCAGCTCTAGCTTTCTCGTAGTCAGGGTAATTGGATCTCCTGAAATCCTACAAATTGGAGCTTGGGGAACACCTTTAAATGTCTGATTAATAAAATCTACGAGGGCATTATTGGTGACTATTCCCTCATCATTTCTATTCGGATCGAGTCCCTGCAACAAAAACTCAGTCAGAACCCCATGTTCGCCACTTAAGGACTCATAAGCAAACTCGAAAGCACGACAGGCAGCGATAAAACAACGATCTCTTCCTTGACCCAGGCTGCCAGGATCTGCCTCATCAAAATTATCTAATTCACCGCTGTGGCAACAATCTAACCAGACAATCTGTTGCCTAACCTTACTTTGCTATAATAGACGCCGTAACCATTGAAGAGACAAACCCCGAAATCCCATACTTGGATCGGAGTCGCTAGTCGCAAAAAAGCCCTCAGTAATACCGCCACGACTTTTGCGCAACCCATGACCCGCAAAGAATAGCAGTGCAGTTTCAGGAGGATGAGGTCCATCTGGGTTAAAGAGGTTGGCGATCGCCTCCTCCAGCTCGTTAAAAAGAAGAAGAGCATCTGAGTCCACCCGCAACTTACCATCCAAATTAGCTTCTGGCAAGCGCCGAACCCTAAACTCACCGTACTTTTCCAAAAGTTGGGCAATAGCTTCAGCATCCCGTGCCGGTTTAGGCAAATTTTCTAGTCTTGGGTAGGTATTGATGCCCACCACCAGTGCATCGCGAGTCATCATCCCTAATTAACGCTAAGATTTAATTAATCACTATTAACTACCCCATTGTACTTATGGATAGCTCAGTTAACAACAATAGTAACACAACCTTGCTGGCCATCTTGCTGGCCCTCTATAATTTACAATTACCCTTGAGCGCTGCCGAAAAAGCGGCTTTTAAAACAGCAGGTCAATCTCTGTCTATGCCACATAACAACCGGGAGTCAATCATTAAAGACTTGATGGATAAACTTGTGACCAATTCCTCCTTCACTCAGCTATATCAAGCTGCAAAAAGCCAGTTAGATGCAGTAAGTGACCAAATTCTCTACGACCAGCCACCTACTGAAAACGAGCTCAAACACGCTTGGCCAGATGGTAGTGAAGTAGTAAAACTGGCAGTAAAACGAGCCCACTTTGAAGGCAAACCAGACGATAAAAACAACGAAATCCTCAATATGGCCATCAGCATTCTCACCACTCCAGAACCAACAAAAACCGCCCAAAAACTCACCCGTATAGAAAAACTCTGGCAATTTCTTAACCAGCCTATTTTTAAAAATGACTGACCTTATCTATCCCAACCTATTTTTATTTCTTTACGACCTCCGACAAAGTTTAGGAGAAAGTAAAGAAGACTTAGAAAAAAATCGCAAAATATTTGCCTCCAAATTACCCGAAAATCTGCGGAATTCCCTATTTCAACTCGACAGCGTCATAGAAACCGAATACCTCGAACTTTTGATACAACACAAGGAGGATTTTCGCGACAACTTTCCCTATGAAGGTTATTATTATCCTGTCCGAATCAATGATACTTATGGACTACTAATAGCCGCTTCTTTTCCTAATAATAAAACTCATTATTCCACCAACAGTATCGCCCAATTAAAAAGCCAAATTGAAGCCAAACTCAAAGATTCATCAGACAAAATTCAAAAGGGTAATCTCGGACAAACTTGGTTAATTTTAGCCGAATTACCTAACAATAAAAACCCTGAAGAAATCGCCAAACAATGCTGCGAAACATTAAATGTTGGCTACAACTGGGAAGAAGATTTGCAAGGTCAAGGAAAACTCTTAAGAGGAAGAATCTTTGAATTACGACAATACGACATTATTATGTCAGAAAAAATAGATTTTTCCCCATCAGCAACCCCACCAACTATTGAACAAATCCAGAAAAATAATCATCTTATAATTTCTCTCTATCCCAACGAACAAACTGCCAAAAAATCAGCAGAATTTAACTTTAGTTTACTCCGTTTATTTTGTTTCCGCCACAAAATTTTATGGGCTTATAGTCAGAGTCGCTATCTAAAAGAATTACTGAAAAAATCTGCCATAGAAATTCAAGAATATATCCAAACAATCCAGAAATATCAAAGCCCTAGTTTAAATCTCAAACCATTACAAGAAATATTAGTAAAATCTCAAACTACATTATATAATTATTCTATCAAAATACGCGATTTTGAAAGTCAAATCCGCACCATAGAAATTAATCTGCTCAACTACCAAAGACGCTTAGATAGAATCAGAGAAAAAGCCACATCAAAAACCCTGGAAAATATCTTACCAGAAAAAATTCCCTCTCCAATTTCCCAACTTTCCAAACTAGCAAGAAATAGAGAAGATATTTATGCAATATTAGCTAACTTGATAACTGCTATGGGAGTTACAACCGACCTCAAATTCTTTGAAAAATTCCATCAAGAAATCAGCGAAAAATATCTGCTGCAAATGCAAAAAGACTATGGTAATATCAATCCCAATTTCAAACTATTAGAAGACCTGATCAACTCCATTCGAGGCATCACAGAAATAGAACAAGCAGAGAGCGATCGCAACTTTCAAGAACTTGTAGCTATTATCGGTGTGGGATTAGGTGCGGGTGCCGGCATTGCCTCCATGTCTGGTCACTTTCCCTATGTCACTGATACTACCAGAGCTAGTCATCATCCAGTAGGTAGCTTTCTGTCTAAATATTCAGTACCTGAACCTTGGTTAGCACCAGGAATCTCAATTATATTGAGTTTAATTTTGAGTATTAGTGGTATGATGGGAGTTAAACTATGGTGGTATATAGCAAAAAAATGGGAACAACATTCTCGGCGATAATTTAAAATTGAAAAAAGGAGCGATCGCCTATTCCCTAATATTTGCTAGAAGAAATTTTTCGATTGGGTTTTTATAACTTTTTTGTTTCTTCCTTCATAATATGTCTTACAGTGAATTTACTCTCTCACAATTAGAATCTGAATTTAATCTCATACTTCAACAACGAGTAGAATTATTCAAGTCAATAGAATCTGTAAATCCTAGTGCTTTACTGAAAGAAATTTTAGCTGAAAATATTCCTTTGGCATTAGAAATTGATATAGAAAAAGCACGTTCTGAATTGATTATTTCTCCAATTATCCACAACCTACTTCTATCAAGGATGAGGGAAAAATATTATTGGCACTACACAAGGATCGTACATGATTTGCTTTTGGTTTGCCCCCTAATAGTCTCCATTCAGACATCCCTCCGCGATCTGAATCTTTATACTTTGATAATACATTAGAGCCGACTGAGTGCATATTCATTATTTCCTCCTAAATATTTGAGTTTTTTTTTGAAAAGCTTTTTTTGTTTGATACTTTTTAAAGTATCTGTTTAAAATATGATTAGATAGAGTTAATTTAAGTAATTAATAATTTATCAATAGCAAGCACATTCAAACCCCAGATATCAACAATAACATAGCCATACTTTATCAATTTCTTCAAGGTTTTTTCCATAGTCCAAGGAGGAACTGGTTGATCAAATTCAAAAGCAATGTGAGCAGGTCTCAATTTCGATTTAATAATGTCATCAATAACAACGTGTTCTGAACCTTCGATATCAAATTTGAGATAACATAGGTTTTTAGCTTCAATATTTTGCTCCCTTAAAATAGTCAAAAGTCTTTTAACTGGCAACTCAAAAAAAGTATCGCTTGGTTGAAGATTTAAGGCAGAAAGAGAACCAACACCAGGAGTAGATGGCTTGTGAAATTTCAAGACTTCATCTTTATTAGAAAAACCTATCGGTAAAAATTTAATGTTAGATGGTAGCTTTATCCTTTCAATATGTTTAATAGAATGAGGTGAAGGATCGAGCAAAGCAATATTAATATCTGAAAATTCTTGTGCAAAAGAGGTTTCAAAAGTTATATTTGTCCCTGCACCAGCACAAATAGAATATTTGACATCATATTTGTTGATTAATTCTGGTACAAACCTCCATTCAAATCCTTGATCGCCTAGGGATTTAATCGTGTATTTTTCTGGTAATGAATATAGATTTTTCTTAATTATATTCATATAACCATATCCAATTCTCAGACCATATTTGAAGCGTTCGGGAGTAGCTTTAATATTTTCGCTGTAGAATTCTAAGTCATTATAAAATGCTTCTTCAAAAAAGGGAATATCTGCTACATCAACCCTTGCTGAATAAATATAATCAGGGACTAATAGGTTTTTGATAAAATTCATTATGTTGCTCCTAATTTATGATTTTTTTGATTTAATTGATAGTGAGATTTAACCATGTTTTTAATAAATTTTTTGATGAAATCTTATTCTGATTTTGTAATTTCTCCATTTATGCCAATTTCATCAACTTAGGCTAAACTACTTATCTTAGCGAAACGTGAAATAATTTCTGGAAATTACTGAGCGCGTCAAAGTTTTGAGCCTATAAAATCTTAACTTTTGAGTTTTGAATTTTGACTTTTAACTTCCGTGAAACGGTATTACTTGCCACGAAGAACAACACATTTTTGTGTTAGCAAACTTCTACCTATTTGTTGCACCAAGAGATTAAAAGATTTACTAATGAAATACACTAATTCTAATGTATCAGTAACGTCATCTATCTCAACTACTTGTATTGCATAAGCAGAAGTTAATGCTTTATCGATTCTTAGTAAAAAATCACTGCCATAGTGTCGATAATGATCGTGTATTTTTGGATCGGGATATCCCCAGTCATTGGTGTATAAATTATAAGCTGGGTTAGGAATATTAATGTGGATAACTCCTCTGGAACTTAATATGCGCAAAAGCTCTTCAACTGCCAAAGTATCGTCTGCAACGTGTTCTAAAACTTGGTTAGAAATTATCCAATCATAAGATTCGTTTGCTCTTTCAATATCCATCATATCCAGAGAATTATCGCCACCGTATACAGAAACCTCAAAACTAGCAAAAGCATTTCTATCGACACTGTTATCATTACTGAATTGCAGAGCTTTAGATTTTTTCAGAATTTCTTTGGGGATTTTATCGTAAATCTTCCAAATGGCACGCTGTCGCTCTCCAGAACCACACTTCAGACAATGGTATGGAGTGCCAAAACGTGAAGTTCTTAATTTGCTTTCAAATTCAGTTCCTCCACAGATAGGGCAGATTTTTGGGTTGCTACTTTTCATAACATTAATTAGTCAGTATAAGGATTGGGTTTAATATCAGGAATTTCAAAGTCGCATTCTTTCAAAACATTTTGCAATTGTGGTGAAATTTCATTCTTAAATATCATAAAAATTAGCAAGGGATTAACTTGAGGTTCATGACTTTTATACCACTCATCAATTGCTTTTTCAAAACCAGGTTTAGATTGCTGAAATTTATCTCCGTACTTAATAGAGCATGGCATTAATTTTCCTGCAAGTTCCATAGGTTTTGGTCTTGTTTCTTTGTTTGCCCATTTTTCGGGAAATTCTTGTTTAAAACAAAGACAATTCAAAATATAATGAATGTTAGGTGAATATCCATAAGCAACGTGATTAAATCCCAAACAAGCTGCACATTGAACTAATTCTTTGAGTGTAAATTGATATTTGTAATTACCTGATGATTCGTATTGTTCTTTACCTATTTGGTAGGAGCGATCGCCGTTGGGTTCGATCAAAATAATCCCTTTTTGGGCAACTCTTAGCATCTCATAAATACATAAGTATGGTCTGGGTAAGTGATGCAAAGATTCTTTAATAAAACAGTAATCAACTGAATTATCTGCAAATGATAAATTTTCGGCATCTTCTTTAGCAAAATCATCAATTAAATTTCTTTTTTTGGCAACTTCCAAAATTTCTGTAGCAATATCAGTAGCGATCGCTTTATTGCCGAATTGTTTAATAATTTGTGCCTCATGTCCACCTTTACCATCACCTATTGTAATAACTTCACTAGGTGCGATATGTCGAAAGAACTTTTCTACTTTATAAAGGGGGTAGTTTCTCGACCAACCATGGGTATTTTCTACATCTAAATAGTTAGCAGTTTTATCGTTTGCTACCATTTTTGCAAAAGATTCACGGTGGTTAGATTCTTGTTTAATTTTTAAGTCTTTGTAATTATTCATTATCTACAAAATTGTTGATTTTTTACAACGTTAAAAACACCAAAATATTAAGAGTAATTATTACCAAAAATTGCGAGAAAATCAGGTTTATAAGATTTCCTAAGTTTATGGTAAAAATTTGCTTGGAAATAATTAACCAGATCTACATCTACAACATCAAAACGATGAAAAATATCAGCTAAAATATTAATAAATTTGCTTCGGTATGCTTGTGCTTGTTCCATGTGCTTTTGTCTAATGTGTTGTGGATCGCGTGGGTTCCGGACAAATTCTTCTACTGCTAAAGCAACTGCATCTGGGGTTGGTTCGCAAACAATAGAGTTATAGTCGTCATACCAAACATCACGCCCTCCTTTTGAGGGTGTAGAAACAACAGGCAACCCACACAAAAGATATTCACTTGAGGAAAAACAAGCTCCTTCTTCTGGGGATAAAATCAAACCACAGTGAGCTTGATTAATTTTTTCACATACTTCTTCTGCTGATAATTGTTTATCATTCAAATATTTATGAGGAGGAATTTCTGAAACAGCATTTCCATGATTAACTCCTGCTATAAGTGCTAATTCAGATACCTGAGAAGCGAGAAAATGTCTTTTAAATGCACTGCGACGACCTACATAAATAGCGTTATAAATTTTATCAAGATTTAGAGGTCGCATTACTAAGTTTTCGTCTAGCCAGGCATTATGATTAATTACATCCCCATAAAAGCATTTTTCTGAAAAATTTTGCATTTCTAAGGGGGAATTATACATGATAAAAAATTGCTTTTTATCTAGGTTCAGCACTGAAAAAATAGTATCGGCTTCTTTAGCAAAGGAAGGGCTATGATACCAACCACAATAAACGAAAAAAAAGTCTGTTTCCCGAATATTTTGATGCCATTCAGACATCCATTTCCAATTGTGTTGAATATTTTCGATAATAAAAATTCGGCATTTTTGACTTTCGTAATACACCCTGAATGGGAAGGCCGGGTTCGGCCAAGTATAGGAGGGTTTAAAGTCAAATTTACTGATATTTTTAGTTTCTGAATTTACGACTTTCATAGAGCTTTTTTGCTGACTTTTAGGGAACAGGTAGGGAGGTTGCATAACAAAAATGTGAACGTCCTTACGGAGTAGGAGAACAGGGAACAGGGGAAAAATATTCTTTCTACTGTTATTTAATTTCAAACAAAAAGAGATGTGACAAAATTAATGTTTTCGTTTTTCCTCATTTTGTTATAAAAGTTCTTTTGGAAATAGCTGGGTGCTTCGATATCAACTTCAAAGCGATGAAAAACATCAGCTAGTACCTGAATAAACTTTTCTCTGTACTCTTTTGCTTTCTCTATATGTTTCTGATGAATACGTTGCGCATCAGGAGGATTTTTTATAAATTTTTCGACTGGAGATGCAACTGCATCTACTGTAGCCTCACAAATAATAGAATTATTTTCATTATGCCACATATCCCCACCTCCTAGAGAAGATGTGGATACAACTGGTATGCCATATAATAGGTATTCGCTGGAAGTTTGACAAGCTCCTTCTTCTGCTGATAAAACTAAACCACAGTGAGATTGATTGATTTTTTCCCACATTTCTGTTGGCGAAAGTTGTTGCTCATTGAGATATTTGTATGGAGGTGTATCAGGAAAAGCTTTGCCATGATTAGCTTTTGTTACCAGTGCTAATGGATAAACTTGAGCTGCCAGTTGAGGGCGTTTGGATTTTTTGTTAAATTCTACATAAATACCATGCTTAACCCTATGATTCAAATAGGTAAACCCCAGAGCTAGAAAGTTGAAATCTAGTTCACTCTACTTAGGGAAGTTGTCGGCGATCGCTACTTTCAAAAGCCGCACAATATTGTTTAGAATTTATGGAAATTTCTCCAACTTATTCCTTTCTTTTTCAGGACGTTGTATAGAACGTCTCTACCTATTCCCTAATATTTGCTAGAATAAATTTTTCGATTGGGTTTTTATAATTTCTTTGTTTCTTCCTTCATAATATGTCTTACAGTGAATTTACTCTCTCACAATTAGAATCTGAATTTAATCTCATACTTCAACAACGAGTAGAATTATTCAAGTCAATAGAATCTGTAAATCCTAGTGCTTTACTGAAAGAAATTTTAGCTGAAAATATTCCTTTGGCATTAGAAATTGATACAGAAAAAGCACGTTCTGAATTGATTATTTCTCCAATTATAGTGGAACTTAGAAAATATTTTAATCGCCAAATTAGTTTATTTTCTGGAACAGAGTTTAATGTAGATAAATCTAAAGGATTAACAGGAAGATGTGATTTTCTGATTAGTTATTCTCCCAAACAATTAGAAATAACTGCTCCTGTGGTGATAATTGTTGAGGCAAAAAACGATAATA
>JAKQYF010000191.1 GCA_023356535.1 Trichodesmium sp. MAG_R03 | reverse complement strand
ATTTTCAGATTAGCCAGAAACTAGCAAATGTCCTCAAAAAAATGGTGCGCTACGACTACAAAGAACGCTATAAAAATGCTACTGAAGCTTGGCAAGCTCTGGTAGATATTTCCCTAAAGCAACCTAAGTTTCCAGTTATGGAGGGATCACTGGGATTACTGGGATCACTAATTGATAGAAGACTACTAGGCCGCTATCGAATTACCCAGTTTTTAGGCAAAGGTGGATTTGGAGAAACTTACTTGGCCATAGATATGGCTTTACCAGGCCATCCCCAATGTGTTGTCAAAAGACTGAAGAAAAATCCTAATCCAGAAGTTTTACATATAACACGAAGGTTATTTGAGACAGAAGCAAAAACTCTATATAAATTAGGGACACACAATAATATTCCGCAGCTCCTAGCACATTTTGAGGCAGATGGTGAATTTTATTTAGTTCAAGAGTTTATCAAAGGACATGATTTGACTAAAGAAATAATACCAGGCCACCCATTAGATGAAACTTCTGTGATTCAGCTTCTTCAAGAAATACTAGAAATATTAAAGTATGTTCATAAGAATAATATTATCCATAGAGATATTAAACCTTCAAATTTAATGCGTCGTGAGCAAGATAATCAGGTAGTGATGATTGATTTTGGAGCAGTGAAAGAACTCAGCGTTTTAGCTCCTCTAGACAATCAAGGAGAAAGAACTACTACTATTTCTGTTGGTACTCCTGTGTATATGGCTCCCGAACAAAAAAATGGCCATCCTCAGCTGTGTAGTGATATTTATGCCATTGGGATGATTGCCATCCAAGCAATTACTGGTTTAGATCCTGGAGAAATACGAAGAAATCAAGATACTGCTGGTGAAGTTATTGGTTGGAACAATTTTCAGATTAGCAAGCAACTAGCAAATGTTCTGAAAAAAATGGTGCGCTACCACTACAACGAACGCTATAAAAATGCTGCTGAAGCTTGGCAAGCTTTGGTAAATATTTCCCCAAAGCAGCGTAAGTTTCCAGTTAAAGTTATTATCAGTTCAGTTATCGCTGCGATAACTGGAATATCTTTATGGATATATCTAAAACCAGACTTAATCGGAAATTATAATCAGTTAGAAAAATATCTGAAAACTCAAGATTGGCAAAAGGCAAATCAGGAAACCATAGATATTATGCTGAAAGTAACTAAACAAGATAGTGAAGGTTATTTAAATGCCAATGCTATCAACAATTTCCCCTGTAAAGATTTAGTTCATCTCAATCAACTTTGGCAAGATTATTCCCAGGAAAAATTTGGTTTCAGCGCTCAAAAATCAAAGTATGAAGAAACAGGTAATACCATAGGAAAATATAATGAAAAGACTTTTAATAAATTCGGTAATAATGTGGGTTGGCAACAACAAGGAATATGGATATCTGACCTTGAACTTGATTTTTCTAATGAAGCTTTACCAGGCCATTTACCAAGTAGTACAATTCTTAGAGATACCTTGCAGAAAGGGAAATTATTCTCTCGTATGAATGCCTGTTCATCTACAGGAAAACCAAAAATAAATAGTGATATATAAGCTGAGGGAAAACCAAAAATAAATAGTGATATATATAGTCTAGGTATGATAGCTATTCATGCGCTGACAGGAGCTGATCCAAATAGATTGCTTTCAAATGATACAGGAGAAATTAATTGGCGAAATCAGGCAAATGTTAGCTCTAAGCTAGCACAAATTATAGATAAAATGGTACGTTTTGATTACAGAAATAGATATCAATCAGCTAAGGAAGTTTTAAAAGATTTGAATACTTTAAAAAATAAGTCAAAAAAGTTTAATTTTTTGACAAGGAAATTTAATTTAATTCAGGTATTGTCGATTTTTCTAATTCTTGCATTGGGTGTAACTGGAGCATGGTTTAGTTTTAAGTTATTAGATTTTAGATAAACTCAGAGATTTTAGCGATCGCTCATTCTCCTCTAGATGGATGTTTGATCTTAACTCCAGTAAAACAGTAGTAAACGTAGGTTGGGTTGAGGTATCGAAACCTAACATTTTTCAGCTAATCTCAGCAAGTAGCGATCGCTCATCATACTTTTCGGACATTTAGAAAAACTCCAACTTTATAGTGATTAGATCAGGACTTACACAATAGGAATCTTTCTTTTCAACTATCTTTCCAAGGAACAAACCATGAAAACTATGATAAGTTCACTAACTTGACAATTTCTGAGGCTAATGCTTGTATCATGGGGCGATGGGAAACATCTTCTCCTCTTTCTAGATGATGTACAATACCTGTTAAAATAGAGTCTTTTCTTTCAACTTTATCTTCTTTTGCCATATAATTACTGTAGATAATTGCAATTATTTGTATGGGTTTTTTTAGTTGATTTTGACAAAAATTTTGCCATTCAATAACTTCTGTTTCTGTTTTAGCTAAAATCACAGCATGAGTTGCTTCTGACATAATTAATTTATTTTCTGGAGAAATTTCTCCTCCTACATCAAATAGCAATAGAGAGTTTTTTATTCTTTGGATATCTCGTGCTTTGGCTGTAGCAAATTCTGGAGTAAATTTGGCTTTATATTCGGCTTTTAATTCCTTGGCTAACTCTGAATATTTCTTGGCAGTTTCAGAATAAAAAGCTCCATCACCATCAGGACAACCTGAAATGGAATAAAAATCTTTTGGAGCTGATTTTAATCTTAAAATCACTTCTTTTAAACCATCTCGTAAAACTGTTTTGCCAGTATTTGGTGGTCCGCATAATACTATTTTCACAGGTTTATAGTTGACATGATTTTCTATGTTTAATATTTGTCCAACTTGATAGCCTTGAGAATGACTGATAGTTACTACATAACCAATTTTTGGGTCAAAAACAGCTATAGCGCTATATTGATGAGCTAATTTATTAGCTATAAAAAAACTCGCTAAAACTGTTGAACGTCCGTTAATTTTTAAAAGTTTTTTACTGCCTGATAATTTACCGGAATTAATTAAATTTTCTAACTGTATTTTTGCGTCTTTGAGAATTTGATCGCCGTCTACTTCCCCACCATTTTTTATTCTTGCAACTAAAATATCATCTTCCCAATATGTTAAAAATGATGGTTCCATTGAAGGGAGAGGAGGTCTTTGGATAGTTTCACCAGTTTTGAAGTTAATACGAGTTCCTAGAGGATAGTCCGGAGTTGTGCTGATCACGACAACGTATGCATTTAAACGAGTGTCGGAAACGGCGATCGCTCCACATAAATGTCCTAGTTGATGAGCAAAAGTATAACTTCCTAATACAGAAATACGCCCGTAGATTTTTAGCAGTTTTCCTCCTTTAATTTCTCCTGTAGAAATCATTTGGTCTAGCTGTTTTGCTATGTCTTTGACAATTTGGTCTCCATCAACTTTGATAGCTTCACCGGAAGGAGTCTTGGCAAAGTCTACTTTTAGAGTATCTTTTTCTAAGCGAATATTGTAGGAACTCATGTCTTTTTCCTTTTTTATATTGACTTTTTTTAGTTTACACTACCCTAGAAAGGGTATCTTCTACAACTTGGTACCATATAAAAAGGATTCAGGAAGTCAGAATTCAAAATTAATAGGACTTACGCAATCACTAATATCGTAGGGGACAATGGTCTTAACACGTACAAATGTTGTGTAATCTTTCCTTTGCATAAGTCCTGAACAATCAGGATTTACGCACGCTTTACCTTGAAAACGCCATATGTAGGGGCTTTCTGGCATTCGCTCTCACCCTCGTGTAGTGCCCCTGGGTAAGTCCTAACAATATCAGGGTCTGTGCAAAGAAAATTGTTTGTAAGGGTGTTTTCTACAACTTGGTATCATATAAAAAGTATTCAGTAGCTAGAAGTCAGAATTCAAAATTGATAGAACTTACGCAATCACTAATATCGTGGGGGAAATGATCTTAACACGTACAAATATTGTGTAATCTTTCCTTTGCATAAGTCCTATATATAAGAATATCAGGGTCTCTGCAAAGAAATTTTTTTGTTTTGAATTAAGTGTTAAAAACTTCAAATGTTGGATAAAAAAAAAAGAACTACAAATATTAATTCAGTATTTTGGCAAGAATGGTATAAGTATCAAAGCTATCTTTACTATTGTTGCATCAAATGGATGGGAGGTAATTCCACAAATGCTGAGGATGCTCTAAGTATGGCAATGCTTAAGGCTTGGGAAAAAATGCAACAATGCCCTCAAAAAATTCATAACTTCAAAGCTTGGTTGACTACACTAACCTATAACCTTTGTATGGATCTACTTAAGTATTCTACTCACTATTCTCTAGAGGTTGAGAATATAGACTTGGTTATTTCTCATACAGATGGAGTTACTCAAAGGGAAACTCCACTTATTATTGCTACCCAGCAAGAACTAGAAGATTTCTTTCGTTTAGCTATTGATGATTTGCCAAAGAGACTACGGGAAACTTTTGTTCTCTATTTTGGAAAACAATACTCTTATCAAGAAATAGCTACAGAGTTAAATATTTCTCAGTCTAATGTCCGTAAGCGTATTTCTCTGGGGCGGGCTATTTTGCGAAGAAGGTATGAGGAATACAAAGAAGGTTCCTCATCCCCAAAAAATGTGACTAAATACTATAAAAGAACTCGTCAAGCAGAACATTTCCATTGCCAAAAAGGTAACTAGCCCAAAAGCTTGTTCAATCATTTATAGGTAACAGAACTTATATCAAATCTGGTAGGACGGGGAGTTTACTGTTGACAAATAGGACTTTCGGGGAAATGAATTCAAATCGGCCCCCATTATTATATAGGACTTACGCATGAACGCTATTGGTAGGGATGTTAGCCCTAGCGTAAGGCACAAAGTTCCAGGTAAAAGTTGAGTTTTTTATCTCTCGACTCCTGAAAAAAAAATTCACAATTTATTACCTAAAATAGTCTTATTTATGTAGACAAAAAATAATGCTTCATATCAGACATGGTAATGCAAAATATAGTTCAAACCAAGAAAGCATATGATGGCTCCATAGACTACCTGCAGACTCTACTTCAGCCTGCTATGACGCCAGATGAATATGTTACTAACTTAGCTGCTCAGGGGCTTCAACATAGAGCGGTTCATCATCCTTACTTAACTGCATTAGAAACTGGTAATTTGCCAAATCTTGAATGGGCATTAAAGGATTTTGCACAACAGTACATTAGTTACTCCAAACACTTTCCACGTTATCTGACTGGTGTGATTTCTCGCCTTGAGAAAAAAGAACACCGCGACTTGCTGATCCAAAACCTAATGGAAGAGTCTGGCAACTATCAACAAGAAGAACTTGATGAGTTGTCTACAATTGGAGTAGATCCTAAATGGATAGTTGGAATTCCACACTGTCAACTATTTAAAAGATTTGGTGAAGCCCTAGGAGTTAATTTCGCCGAAGCTACAACAGAAGCTGATGAAGTAATATGTTGGCGCGATATGTTCTTTAAAGTTTTGACTAGTGATTCACCAGCCCAAGCACTAGGTGCACTGGGGTTAGGTACTGAAGGAATTGTCAGCACTATGTATATTCCGTTTGTCAAGGCTATTGAGTTATTTGGGAAAATATCTCCTAAAGATGCAGTATTTTTCAAGTTGCATACTGCTGTTGATGATCACCATCAGCAAGCATTATATGATATCTGTATTGATTATGCGAAAATTGATATCAATCGTGATTATTTACGATATGGAATGTTAAAAGCACTTTCTTTACGGACTATTTTTTGGGATTGGATGTACACCCGCGCGTTGAATCCAAAACTTGCTCAGGAATAATGGTTAAATTCCTTGTTCCTCTGTAGGGACAGTGCATGTAACGTCCCTACTACTCCTAGGAGCAGAAGGGTGGGTTCCCTGCTCCTTAAAAGACTTTTTTCGCTAACTCTAGTTAGAGTTGGTGAATATTAAGGTTAGTTAATTACAGATTAATTACAGATTAATAGAATATGAAAAAAATAATGGAGAGGCTTATTAGGAGCCTAGAGAAATACTTTATTGCTAACCCGCTTCTCAAACTAATAGAAGTAGCCAGAAAACGAAAGCCAAAAGATTATAGCGATACGCCACCAATATTGGTGTCTGATCCCTTTGGCAAACCACATTACAAAAACTTTAATTCTAAGTTTAAGATTGATTTCTCAGTTGATAAACTACCTTTTACGAATCTTGAGATTCTTGATCCTCGAATAGTAACTATTGCTCCAAATAGTAAGAACGAATTACACAAACACGCACATGAATCAATTTTTGTAATTTTGTCTGGTAATGGCAAAGTGAGAATAGGTTCGACTGAGTATTCAGTAAAAAAAGGACAAATTGCTTTTGTTCCTCGCTGGCAGGTACACCAAACATCAAATACGTCTAGTGAAAGTCCCTTAGTGATTCTGGCAATTGCTGATTTTGGATTTACATCAACGATTTTAGGAGATTACGACAAACGAACTCGCCTTGCGGGAAATGGAGATCAGGCAAACCAAAAACAATTAGGGCTATCAATGGTTAATTCAATAGAAGATACTTGTTGGCAAAAGTAATTATTTTTTAACCAGGACTTACGCTAAACTACTATATCTAGTAATAGTTAACGTCATAGTTAATGGCCTTTAGCCCCTACAGATGGTATATCTTTTCATCAGGACTTATGCACGGGCACTACACGAGGGTGAGGGGGAATGCCAGAAAGCCCCTAGATCTGGCGTTTTAAAGGTGAAGCGTGGGTAAGTCCTGTTCATATTTGGGGTAAGTTTTGTTGATCCTTGATATAATATTGTCAGAAATTTGACTGTATTGGAAAGGGGGTTTTCTATAACTTGGTACTATATAAAAAGAATTTAGTAGTCAGGAGTCAGAATTTAAAACAGATAGAATTATATCTATATCTGAGTTGTCAACTCTACTTCCTAACTACTGACTTGGTGACTTCTTTTTAAAATTAAAATAATGTCTCAAACAGATTTGACAATAGCTGACAATTTTGATTTTCCCCCTAATATTGAAATTTTACAGAGATTAGCAAAAGGTTCTTCTTTAAAACAAACCTTACCTAAGGCTGTACGTCTTTGGGTAATTTTACGTTCTATATATGGTTCTCAAACAGATCCAGTTAAAATAGAATTAGAGAAGGAATTTACTTATAAGGACTGGAGCCAAAGTTTTTTCGCAGACTTTGATAATCATAAAAATTATAAAGTGCCTGACAAATATGACGAGAATTATCCTTGTACTAAAACGATTTCTGATTGGCTATTTGAACCGACTATAGGTTCAGATGAACAGGAATGGAAAAGGTCATTTATTCAGTTTTGCTCCATTACTGAACAAGAACTAAATAATTTATTAAACTTTGGTTCAACTTCTGTAGATAAAAAAGAGAAACTTCGCTTGTTTGCCCAAACTAGAAGAAATTTTCACAATGATTTTAAAGCTTTAGTTTCGATGGATTTTTTACAGGTGAAAAAATTCAAAAGTAATCATGATTTAAGCCCTCCTGCAACTCAATATATTAAGGTTTCATCATTGCCAAAACTTCTCAGGGATTCACCTTCACAAGAAGTTATTGAAAATGAATATGTGGGGGATATTATCCAAAATGGTTTGGCTGAGTTTTTTGATGATTTTAGTCGAAAAATTAATAATGAACAGCGCTTTTTTTTAGACCTTGAATATATTGTACATCATGATTTATCACGGACAATAAATGATTTCCGGCAAAAATTTAAAGAGATTTGGGCAAAACAACCAATTCCTCCCCTAAAAATTACTTATGTTAGTGCTAGAAATTATCAAGATCGTAAAGATAATGGGGAAGATTATATAGTCTATCCTGTTTGTATTTACTATTCTCAACGTGCCCCTTATCTATTTGCTTATGGTCAAACTCCAGAGAATGATAATGGTACCATAATAGATTGGTATGATTATCGTATTGATAGAATCAAATATTTAAAGGTGTTAGAATGGAATGATGTTAATTTACCTAATTTTTCTCTCAAAGTTTGTGAACTAAAAACACCTACAGAAATAGAAAAGAAGAGAGGTGAAGCTTGGGGATTTAATTTTTATAGACCTAAAGATGTTCTTATAATTCGCTTTAATATTGACTTTCATAATCTGTATATTAAAGATACGGAACGAGAAAATTTCTTTACAAAGATTTCCCATAAAATGGCTCAAAATTTTATTGCGCGTTCAGAGGGTAATTTACAACGTAAATACGAGCTTTTAACAATTCTAAAAGATCGTTCTCCTGATGATATTTATTATCGAATTGATTATCGTAGAAACGATTATGATATTATTATGCGTTTGAGGGCTTGGGGACCAAATGTTGAGGTTTTATATCCTTGGGATCTACGTCAAACTATGAAGGAAGATATTGAAAAAACTTGGGCTCTTTATCGGAGTTAGGAATTAGAATTAAATGAAACTTTCACATCGTTTTGAACAAGCTTTAATATTGGCAACTCAACTTCATGCTGATCAAGTTAGAAAAGGTGGTGGTGTTCCTTATATTAGTCATCTCCTTAGTGTGGCGGCGTTGGTTTTGGAAGATGGTGGGGATGAGGATGAGGCGATCGCTGCTCTTTTACATGATGCTGTGGAAGACCAAGGGGGGGAAAGGACTCGTGAGTTAATTAGGCAAAAGTTTGGAGAGAGGGTTATTAGTATTGTTGATGGTTGCACGGAATGTTTCGGAATACCTAAACCACCTTGGTGTGAACGGAAGTTAAAGTATTTGGAAAATATGCGCTCTGCTTCTCCTTCTGTGCTGCGAGTTTCAATGGCGGATAAATTGCATAATGCTCGTTGTACTTTAGCTGGTTTGTATGAAGAAGGTGATACGGTGTGGCAAAAGTTTACAGGGGGGAAAAACTGTTTTTTATGGTTTTACTACAGGTTGCTGGAAATTTATCAACAAAATAGTTCTAATTTCTTGAAAAGAGAATTGGAGCAGGTTATTCGTCAGTTAGAAAAATAACAAGAAAACTCCTTTTCGATATTAATGTCATCATTTCTATATCTACTGTGCTGAGAAATTTAAAAATGTAGGTTGGGTAGAACGATAGTGAAACCCAAGACACTTTTGATAATAACAGAACTTATGCACGGGTGCTATACGAGGGTGAGGGCGAATGTCATTTGTCCCTACATATGGCGTTTTCAAGGTGAAGCGTGGGTAAGTTCTGAATAAATAATTGACAAAGCTCAATTTTATCTAATTTAAAAACAGCTCAATGCCTGCTAAAGACTTTGATCATAATACTGTAAAAACTGCTTTAATTAAAGATGGTTGGACTATTACTAAAGACCCACTAATTCTCAGAATTGGTACTCGTAATATTCAAGTTGACTTAGGTGCTGAAAAATTGATGGCTGCGGAACGAGGTGCAACCAAAATAGCTGGTGAAGTCAAAAGTTTTATCAGTCCTTCTTTAATTAATGAGCTGGAAAAAGCATGGGGACAATTCTTTTTCTACAGTAGAATTCTTCAGAAACAAGACCCATCACGCCTAATATATTTGGCAGTCGAGGGCGATATTTTTGCAATTTTATTTGAGGAGGAAGCAGGAAAACTTTTATTAGCCGAACCTGGTTTTCGCCTGTTTACTTTTGATGCTTTGATGGAGGAAATTATTCAATGGAAACCACAGATCAACTCTTAGATATAGAGGGGTGGCGCGACACTCTCTCAAAAATCTTGCAATACTATGCTGATATTCCTTACTCCTATGGTGATGTGAAAACTTTTGTAATTATTAGTCAAGACCGCAACCATTTTATGTTACTCCATGAAGGATGGGAAAATCGTCGTCATGTCTATGGTACTATTGTTCATGCAGAAATTCGCCTTGAGAAAATTTGGATTTATTACGATGGTATTGAGGATGGAATTACGGAGGAACTTGTGGCTGCGGGGGTACCGAAGGATATAATTGTACTTGCTTTTCATCCTCCTGATGTTCGTGAGTATACGGGGTATGGAGTTGGATAGCGGAAGTCAGAAGTTTGAAGTTTGAGCTCATCTCTGACTAGGACTTAGGTAAATTCACCTTGAAAACTCTATATTTAGGGATGAATGGCATTTGCTATCACTGGATGTAATGCCGGTCTGTAAGTCCTGATATCTTAAAAGTAATATTTATCTAAAAAAAAACTAAATAACTAAAATACGATGGTTTTACGAAAGATTTTTGCTAATTTTTATCATAACCAGGTATCGGACTCAACTAATGTAGTTGATATATTCCTGAATTTAGATAATTTTATTCAAGCTTTTGCTAATGTTGCTGCTAAACAAGGTAGTGCTGGAATTGATGATGAAACTATTAGTGATTTTGAACAAAATTTGCAGGTTAATATTTCTCAACTTAGAGATGATGTTGCTAATAATACATATCAAGTTCTTCCTTGTAAACAGATTTTGATTTCTAAAAATGATGGGAATTTTCGAGAGTTAAGGGTTCCTACTATTAGGGATAGAATTGTACAACATGCTTTTTTAAATGTTTTTAATTCTGTGGTGGAAAAAGATTTTTCTGCTGTTAGTTTTGCTTATCGTCCTAATTTATCTTATTTGGATGCTGTTAATGAAGTTGCCCGGTGGCGAGATGAGGGTTATCGATTTGTTTTGGATGCTGATATTACTAAATTTTTTGATAATATTAATCATCAAATTTTATTAAGGGCGGTGCGAAAATATGTGGAATCTCCTGGAATTTTATGTTTGATTAAGGCTTGGATTTCTGTGGGTATTTTAACTAAAGAGGGTGTTATTAAAGCAGAGAAAGGGATTCCCCAAGGAGCTGTTATTTCTCCTCTTTTGGCTAATATTTATTTGAATGATTTTGATAAGAGTTTTTCTGATACTGATTGGAAGTTGGTACGTTATGCTGA
>JAKQYF010000190.1 GCA_023356535.1 Trichodesmium sp. MAG_R03 | reverse complement strand
CCACCCAAATAATGAAGTAATAGGTGCTGGAACAGATAGAGGAAATATTAACCGAGTATTACCATTTCCAGGTACTGCCGGAGGTCGCATGGTGCGTTTGTAATAAGCTAAACCTGACTGGGATATGGGGTTATGAAATAATCCCTGCATCTGAGCCGGCAATACTGCTGCGACTTCCACTCCTTGAGAAGAGTCTGAGTAGTTGGGAGCATAAGAGGTGCTGCCATAATAACCACTTTGACTGGAGGATGAATTTGAATAGTAACTTGTTTGACTATAACTAGAAGTATCTGAATAATCACTATCATTAGAAGAATAATAACTATTTTGAGAAGAGTAATTTTGCTGACTTTCCCCATACCATGAATTATCAGATGAAGTTTGAGCAGTCCCACTCCAATTATTTGTTGCAGTAGTCGCACTCCAGTTATTAGTCTGAGTGGGTGCGCTCCAATTATTATTATTTTCGGCAACAGCACTCCAATTTTTATTACTTGTTGGATATTGAGCAACTTCACCCGTGGAACGTTCCGAAAAAACTACTGTACTTGGCGCCTCATAACTATCAGTTGCACCGACTTTGTAATTTGTCTCATCTATATAAGCATTAGTCGAACCATCATAGTAATAAAGTTTCTCAGGTTTTGGTAATGTTAGGGGTGGTAAATCATTTTTGGGTTTCTTTGATAAGTTGACGTTAGTATTTTTCGGAGGTGCTACATATAGATTTTTGGGTAGATAGACAGTATTGTTAGGCTTGGGTTCCGGTGATGGCTCATAGTAACTGGGCTCAGGCTCGTAATAACTTGGTGCTGGTTGAGAATAATAAGATTCCGGTTCTGGTTCGTAATAATATGGTTCAGAATAGCTAGGTGAAGCAGAATAATATGGTGCTGGTGAATAATAAGGTTCTGGCGAATAGGATGGTGCTGGTGAATAATAAGGTTCTGGCGAATAGGATGGTGCTGGTGAATAATAAGGTTCTGGCGAATAGGATGGTGCTGGTGAATAATAAGGTTCTGGCGAATAGGATGGTGCTGGTGAATAATAAGGTTCTGGCGAATAGGATGGTGCTGAATAAGATGTTGAGGGAGAATAGCTATCTGGGGCGGACTGATATGATGGTTCATAATCATATACTTCTATTTCCAAAACCATCTCCCCTAAAACCATACCTCTATTCAGCATCCCTAAACTAGCTAGACAAAAACCTAGCTCCATGATTAATTTGGTCAGAATCAAATTTTGCTTTTGGTTCTGCCCAAGAGTTATTTTCTGCATTTCAGCATTAGATTCAACTGATTCGTTTTGGTTCTCTGTTGACATTATTATTTAGGTTACTTTTTATAAACAATTTAACAGTTTAAGAAATTTTTACCTTGATAGGACTTACGAAAAATATCAAATCATACACCATCTGCAGGGTCTTTCCGGTCATTTACCCCTACTATATATAGTGGTTCTACGTAAGTCCTGACCGAGTCTATAAAGATTCCACACTCAGGACAATTCCCTTGTCCTTCACTTAGTAGTACTATACTTGTCCACCTTGTTTTGTCACAATTGGCTATTATAGCCCAAGCTAACTCTACCTGGTTTTAAGTATATTTCTGAAGATAATATTTGAAACTGAGTTTTTAGGGTAGGTGAACCTGGGTTAATTTTGACTTTTAACTCCCCACTATTTGTCACTCCTACAACTTTGCCAAGATGATCTTCTACTAATACTTGTTGCCCCATATTTATCAGTAGTTGATTGTAGGCAGGTAAAATATTTTCTATTCCTGAGTCTAAAAGTTGTTGAATGGCAGACTCTAGTCCATGAAAAACTATTGCGGCCAACATTTCTAGGGAAGATATTTCTGTTTGAAACTGGTTTCTATAATAGCTTTGCAGATTAATGCCTGTTTCTGGCACAGAATTTGCCCAGTTAATCCCAATACCAATTACTACCCAAGCAATTTTTTCTTTCTTGACCCTGGTTTCTGTGAGAATGCCACCTAATTTTCGATTTTCTAGGATTAAGTCGTTAGGCCACTTTATTTTAACTGGTACACCATAATCCTGCAAACTTGCGGCTATACCCCAAGCTGTAGATAAGGTTAGTTGTGAGGTCTGAGATATTGATATGTTGGAAGCGATCATACATCCGCACCCCTTGGGGAAGGCTACTGACATATATAGTCCACCAATGCTTGATATCCAGTTTCTTCCCCATTGTCCGCGCCCTGCTGTTTGTTGGGTAGCTATGACTATAGCTCCTGGTGATACTCCTGAGTCAATTAGTTGCCAAAGGGTTTGATTTGTTGAGGGGAGGGTGGAAAAAATATGAAGATGATTGGGGGTTAAAGAGTTGAATATTTTGGATACTCTAGTTCCCTGAATATTGGATAGGGAGTTGATGAATTTTTGTTGATTAAATTCTGACATTTTTTTTATGTTGCTAAATAGGGCTTGCTGATTAAATGCTCAAAGTGTTTACATATAAAGCTTTGAGCATTTAATGGTTTTTCAAAAGTGGGAGATTTTGAATTGAAAATCTTCATGCATGCTAGTATTTTAGGCAAGAGTTTAACAGAAAAATTGAGGAATAAATATATCCGACTACCGACTCTAAATTCCCATTTCTCCTGACTACTGACTACTACAAAGAGCAAAAAGACTTTTTAATATTTACTTTATAAATCAGCTATTACTCTGTTAAACCCAAGAAAATATGAAGATGGTTGGGAACGATCCCAAAATAAAATTTCAACTGCAAACAATAATTTTGATTCTGATTCTAATGACTATAGCCACCTCTGATTTACAAAAATTAAACAAATCCTACAAAGTGTTGAGTAAAAATGATGTAACTTGGCATTGGCAAAAATGGCAAGGACTACCTTACCTAACCTGTAGCCTTTTACAAAATTGGCCTCATGGTTTTTTTACTAACCATTTTTTCCCTAACACACCAACAGAATTAGTAGAGATATTACATCTTCCTGCTGAGGTTTATTGTGTTAAGCAAGTACATGGCAATACTGTACTTGTAGCAGGGAAATCTACTTTTGAAGCTGAAGCAAATTATCCCGAAGCTGATGGTTTACTAACTGAAAAAGCACAACAAGCAGTTTGGGTCTGTACTGCTGACTGTGTTCCTGTTCTCATTGCTGACCAAAAAACCGGGCAAGTCGCTGCTGTTCATGCCGGTTGGCGTGGTACTGCTGCCAAAATTGTTCCCGTAGCATTGGCAGGTTTTGAGGCCCACGGAAGTCAATTATCTGATTTGTTAGTTGTACTTGGTCCTGCTATTGCTGGAGAGGTTTATCAAGTCTCTGAAGAGGTAGCAGCTCAAGTAGGAATGACTATTTTTTCAGACACAGGGAAAGCAACCATTCAAGATACTTTGCATTTTCTGGAGCTTTTGCCTAACTCGCCAATTTTATCCGATCCAGAACCGGGAAAAGTTCGCTTAGATGTTCGTGTGGTCAATATCTTACAATTGGAACAATTAGGTATTGGCAATCAACAGGTAGCGATCGCTCCTTATTGCACTTATCAACAACCGAACTACTTTTTCTCTTATCGGCGTGAAAAACAAAAAAAAGTGCAATGGTCAGGAATAGTTAGTAGCTGAGATTAAGTTATTTTAGTTATCAGTTATTAAAAGTTAAAAATCACAAGTAATACAAGTTAACGATAGGTTTTTGAAAAAGGAGTGTGTACTGTTGAAATTACTTTTTTTATGTAAGTAAAATTAAATGCTTATGTAACCAAGCTGTACCTTTTGTATTTGGACATCCTTTTGTTGTTTTCCTTTTCTGAACCTAAGACCTTAAAACTTAAATTTTTCATAGTCGATAAGATCATGTTCAGTATTAAGGTTATTTAGTAATTTATACAGAGATATTTGTTTAGTTAACTAGGCATATTTTTGTAAAAGTGGATAAAATTAAAGTAGTATAATCAAATATTGTGTCACAGTTTAAAAGATTATTAATAAATTCCTATGAGTAATCAGAGTCATTATCAACAACTTGGTCTTACCGAAGATGCTTCTTTTGAAGAAATTCAGGCAGCAAAAGAACATTTGAAGCAACAACATGGTGACGATCAAAAAGTAATGGAAAATATTGAAGCTGCTTATGATGCTATTTTGATGGACCGTCTCAGGTTGCGTCAAGAGGGCAAAATTAAAGTACCTGAGCGTATTCGATTTCCAGAGAGGCAAACAAAAAAGGTTTCTGATACTTTGAGTCCAGAGGAAACTAATCAGGGGCCAGTTTGGCTACAAAGGTTGATCGACACCCCTAGTCAAGCTGATATTCTATGGCCTACTGGTATATATGTGGCCTTAGGCGCAATTAGTATTTTTTTTGAGTCCCGTGAGTCTTCTATCTTACAATTAACTTTAGCTTTGGGAGTTGGGAGTTGTCTGTATTTCCTTAACCGGAAAGAAAATAAGTTTAGCCGCGCTGTTTTATTAACAGTTAGTGGTTTAATTGTTGGATTGATTTTAGGGGGAATACTGAGCGCTTTGGCGACTGGTTTAGGAACAGAAATATTTATTACTTTGGTAACCTTTTTGGTGTTATGGATGGTTAGTTGTTTTTTGCGTTAGTTCTAAACATTTATAGCAGTCCTATTTTATTGATGTCAAAAATTCTGCCACTTTATGAGAATAGGCTTAGGTATAATGATAAATGGGCAAGAGTTACATAATTTATTTCTAGTTTTTGAATTGTCACAACCTATTTAGGATTGCTATAGCTATCAGTAATCAGTAATAAAAATTCAGTTAGTTATTAGTTATTGGACAGTTAAGTCTAGACAAAAGGAAAACTAGATTATAGCTTCGTAAGCATTTAACTAATAGCTGATAGCTGATAACTAAATACTTGTTTGCTAGTTATAATTTATGAATTGTCCAGAAAGGAAATTGCTGAGTAGGTTCTAAACTAACCTCACTAATATTTTTCTGAGCAAATACATAATCTTTATCTAACCATAATGGAATAAAAGGAACATCTTCTCCTAATAATTCTTGAATTTCTCTGAAAATAGCTTGGCGCTTTTCTGGATTTTGCTCTTGACGTTGTTGTTTGATTAATTGATTTATCCGATCACTATAATAAAATGAACCTTGAAATTGACTAGCTCCTTCTTCGCAACCTTTTTCTTTTGTACCTTTGGTACATTCTAAAAATGGTTGGATATAGTTATCCGCATCAATAAAGTCTCCATACCAATCTAACATAAATGTTTGATATACTCCTTTATCTAAATTTTCATAAGCCGTAGCTGCTTCCACACTATTCAATTCTAATTCCATTAGACCTTCTAATTTTCGCTCTACATATGCTTTTAATGTACTAGCTGTTAATTGCTTCTTAGTGGAATTTGCAGCATACCAAATTTCTATTTTGGCAGGGTTTTCTGAAGAATATCCAGCCTCTTTTAATAATTCCTTAGCTTTGTCAAAATTTCCATCTCCATAATTTTCTTGAAACACTGGTTTATAGCTATTAAACTGTGTAGGAATTAGACTATAAACTGGTTCTCCTTTTCCTTGTAAAACTCGTTCATTTAGTAATTTTCTGTCAATAATTGATGCTAACGCTTTTCTAACAGCTTTGTTATTTAATGGTTCTGAATTAAGATTTAACACCATGTAATTAATTGTCTTACTATCTGTAGAAATTACTTGCCATCCTTGACGGGGAGCTTCTGTTTCTAAATTAGTAATTTGATCAGCGTCTAGAGACAAATAAGCTACATCAATAGCCCCTGTTTTAAAGGCATTAAAGAGGTTAGCTGAACTAGAAAATATTTGAATATCAATTCCTTGATTTTTTGTTTTTTCTCCCCAATAATTTTCAAATACATCTAATCGTAAAATGTCAGTACCATACTCAGCTAATTTATAAGGACCAGAACCAATAAATGTATCAGGTTGAAATTGATTTTCACCTATTGTATAAGCTTGTGGAGAAACAGCGCACAGACCAGAAAATGCTAATAAAGAAGTGAAGGCTGCAAAGGGTTTTTTCAACTTAATTGTTAATTGGTATTCTCCTGTAGCTTCTACTGATTCAACAGTATTAGTTAACAAAGAAGAAGGTGAACCACTATTTTTAATAAAACGTTTTAAAGAAAAGGCCATTGCTTCAGCTTTGAAAGGAGTGCCGTCATGGAATGTCACCCCTTGACGAATGGGAATAGTATATGTTATGCCATCTTCACTAATTTCTGGCATTTCTGTTGCTAGTTGAGGTACAAGTTCCGTTGTTCCTAACTTGTAATCGTAGAGGCGATCGCCTAAGTTATAGAGTAAGTTACCAGATATTACTTCGTAGGCATCTGCAGGGTCAATAGTGCGAGGTTTTAAAGTTGTGCCGATAGTAATGCGATTTGTATTTGTTTCTATATTTAGGGTATTATCGGGGTTATTCTGAGGTTGACTACAACTAACGACCAGAAAACAGCAAAGACAAAACAAGCCAATAAATTGAATGATTGACTGCCAGAAATAGTTAATTGACTTAAATGATTGATGTGTTTTCATGAAAACTAAGCTTCAGTATTTAAATCATAATATCCAATTTTTGTCACGGGTAATAGCAAGAGGGAATATAAAATCTAGAAGCACGACTTATTTTTGTTTCTTAATAGAAATTTCACTAATATAAGGATAATTTTTTATTGTTTCAGGTTAAATCAAAGTAGATTTGATAGAGCTTTGTAGGGAGGGTATTTTGCCTTGTGCTCACTACAGGTGTACCTCGAAACAAGAATCACCACCTTATAATCTCTAATTTAACGGGGGAGGTCAAAGGTGAAAGTTGAATGCTTATAAGTTAAGAATTATCACAGACCCTAGATCATTTTAGAGATTACTGTTTAAAATTCGGTCTATATAATTTTTTCTTGACTTTACTCTCAAAATCTATGTCTAGTTACAAAAATCTCAATAAAAATTTGAGCATTGAAGAAGTTTATACTTGTCCTGTTTGCTATCATGGTCAGATTTCAGCAATTACTTTAATGGATGCTTTTTCGTGTAACTTTTGTAACCATATTTTTACTGCAGATATGGTAAGACAATCATTGACAATAGTAGATAGTTCTTTTCCTTTAAGCTGGAGGTGGAATGGTAAAAAATGGAAAGCCGATCATCCTCAAGCAGAATGGAGTTGGGTTATCCAGTTATTAGCAGTCGCATTTATATTATTACCAACTACATTAATAGGATTAAGTGCTTACTTTTTTCCTCCAATACCAGGTACTACTTTATGTTGGCTACCAATTTTTTGGACGGGTTTAACTTTTCTATCTCATTTAGCTATTATCGTTAATATTGTAATTGATTATTATCAGTTTCCAGTCAAGTTATACTTCAAAGCACTGGTAAAACATTTATGGTTTCGGATTTCACCACAAAATTCTTCAATATAATAGTTCTTGTATTAATGAGGTATAGTATTTTTTTCTCTTCTATATTCCCTATTTGCACCATTTGCATATTGAGAGTTCCCTAAAATCAAAAAGTTTTTTATCTCACTCTTGGCAAGAATTACTATAACTATATAAAATTTAAGATTTGATTTAGTATTTTATATTGCTACATTAATTATGCTTAATAAGCAATATAAAATATCTAGTTTTCTGGATATGTTTCTTATAATTTAAAAGCGTGTTTTAACAGTGCTGCATCTAGTAAGCAGCAAACTAAATCCAACGAAAAATTCTGAGAGTTATTTTCAGCTAATTTCAGTAATGACTTACATCTAATTCAAGTAGATAACCCAGGAAGTCATCAATCATTAAACTTAATAATTTCTGATAATATTATTTTATTATTTTAATAGTATTATTTCCTGACTACAAAACTTTTCATCTCTGTTTTGAGGCTTCTAAATCTACCTGGTTGTACCAGGAATGTCCAGAAGTTTAGCGGAAGTACTTCCGGAGAAACAAAACATCAGGTTATTTTGGCTATGAACCATAGAGTAATGGACACTACACCATTAAACCTAATATATAAAGTTACTCCCGAATTTTGACGAGAGGAATTTAGCCCCTAAGTAGTTCTGAGTGGGCTATAGCAATTCTATGTTATTTATTTCAAAAATCCTGCCACTTTTTGAGAATAGGTTTTGGTGTAACACTCAATAGGCAAAAGTTTCGGAATTTATTTCTAGTTTTTAAATTGTCACTATCAATTGAGAATTGCTATATTAATCCTGATTTAGAGATAAGAACAATGTAATTTATTAGTATCTTTGGCTTAACAAATCAAATTCAGTAGCCCCTAATTAGATTTCCATAGCTCCTGTAATAAAAGCTCATCTAACTGATAGTGATAAGTAAGCCTATAAAAAATAAAGGATATTAACTATGAAATCTAACTCTAAAGACAATGAACTAAATGCAAACAAAAAAGTTGCTCAAAAATCACCTCATCCTTTTTTACTAGCATTAATTTTAACTGGTATCTTAGCTACTGAAGTATACCCAAATCTTAATGAAACAGCAATTGCTGCTGTTAAAGTCTTTCAATCTCCCCAACTAGAGACAAAAGAGAAAATTACTTCCAAAACTAATAAATTTGCTAATCTTTTAAAATCTGTAACAGAGACTACATCTGATGCTAATACAGAAATATCTCAATCTTGTTTCCTAACTAATAAATACTATATACTTGATGTTAAACAAGTCCATATTAATGAGGATTTTAATGATGTGGAAAAGTTTAATAAACCTATTTCTGAAGAACCTGAAAAAATCGCTAATCAAAGTGAGAAAATACCTAATGATACCGTTGAAGCTGTTCGTCAAGATTTAGCTAGTCAAATCGGTATTGCACCTGAAAAAATCAAAGTTATTAAAGTGACTCAAGAAACTTGGCCAAATACTTGTTTGGGATTGGCAAAAAATGATGAGCTTTGTGGCCTAAGATTAGTAGAAGGTTGGCGTCTTGTCTTGTCTAATGGGAAGGGTAAATGGGTTTATCGTACAGACAATTTGGGTAAACTAATGAGAGTAGAATCGAAAAAATAGAAATAGGGATGAAGAATTAGTTACCCAAGCAAGAGTTAAGTTTGACATCCTCCCTGGCCTAAAGGAACTGGGTTTCCTACCGAGCCGTAGCCCCTCGGCGGGTTGACATTTAACAGGCTGCCGCTACTTTGACAGTAGTCTGGCTGCTGGCCTCAATGTCCGTTTTTTGTCTCGGATTGCCCACCCGCGACTAATATATTTCTTGTGAACTAAAAAGCATCATAACATAACCAGTGAAAAAAAATCAACTAAAAAGTCGCCCTAGAAGGGCGAGGTTTTAAACCCAATTTTTCGGTAAATATCCTCAGTTTAGTTACTTAGTTTAAATTATATTTAACTGGGGCGGAAGGATTCGAACCTCCGAATGGCTGGACCAAAACCAGCTGCCTTACCGCTTGGCGACGCCCCATCTCGTCAATACTCAACACTTATTATATTAACACTTACACCCAAGAGTTTGTCAAGGGTTTTTTTCATAATTGTGAAGTTTTGAGTTAATGTAAGCCATGCAGGTCAAATCAGAATAAAGCAGTCACATAATAAACGGTATTAAAACGCCAGCAGGATAAGGAGCATTGACTTAATCTAAATAATAATGAAGCAGGAAGAGAAATAGGCCCAAAATCAGATAGGCTTTTGTGCACTTAAAGAACTTACAGCGCTTTTCAAATTGATGAACTACATCGCCATAACCAAAACCTTGCAGGGACGTTGCATAACAAAAATGCGTTTTCCTGACGGAATGCTGCGCAAACATGTCCCTAAGCGTTACGTCCCTACTGTGGTCTACCGACATGAAAACTGCTGCATTGTTGTATGCCTCGTTCGGAGAAAAAACTCTTCTAAATTAGAAATTATAAATTATAACCTCCATAAAGTCAGACAAGGTAAAGAAGAGGGAAAGGCAGATAAGAAGTTATAAATAAGGAGACTTCCAAATCTGAGCTACAAAATTTATCCATCACGACAGCATAAAATGGCAGCCATGACAATTTTTAAGCTATGAGACAAATTTTAATGCCAACTTACTGACTTGATTAAACTTTTTAACTCCCGCCAAATAGAAGGCTGACTAGAAGTTGATGCCGGATGAGTTAAAACTCCCTGGGTAGGGCTGAACAAAAAAGCTAATATAAATAACCCAAATGATACTAATACAATTGCTGGACCAGATGGCAAATTATAGAAATAGCTAATATACATTCCACTAATACTAGATAAAATTCCTATTCCTACTCCTAATATCATTACTTGGTGCAGTCTTTTAACTAATAGATAGGCTGTAGATGCTGGTGTAATTAATAAAGATAAAACTAAGACTACTCCTACTGCCTTAAGACTAGCTACAATTGTTAAACCAATTAACATCATTAATCCCAAGTTTAATAAATTTACAGGTAAACCTACTGCTTGAGCGCTGAGGGGGTCAAATGTGTAAAATAATAATTCTTTATACAATAGCACTACCACTAATAAAACAATCACACCAGTGATTAATGTATCTCGGACGTCTCCAACAGTTACCCCGAGAATATTACCGAATAAAAAATGATTTAGGTCAATTTTATTGTCTTTCTGAATAATTGTAATTAATGTGATTCCTAGTGCAAAGAAGGCAGAAAAAACTATCCCCATTGCTGCATCTTCTTTGATTGGCGATCGCGTCCTAATTAGATTGATTAAAATAGTGCTAATTATGCCAGCTATAAATGCTCCAATAAATATATTTGCTCCTATGGAAAAAGCAATAGCTAATCCTGGTAATACTGAGTGACTAATTGCATCTCCTAGTAGAGCTAATCTTTGTACCATTAAATAACTGCCTACTACTGCACAAATAATTCCAACTATTATTGCTACTAGGAGCGATCGCTGCATAAAACT
>JAKQYF010000019.1 GCA_023356535.1 Trichodesmium sp. MAG_R03 | reverse complement strand
CAACCGAACCCCCACTAATAATTACAGTTCCAAAAGTACGACTAGAAAATTGAACAGTAGAGCGAACAGTTGGTGGTGACAATGGGGAAGTTGCTATATTTGCTGAAACTAATACTAACCCTATTTTAAGTCAGGTAAAATTACAGCAGTTTTCATGTCGGTAGACCACAGTAGGGACGTTGCATGTAACGTCCCTACAAGGTTTTGGTTATAGCGATGTAGTTTATCAATTTGAAAAGCGCTGTAAATGGTATCGCAGAAAATGTAGAGTGGTCAGGAGCAAGTTGGGATATTCCCACAATTCTCGACTTTGGGGAAGCAGAAATAAATCGACTGGTGGAACATGGGTGGGAGTTACAACTGGGCATGGTTTGTCAGGTTTTGTGCGATCTGAATTAGTTGCAGGTGCGCTCCAGTTATCTCTCACCGGGGCGACAAAATTTACAAGTTATCCTAAATACTGCCAATATTCCTACTGGTACAAATTTATCTGGTTTGATTTTCCTGTCGGCAGCAGATGGCAGACGAGAGTTAGAAGTTACTACCAAAATTATTTCCCCACTTCCGGTAACTCCAGTCTTAGCAGCTCCCACAAAAGTTTTACCTGCTCAAGTTTTGAATTCTCAAGATTGGGGTTATCGGTTTTCTGGTAGTGCGGCGGATAAATTTGTTCGCGCTCAGTTGGGTAAGGTGACTCTAAAAAAATCTGAAATAGAAGCATTGATGTCTGAAATATTGGATCAAAATTCTCATTTACAGCACTTTTCAGATTGATAAACCACATCATCACAAGCAAAACCTTGTAGGGACGTTCCATGGAACGTCCCTACTGTGGTCTGCTGAAATGAAAACCGCTGTATATTATTTGCGCCGTCAAGCACCGGGAAATGAAGTTGGGGATGGAAATTTGGGAACTGACTATGGCAACTGAGAGGGAGGAGCAAGAGTGGGAAAAAACTTTGAAACTTCGGGGAGCAGTGAATGTTGATGAAGACAGAGTTTTAAGGCTCGTTTAATATTTAGCATTCAAGTTCGCCAATTTCTTCTTAACTTATTTTACTTTTACCTGATTTCCCAATAACTCTATATATCTACGAATTGGCGTAAGTCCTGTTCATAATCATTTTCTCAACTGCTTGTGCAGTCGCCGGAGCTAATAACACCCCATTCCGATAATGACCCGTTGCCAACAATACATTTTGCCAACCTTCCAAATAACCAACTGCAGGAGCAGCTTGACCTTCTGGGCGAGGCCGCAAACCAGACCATTTCCTAAGAATAGTTGCATCTGCTAAACCAGGACAAAAACTAATTGCTCTCGCCATCACCCTATCCAATAAACTGGAGTCAGCAAACACCTCACCAATATCATTGGGAAATTCAACCGTTGCTCCGACCCAATATTCATTTTTTGCCACTGGTATAATATGCACATCATCTCCAGTTATCACTGGTTGAAAATCTGGGTTTCCTAAAAGCGTTGATACTTGCAGATGTAAAGCTTGACCTAACACAGGTACTATAGTAAACTTATTATCAAGATTAGATTTGCGCTTGAGTTGTAGGGAGCGTAATTTACCCCCTTTTATTCCTTGTAAACATGACAATGAACCCAACCCCGCAGCAACAACCAACCAATCTACATCTGGTAAAGCAGGAGCTGTTTTCGTCTCATCCAAGCTTTTTATATATACTTGGCGACAACGATATTTATTTTTTGGCAGAGAAATAGTCTTATATTCGGCAACTGTGACTCCAAAATGAAACTTGACGCCATTTTGTTGAGCAGCTTCCACTAAAGCTAAAGTTAATTCAACAGGGTTAACTTGTAAATCTTGGGGAGAATAAATAGCCCCGATAACCTCTGATGTTTGGATCTGGGGGCAGCGATCGCCCAGCCGTTCCACATCCCACATTTCTAATGGCAAACCGTCTGCTTTTCGAATATCAATTAATCTTTGCCACTTATCCAGATCATCCCCAGGCAAACAAAACCGTAAAATACCTTGGCGGTTATGGGAAATAGGGCGATTGATTTTTGCCTCTAACTCAGGAATTAAACTGTGATATCTCTGGACACTAATGCGCCTCATTTTCCAAGGTCTACCTTGAGTTTTTTGACTAATAACTCCCATCAAAACACCCAAAGCAGCACCCGTAGACCCTTGAGCAGGCATTTGTTGATCTAAGACTGTAATTTTTAAACCTTCTATTTTGCTAAGTTGATAAGCGATCGCCGCTCCAACTATTCCACATCCAATAATTACTATATGACTCATTTTTAGCTTGATCAGGACTTAGCCAAAGAAACCTGGTTTCTAGGATAAATCGAATCGTTGTTTTTAACAATAAATATTAAGGAAGTTCCCTACCTCAGTCCTGTTAAATAACTGGAGAAGTAGGGCATTCCTTGCTAGGTCATTCAATGTCTAATTTTTGTAATCAGCGTAGGAGTATATTATACCAATTCTCAAAAATTCTGCTATACTTAAAATCTTGCAAAAATAACTTTCCTTTATAACCGAAGTTACTATTCTATCTAGTATTTGATCCAACAAATAATATTTAGAAATAGAAAATCCAAGTATAGCAAAGTTTATGGTAATTGGTATTATGAAACTACTGATAGCTAATAGCTGAATGCTTAAAATTATTTAACTATTTTTTGGTACTAAATCTAAGAAAGTGTCAAAATCTGCCACTGCTTCTTTGTAGTTACTTAGAGCTTGATTTGTATTCCCTTGTGCTGCTGCTACATCAATATTCTCTAAGTCATCAAATATCTTTTTTGCTGCATTCAGCACAGGTGTTTTGTCTTTTGGTAGCAGTAGACTTTGGGTCAGATAATTAGTCTTACTCCGCAAATCTCCCAAAGGCCCGTGGATAAATGTACGGATATTTACCCATTCCCCCTGTTGAATTAGGCTTTCTAGTTCATCCATGCGATCGCGCAAAGTCTGTATTCTAATAGCAGACAGTTCTATTTTCTGTAATTGAGCATCTGAGTAAGTTGGCGGCGGAGTCGGAGAACCACAACTCGCCAAAAATGCTACTAATAGTGCTATTACCCATGCTACTATTGATCGTTTATTTAACATAATCCCCTTTTATTTGCTCAAGCTAATTTTAGTATTCTATTATTAAATTTAAGATGGAAATGACGATTTTGGCAATAGAAAAGTATATTTACTTATTTATTTTGCTTAAAACTTGTAAACTGTCTTGCTACTAAACTAGTTAAAGTCTCTCGTGGAAAAAAGCGAGAAGTATTAACAATTAAATGATTTAAAAATCCTCCTGTAACAACATTAGATTGATTTTTTTCTAATGCTTCAACAGCATCTCGCACTACCTCTTCTGCAGAAGTCAATTTTTGCTTTGAACTTTCTCCAGCAGACTTAGGAAATTCTGCTCTTTGGAAAAAATCTGATTCTGTAGGTCCAGGACAAAGGGCGAATATCTTCACTCCTAAATCTTGATTTTCTGCCCACAAAGCCTCACTAAAACTCAAAACAAATGCCTTAGTTGCACCATAAACAGACATATAAGGCAAAGGTTGAAATCCACCAATTGAAGCAACATTAATAATTCCACCAGACTGGCGTTGTTGCATTCCGGGTAAAAATAAATGTGTTAACTCTACTAAAGCAGTAATATTTAATTGAATCATATTTACTTGCTTTTCTAGAGACCTCTCAGCAAAATTTCCATAGTCACCAAAACCAGCATTATTAACTAACAAATCTATAGTTAATCCTTCCTGTAAAACTACTTCAAAGATAGATTTTGTTGCTGCTGGTGCTGTTAAATCTTGAACTATTACATCAGCTTGAATTTGATATTGATTCTGACATATATTTGCTAATTCATGGAGTTTCTCTGCTGAACGAGCAACCAATACTAAATTGTTTTTTCTTCCGGCTAACTCTTTAGCAAAGGTTTCACCAATTCCAGAAGAAGCACCTGTAATTAATGCAGTTTTCATTTAGTTTCAAGTTAGATATAATCATTATATTTTGAGGACTTACCCATGAACGTTCTTGGTAGGGTGTGTTTTGCTGACGCAAAGCGGAGCGAACGCTTCGAGGCTTGAATTGCGAACTTCGTAACGCACCCAGGCTCTATATATAGTGCCTTTGCGAAAGTCCTGATTTGTATAAATTGATTGTACTTCATTAGCAAACTTTAGTACAAAATAATGTAAAATTACTATTTAGTTTCTGGAGGGGTGACGAGACGGCTAAAAATCTAGTAAGTGGTAGGTGTCAGGTTTTAGGTGGGGTGGTGGTACGGTTGAACTTCTACTAAAATTCATAGTCCTAAATATATCAAGCTGTTAGTATCATAGCTACAGAATACTGTTTTGGTATTAAACACCTGAAACCTAATACCTCTATTTATTTCAGCTTGAGTATCACCCCGTTAGATTTAGCTTACTTCTAGTCATTGTTAGTATGGCACAATAGATACGGAGACAATAAATTATGACTTTTCGCATTTTATGCTTAGATGGTGGTGGTATTAGAGGTGTTATGACTGCTCGTATTCTTCAGAAAATTGAACAGCAGTTAGGTAGCCCTTTAAAAAAACATTTTGATCTCATAGCTGGTACTTCCACAGGATCAACATTGGCTGTAGGAATTGGACTAGAGAAAAGCCCGAAAGAATTGTTAAATCTATATATGGAGAAAGGTTTGCAAATATTTCCCTACCAATCTCTTTTCTCACCCAAACGACTACCAATAATTTTCAAATATGGTTTTTTTGGTCCCAAGTTTTCCAACAAAGGCTTGATGGCCATACTTCAGGAGCAATGTGGAGAGAAGACATTTCCTGACATTACACCTGATCCTAATAAATTGATGGATTCCTTAAAAATTCTTATCCCTAGCTATGATACTATTAGCCGTAGTCCTGTGATATTTAAAAGCTGGTGTCATGATCACTGGTATGCCAAAGTTCCACTCTGGGAAATTTGTCTTTCTTCTACATCAGCCCCAAGTTATTTTCCGGCCCACCGGATCGAACAGGATGGGCGGATATACTCATTGATTGATGGAGGGGTTTGTGCTCAAAATCCTGCAGCCTGTGCTGTAGCAGAGGCTATCAAGCTATTAGGCAAGTATTCTGATACATCTATAGGGAACTTTATTGAGCAAATTAAAGTAATATCTATCGGTACTGGAGATCCCGCATTTCCAATTCCCTGGGAAAAAGTCCAAAGTTGGGGACGTTTCCAATGGGCTTTGCGCATTGCAGATGTATTAATGGATGCCCCCACTGATATACATCGATATGTTGCCGAACAAATCATAAGTGGGGCGGAAAGTGACAGTGAACTACGTTATATTCGTCTACAACTACGACTACCTCTTAAGAAACCATTACTAGCAATGGATGATGCTCGCCAAGCAAATATAGAGGCAGTTTTAAAGGAAACAGATGCCTATATTAATCAGGTAAAGGTACAAAAAAAGTTAGAAAAATTATTGGCTAACTGGTAGCTTTTATTAGTTAGATAATTTCATAGACTTAAATTTAGTTTTCATTAGTTTTAGTCTGACTGAAATTTTAATGTCTTTCCATATCTTTCTATATTTTTGACAAAACTTTATTATACTTATATACCTTCCCTGTTCCTCTGTAGGGACATTCCATGCAACCTCCCTACCTACCCCTGTGCTCCTTAAAATACTTTTTCAGCAAACCCTAATTAATCTCCTCAGGGTAACAAAATTTGAGTCCACCTTAGTGAGATACACCTATCACGGGCAAGATGCCCACACTGGGAACATTTAATTTTTAATATCTTTACTTCGTATACTTGAAATTTACTGTAAATTGTTTCTAAATTTCTGTTGTCCTAAAAAATAATAGGAGTTCATCTATAATATTTCCTGACCAATGTTCTTGGGGATAATGTGCTGCTTCTGATAACTTCACTAACTTTCCATTCTGACAAATCTTAACTAGATTTTCCCCTTGCTGAACATCTAACCAAGGGTCTTTTATTCCCCAAATAATTAAGGTTGGTTGCTGCCATTTTTTAAAGCCAGATTCAATTTCTGCCATCGATTTTTTTAAATCTAAATTTCGCACAATTGCTAATATAGCTCTACCAGCAGCAGAACTTTTTAGATAAGGGCTACGATAAACTTCTAAATCTTCATCAGTAACCGTTAAGCGACTACCTTTTTCTAAAGTTCTATCCACAAATAGAGGATCTTGAGTCAGCATATCTCCAACAAAAGGTAACCCTAATTGTTGAATCTGCCAAGGTAATTTCGCTGTGGTGGAAATAGGAGTATTTAAAATAGTTAAACGTTCAATTTTTTCTGGATTTCGTAACGCATATTGTAAACCAACCGAACCTAAAAATCCTTGGACAACTAGATAAAAACGCTCAATTTCTAAACTATTAATCAATTCTGTTAAAGCCTTAATAAAAGCTTCTGTTGTGTAGGAAAAATCTCTTTTGTCTAGCTTAGGAGACAAACCACAACCTATCCAGTCAGGAGCGATCGCCCGATAACCTGCTTGAGCTAATTCCGGCATAATTATAGTCCAACTATGACTTTGAGAAGGCAACCCATGTAATAACAATACTGGTATTTTATCTGTCTCGCCATCGGGTTGAGCATCCCGATAAAACCATTCTAGAGAACCGACTATTATATTTTTTTTCTCAATTGACACTATATTTGATTAATTTTTTGTAGACGAATGTTGGTGATTATATCATCATTTGGCAACTAGCAGTTAGCTATAATAGCGTTTCTATTAGAAGAAGAAAAGCTTCAGAAATGAAGTTTAACCTTCATTCCTAATGCTTTCTCCCCATCAGTTAATTTTTAATTTTTCAGGAAAAAACTCAGACAGTCTAGAAATTCATTTCAGCAGCTTGAACTTTCTCCACTTGTTTCTTCTTCAAAACCAACATAATTTGAGCTAGCATAACCAAGGCAAAAAATGCCAGCAACCATTTAACTCGATTTGCATCTTGCAGTACAATTTCTGTATCTGCTTGACCAAAACCGCCGACATTAGGATTATTAGTAATAACTTGACCTTTTTCAACAGTATCTCCTACACCAACCAAAAGTTCAGGACCTGGAGGAATTAGATCTACAACAGTCTCGCCATCAGCAGTTTCGATGGTGATTTCATTACCTTCATATTCTTCAAAAAGAATGTCAGTAATCTTACCACTAGCAGCCGCATTATAAGTAGTATTATTGCTCTTATTACCTTCTGGATAAATCTGACCACGGCCTCGGTTGCCTCCAACATGAACAGCATATTTACCAAAGTGGATAGATTTATCTGTTGCCGGATTTGGAGATAAGATAGGGAATACAATTTCTTGGTATTCATCCCCTGGCATTGGTCCAAATATCAGAATATTTTCTTGCTCTTCAGAGTAAGTCTCGAAGTCATCAATGTCCTCAATTTCTTCTTCCCACTCTTCAGGTATTCTATCTTCTGGTGCAAGTTTGAAACCTTCAGGCAACATTAATACAGCACCTACATTTAACTCACCTTTTTCGCCATCTTCTAATACTTGTTCAATACTGGTGTCATAAGGAACTTTGACTATGGCTTTAAATACTGTATCTGGTAGGACAGACTGAGGGACTTCTACTTCAGTATGTTTAGCACCAAGGTGACAGTTAGCACAAACAATTCTACCTGTAGCTTCTCTGGGAGTTTCTGGAGCAGTTTCTTGAGCCCAGAATGGATAGGCATTTGCTGCCTGGGTACTTATGAGAAATAGTGATATGGATGCGATCGCTACTAGAATTGTCTTGGTGATCTGCTTAACAAAACTATCCCACATGGTTGATAAATTTATTTTTGACATTACTTATTTATGTCTTCTCTCAAAAATCAAAAACTTCTACAAATTTGACCTCATACTACCATTAACCACCAAAGGTATAACGAATAGCAGTACTTAGAACAAGTCTCAAAAGATGGAAGTAATCTTATCCACTTTCTTAAGCCCACCAAGGCTTTTCCCCAGTGCGGAAATCTGTCTCTTCCCATTGAGTAAAGATCAGTTTATCGTTACTAACATTCGCATGAACTAATGCTAGAGATAAAGGTGCTGGACCTCTCACTACTTTTCCTGTGTTGTCGTACTGAGAACCATGACAGGGACAAATAAATTTATTCTCACTACCATTCCAAGGTACAACACACCCTAGGTGGGTACAAACTGCATTTAACCCATATTTAGCTAGGCTTTGGTCTCCTTCGATCACTAAATAAGTAGGGTCTCCTTTAAGTCCTTGGGCTAAAGTTCGTTCCCCAGGGTTGTGACTGGCCAAAAAGTCACTGACTATAATATCGTTACCAAGGGCGTCTTTAGCTGTTACTCCACCACCAGTTCCACCACTAGATGGAGGAATAAAATACTTAACGACTGGGTAAAGCGCTCCAAGAGCTACTCCTGTTACAGTCCCAAAGGTGAGAAGATTCATAAATTGGCGACGCCCCATATCGGGTATATCTGGTGTTCCTTCTGCTTGAGCCATGAATAGGTTGGGTATTTTTTGCTAATTTACGTTTCTATATTTTGAATTATTTGCAGACAAAAATATATAATAGCAGTTGCCCTTGATTGTTGGGACATTTTCAAATCTTCAAATATAGTCACAGCAAGAATTTAAATTTCTGACTTCTGACTTCTGAAACCTGACTTCTGCTAGAATTAACGTTAGCCTGCCACTACAGACAAGTTGAAAATCTTCTATTAGATAGAACAATTCTTCCTTAAGGCCGTTTCATAATTATTATTACATTGTTTTAACTTCTATTCTTAATTATTAAAAAATGTAAATATTTTTCAGATATTTTGAATCCGACATTATTTGGGTTTAATCAGCAAGCCCTATTTAGGGTCTGGGGAAAAAGTCTTTTTAAGAAGCAGGGGACCCACCCCTAACCCAGACTATGGACTGGAGTAGGTAGGGACGTTGCATAAGGGCGTTTCTACAGAAGAACAGGGAATGTATAGAGGAGGTAGTCAGATATATTTGTCCCTTGATTTTTCTGGCATGGGAGGGCTTAAAATACTGGCTTTATAAGCTTGAAGGACCGAAAACCAGGTAGTTTTTTCGAAAAAAAAGGCTAAGACCTTTATTGGTCAATGTTTTTATATTTAATCAGCAAGTACTAATTATAGTATAAGTATCTCAAATAATCACCAAAATAGACTATATGTAGCAGGAATAGATAAGTCATGATTGTTATAGTCATTTTAAATAAGAGTGAGACTATTTTTCGCCTGAAATACTTTCATAGCAAGAAATACTTGTCTCAATTCTATTGTGAAACGACTATATATAAACAGGACTTACGCAAATTTACCTTGAAAACACTATATGTAGGGGCGAATGACATTGGCCCTCACTCAATGTAGTTCCCGTGCATAAGTCCTGATAAACTAAACTCAATAGAAAATCTTAGGTGTGGATATGACAGGGGAAGAATTACACCAATTATTATTGGCAAAGTGGGGTAAGTCTTATGATATTCAACTACGACGGACAAAGGGCAAAATATTTGTGCAGGTGATGTGGAAATATTTAGAACAAGCATCTTTTCCCATGGCAGAAGCAGAATATTTAGCCCACTTAGATGCTATAGCCATCTATATCAACGGTTTTGGTAGTGTAGAAACTGTGAAGAATTATATTGAGAATACAAAGGAAAAACCAAGGTTAGGCAAGGTAGTGAATATTCCTTTAGATTTAGGTGAGAGAGCATCAGAATGGATGGTATAGTGCTGTAGGCAAATCAGAAATCAGAATTCAGAAGTAATCCCTGACTAAGTTTGAGGGTTTATAAATATCCGCGTTCTATTTGCATAGTGCCATATTAAAGCTTTATTAACATTCTCTCCGGCCTGAAGGGGCAAATATTCTGAGTGATCCTTAGCTCTTCAATGAGTTGACGTTTCATTAAATGTTGCTACCTTGATAATCATCCTACTCTTCCCGCCACGTCAGTTTAATTTCTCAGATTGTGCTCACCAGGGACAATAATTTTATAGCTTATGTCTTCCTACTTAATCAATTTATATGCCCTCCGTTTGTGGACGAGACAATAGAGACCCAATTTTTCGGCAGTATTTTTTATTTGCCAATCAACTTAACAATAAAACTACCTGCAAGATAAAGGACAATTACTGCTCCACCTAATAGACTTTGAGTTAAAGGGTCAGTTGAAGGAGTTAAAACAGCTCCTAAAACTACAGATCCTAATAATACATATTTCCAACTGGATAGCATTTGTTGAGAAGTAACTATTCCCACAATACCTAACAATAATTGTAAAATCGGAACTTGAAATGCTAATGCTGTACTAAACATTAATAACAATACAAATTCAAAGTATTTTTCAATTGACCATGCTTGCTCTACTACTTCTAAACCATAACCAATAAAAAATTTCAAAGCTGCTGGTACGATGGCAAAATAAGCAAATAGCAATCCCAATGCAAATAAGACTGTAGAAGCTAAGAAAATTGGTCTGAGAAATCTTCTTTCTCTAGTAGTTAAGCCAGGTAGAACAAATTTAACTATTTGATAAAGTATAAAGGGACTTGTTAAGAGAATACCACTATATGCAGCGACTTTGATAGTGACAAAAAAGTATTCTCCTGGAGCAAGTTGGAGAAATTTCACTCCCTGAGCAGGAATTTCGAGAAATTTGACAATGGGTTTAACGAGAATGAAGCAACCTATGATACCTACTACTGCTGCTATTAAAGAATAAAATATCCGCATCCGTAACTCTTCAAGATGCTCAAATATAGACATCTCAACTTCATCAGGAACTTTGTTGAGATAATCATCTTCTTCTTTTTCTGAATTTTGAGGATCATCTAAGTCTTGGGCAGCAATATCCCTTACTTTCTCAGCTCTAATTTCTGGCTCTTTTAAATTTATCGGTGCTAAATTATTGTTATTTAAATCCTCTGAAGGTGTCATTTCAGTTATTAGTTATTAGTTATTAGTTATTAGTTATTAGTTATTAGTTATTAGTTATTAGTACCTCTAGCTTCAGCCAGAGCTTGGAAATACTAAAGTTTTTTTAATCCCCTTAATAAGGAGAAGTTTGAGACTTGATTTTTTTAGTCATATTTATTTTAGACTTTACCAGTAGGTTCGGTGTACTTGACAAGAAGTCTTCAATCGAATGATTGAATTTAGTTGGATTGCAGGGTACCCAGGCAATGGTTAAATTACTGACTCGATTGTAACTTCCTTTAGTTATGAAAACGATATATTCTAACTCTAGAGGCTTATCTGTGAACCCACAGTAGATAAAGGTGCATTTCCATTTCTCCTACAGGTATTTCCTGATCTCGTATTTGTATAAGTGTCCATGCTGATAGCCTACTCTTGATACTTCAGGATTCTCCATCCCCTAGGTGTCAAATTTAACTAAATTCTTGAGCAATTGAGCCAATGGGACAAAACCTCATTAGTCAATTCACAAATATTTGTTTCATCAAAACATAAAAATTAAAAACCAATTACTAATCAGCAAAACACTTTTGGCCTTTTTTGCTAGAATGATTTTGTGAAGTTAAAACTCTGCTTTTAAATCTCTTCCCATTAAAGCTCCCACAGCTTCTTCAGGAGTAATCTTACCATTCAACAATAAAAAAACTTGACGAGAAATAGGCAAAGCAATTTTCTCTCGATAAGCAATATCAATCAAAACATTCGTAGTATTAATGCCTTCAGCAGTACCAGGTAATTGCTCTAAAATTACCTCCAAATTTTTTCCCTGGGCCAAACCATAACCAACCCGATAATTTCTACTCAAAGAACTACTACAAGTTGCCAACATATCTCCCAAACCAGATAATCCAAAAAAGGTTTCAGTTTTTCCACCTAAATGAGTACCAATACGAATAATTTCTATCAAAGCCCGAGTTAATAAAGCTGATTTGGCATTAGTGCCAAGTTGCAAACCATCACAAACTCCACTAGCAATAGCAATGATATTTTTCAAAGTTCCACCTAACTCTGTACCTATTGCATCTGAACTACGATAAACTCGAAATAGGCCAGAAGCAAAAATATTTTGTACTCTTCTTACTGCTGCTATGTTTTTACTAGCAACTACTGTTGCAGTAGGTAATTGATGGTTAATTTCTTGTGATAAATTAGGACCGGATAAGACCACCACAGGATTATCAGGAAAATTAGCTTCCCAAATTTGAGAAGGAGTACGAGTTGTTTCTGGATCTAATCCTTTTGTAGCAGTAACAATAATTACTTGTTGTGGTAAACCAATCTTTTGAATTTTCTTAGCAGTTTCATTAACTCCTTTCATAGAAATTGCCGAAACTATCATATCAGCATCCTTTAGTGCCTGTTCTAAACTTACATTTAAACGACGAGACCACAAATATATTTTATGTTGATTATGACTGGCCAATTTTGCTAAAGCAGAACCCCATGCACCTGCACCTATAATTGCTAAATTTGCTTTGTCAGTTGAGATTGGATAAGCAGATTCTAAAGTTATAATAACTTTTCTTCTTTTATCAGCTTGAGATATTTTATTCATCATAATTTATAAGTATTCTATATACAAGTTAAGTAGGTAGATAAGTATAAATTAAGGGTACTATCTAATCTACTAAGCATGACCTAAATTATTACACAATCATGATAACGACTAGTTAATTATTCTCAAACTATGGAGATTAATTATAAACAAGAAGCATAGAGAATATTCGGTGTTGTTTAATCAATTTATCTTTCATAAATTTAACTAGCAAAATTTCAATTTTTTTTATTTTAAAGCAATTAGCAACGATAAAAAAATGACTTCAATAAAACTAAGCATTAACTTATACCTGCTGACTATATTCAGAACTTTCTATTACATAATCGGAAATACAATTTTGTTCCATAAATTGACGATAATATTTAACTTCTTTGTCACGCCTTTTATAACTAAAACTACAATAACAAGTCAAAATATCCGTTAATATAGGCAGTAAATCTAAAGCAGAATTTACTTTCATTGCTAAACTAGTATGATGACAAGCAATATCTACCAAAGTTTAAGTATATTCAGACTTATAAGTTAGTATTGGGTGCCAGCTGAAATGAATTGATAATAATATGACTACGTTTTGTAGCAACAATTTTTTTGGTTTTTCTAATGGTATCTATTGTACTATTTGTCTTGGCAGAATTTAAAATTTTGTCTACTGATTATGGGCCAGAAGTATTAACAATTACTGTTTAATTTCTACACTTAATTTCAAATTCTACTCCAGTCTAAAAATCTTGACAATTAACTGCATAAATTCGATTATTTTCCCTTTGTAAATCAGTCACTTCTACATAATTCATTGCAGCTGCTCCTACATTTTCAGCAGACGCTCAACAGTTTCCAACATTCGAGGGTTGCCTTTAACATAATCAATGCGGCCTGCTATAACAACCAGTTTTCGTCCTTGATATTTTTCCTTGATAGAAGCAATTTGTGCAATTTTAAGGGAAAATTGATAAGAGACATCTCAAATTTATCAGGAGAGATAGCATGAAAATTAGTCGTCGATTAGGTAAACCACTAGCCCCAGTCTTGCTCTGCTTATTATTGCTAATATCTGCTTGTGGTAAGGCTAAAGAACCTAGTCGTTTTGACCAGGCCCAACAACAAAGCAAAACAGAACGTCCCTCTAAAGCTAAACAACTATCAGGTGGTAATTTAAACGAATACTTCCCATCATCAAGTAGCGAATATAAACTAAATTATGCTCAAGAGAAAAAAGGCTTTGCTCAGGCAAGCCTGAAAAAAGATGGTAAAGAAGTAGCAGTTATGTCTATCAATGACATCTCAGCTTCTTCCACTGCCACCAAAAAATTCCAAAATAGCAGCAAAAAAATCGGAGGATATCCAGCAGTAGAACAAGGTAAAACAACGACTGCAGTGTTAGTAAATAATCGTTTTCAGGTAAAAGCTCAATCAAAAGATTCCTCATTTACTGCCAGCGATCGCGAAGCATGGCTAAAAAAATTTAATCTGAGTGGTCTAGCTAGTCTCTAATCACAAAATCTTGTCTCAACCCTGAAAAAAAAGTGTCTTCCTCTATTCACTTTTAACTTTTGACCAAGAAATAAAGTCAATAGCCTCTCCTTTCAAGAGGATAAAAAAGGAAATCTCAGACTTAAAACCTCCGGTTTCAGCCAGAGGTACTGATAACTGATAAATGAAATTAAGGAGCCTTAAATGAGTAAGCCCATCTTTGAATTAGTAGATGAACTGCCCAGTGACAATATTACAATTAAAGCTTTACGTGCTTTAGACTTCGTTGTTCCAGGAGAGTGGGATAACTTGGTAGGATTTGAAAATACCATCCGCACTGTAACAGGAGAAGATGACGAAGAGCTAATTCAGCAAATAGGTGATCGAGCTGTAATTCTGTTCAATGACAAAGCTCAAGGATATCAAAGGGCCTTATGGCTTTATCAAACTGTTAGTGGAGCAGGTCGTGCTTTAGGTGCGGCTTCTTTAGCTAATATGGTTGGAGATAAAATACCTTTGCTCGGAGGTTTATTAACTAGCCTGACTCCTAAACCGGGAAAAGCCCAAACTATTGATTTATCTCTCAAAGTAGTTGCGGAACTATTAGGTTTTTGTTCCATCAATGGCATTCCTGGAGATAGTATTGGTGATTTTGTCGGCGCTCTAGGAGATTATAGTGGAGAATCTTTAATGCGCTTAGCAGCCTTAGTTTGTTTTGATGGTTTAATTCCTTTAGGGCCAGATTTTCTAGGTGCCGCCGCTAACTGGATAGAAGGACTTTCTACCTCGGACTTAGAAGAAAACCAAGGCTTCCGGGGAATTGAAGAAGCTATTCCAGGGGATAATAAAGATAGTAAGTTGGGCTTTATTGGGGAAGCCTTTGGTTCTGTTTCTAGTTGGATGGGAGATTTTGTCAGCGATCGCGGCATTACACCAACAAACGTAGCCAATAGCTTGCAAAGTTTCGTAGAATTTAGCGATGATAAATTGGACTATTTAGCTGCATTCCTAGATATGAGTACTAATTATTATGAACATACAGGGGTTCAAACCCTGGCTCGTCGTTTAGTAGAACGAGCTTATGCAGAAATTTAAGCAAGGAAGTATTTATGGTAGAAGAACAAGAAGCTAAAAAAACTGAAACTAAGACTGCTGCAGGGAAGGTCAAACCAGAAAAGCCCCCCGCTGTCGAAAATAAGCCTTTTGCTGAGTTTATGCAGCAAGATTATTTGCCAGCTTTACAAAAAGCTCTGACTCAGCAAGGTATTGACGATATTCATCTAAACCTAGTCAAGCAAAAACTACCTATGATTAGCTTTGGTTCATCTCAAGAATGTTGGCAAGTTGTGGGTAAGTTTAAAAAAGGCCAGCGTCAGTTCAATATCTATTTCCTCAAAAAGGATATTAAAGGCCCTAGAGCTTTCTCCTGTGCTGATAATGGAGCTCAACCTGCTACTTTAGAACCTTTTTTAATTGATGAACGTAAAATTACTCTGAAGTTATTGGTGTTCGGTGTAATTCAACGTCTGAATGCTCAAAAGTGGCTGAGTTTAAACTAGACATTTAATGTAGTATATACTTGATCTCTTCCTAATTCCACTAAATTACTGCCCCATTGGCCTCGAATAATTTCACAAAGGTCTATGTCTGCTTCTAGCAAGCAGGCATGGCCACTATTAGGTAGAATAACCATTTCAGCTTTGGGCAAATACTTTACTAAAAACTTAGCTTGTGATGCAGAAGGTAAAAGTCGGTCGGCAGCACTAGCAATAATTAATGTAGACTTTGGGAAATTTTTTAGTTGATTTTTCCTTACCTGAAATGAGCGCATTAACTCTAACCTCCAGATGGCAGTCTGTTGAGAAACTGACTGCATAGCTTTGAGTAGTGCTTGACGCTCCTCTGGCTTTATCCGATCCAAAGCTCCTAAAAAGGGTAAAGTTGCTATTACAGATAATCTATATAAATAGGTTGGTAGATATTGGGTGAGATATGAACCGTATTTAACTATAGGTTTTTGACTAAATGAAGTAGCTGAATTAACTAAAATTAGTTTGTCCAATAATTCAGGAGCATTTAAGGCCACTTTTAGTGCTAAACATCCTCCAAAAGATTCTCCACATAAATAAATATGTCTTTTGGGTGCTGCTTTCTGTTCAATTTTAATTAAGTTTATTGTTCTCTGCAATAATTGAGTCCAAGTCGATAAATCATTTTGTGGGATACTGAGACACCGAATATCGAAAGTAGTTGATAAGCTGGAGAGTTGTGGTCGTAATAATTTACCTGTACCGTCCATACCAGATAGGAAAACAAACAGAGGTAATTCAGGTTGAAAGGGGGTTGGCCTTAAAAAACTAATTTTACTACTTGCCACTTGCATAATTGTGAATACAGATAAAAGTTAGTAATGATTGATAAATTAATGACTAATAGTTGATATATCTGAGCAAGTTATCATTCAACTTATAAATGAGTAAATCATAGAATCAAAAATTACCAATCAAATTTAGGATTAATAAATCTTATCACAATTGAAGCAAAGGACGGGGGTATTTCTAAACTATCAAACTTGGTCATAGATTATTTTTGACTTTTCCCTTCCCTCCTTGCTTCGTAAGGGAGGGATAGACTTTTACCTTAAGTGTAGCGTTCTACCATCTATGCAGAACCTTCTGGAAATATTCTCACTATTTCCTGAGTTGGTTTGCTCCCCATTTTGATTCTCACTAAAGATTCAAATCTATAGTTTAAATAAATATAAGTAGTTGTGCAAAATTAATTATACATATAGTTATTTCAAATAAAAATGAAACACTTTTTCTGCTGAAACTTAGTCATAGCAAGAATATAGTTGTCTCAATCTAAATTAAAATGACTATACTTTCAAGCTGAAAGTTATATATTTATTGTAATTTGTTAATAAAACTAGGTAATTAATTTTGCCTAGGCACTTAATATTAAAATCACAAAAGTTAAATTTTCTTTGAGAAATTTTATCAGAAAAACATAATAGCATTACTGTATTAATGTTAAGGTATGGGTTATTGTTTGCTGCCAATATAATAATAGTAAAATTACTGAAGTCAGTGTTAAGGCGTCACTGGTTAACTATCAGCTATGAGTTATCAACTGATTATTACACCGAAGGAGGAATTAGTCTCTAATAAGAATTCTCAAGTTAAGTAGTGCCACTTATTAATGAAATTGGTCCTTAGTAGCTACTTGAATATATTCAAAACCTTTTTAAGTAGCATGATCTAGGAAAAACTGAATGGAAGCTAGCTGAATATCGACGGTTAGTGAATAAGTAATCAATTCAAGCAGTAAAGGAAAATATGTCAATACTACTCAACCATTATGATATTACCATTGCTAGTTCAAATCAAAAATATTTAAGTCTGATTTTCCATGACAAACACATATACAAATAGAAATACCTTTGCAATTACAACTCCCCTTTATTACGTTAACGATTTACCACATATAGGTAGTGCTTATACAACTATTGCTGCTGATACGATAGCTCGTTTTCACAGACTACAAGGTAGATCAGTTTTGATGATTACTGGTACAGATGAGCATGGCCAGAAAATTGAAAGAACAGCTCAAAGCAAAGGAAGATACCCTAAAGAACATTGCGACTTAGTATTTAAAGGATTTGAATCTCTCTGGCAAAAACTAAATATTCAGTATGATCGTTTTATTCGTACTACCGCATCTAACCACCAAGAAATTGTCAAGGAATTTTTCCAAAGAGTTTGGGAACAAGACGATATCTACTTAAGTCAGCAACAAGGATGGTATTGCGTATCTTGTGAAGAGTTTAAAGAAGAGCGCGAACTTGGGGAAGATAAATATTGTCCTATTCACACTAACCAAAAAGTAGAATGGCGCGATGAGGAAAACTACTTCTTTCGTCTCTCCAAGTATCAGGAACAACTACAAGCTTTCTACCAAGAAAAGCCAGAATTTATTCAACCCCAGAGCCGTCGGAATGAAGTCTTAAGCTTTGTTAACAAAGGGTTACAAGACTTTTCAATCTCTAGAGTTAATGTTAATTGGGGCTTTCAACTACCTATTGACTCTAATCATACTATCTATGTTTGGTTTGATGCTCTATTAGGTTATGTTACAGCTCTTTTAGATCCTGATAGTGAACCTACCCTAGAGAATGCTTTATTAAAATGGTGGCCGATTAATCTGCACCTCATTGGGAAAGATATATTACGTTTTCATGCTGTTTATTGGCCAGCAATGTTAATGTCAGCAAATTTACCTCTACCTAAACGTGTATTTGGACATGGATTTTTGACCAAAGATGGTAAGAAGATGGGTAAATCCCTAAAAAACACTTTAGATCCTTTTAAATTAATCGAAAAATACGGATCTGATGCAGTTCGTTACTATTTTCTCAAAGAAATCGAATTTGGAGTTGATGGCGATTTTAATGAAACTCGCTTTATCAATGTCCTAAATGCTGACTTAGCAAATGACTTGGGTAATTTACTGAATCGTACCCTGAAAATGGCTCATAAATACTTTAATGGTCAAATTCCTAATATTGATGGGGAGGAAGTAGAAGTTACTCATCCACTCAAAACAATAGGCATTAGCTTGGGCGAAGAAGTTACTCAAACTTATGGCTCTTTAGTTTTTAGTCAAGTTTGTGAAGCTGTATTGATTTTAGTTAGAAACTGCAATAAATATATAGACGAAACTGCTCCCTGGAGTTTATATAAACAGGGTCAATTAGAAGCCTTAGCAAAAGTTTTATATTCTGTCTTGGAGTCTGTTAGATTAGCAGCCTATCTTTTATCACCCATTATTCCTAATATTAGCAATGCTATCTATCAGCAACTAGGCTTATCAAATGATTTTAATGATAAATCAGTAATTAAGAGTTCAGAAATTTTTGTTAAACAAGCAAGTTGGGGTGCTCTACCAAGAAATCAAATTTTGGGGAAACCTCAACCTATTTTTCAAAGACTATAATTAATATAAACTATTACTTAAAAGATAATCGTACTCTTTTTTGTTGTTGGATGGCATAGCTTTTTTTCTGTTACAAACTATCTCTAATTAAGAATTAAATTTCTTTATTTTATAAAAAACTGAGGTTAAAAACAATGTTGAATCATCAACAAATACAAATAGAGTGTCATGAAATATTTACACCAGAACAAGTTCTAGAAAATCGTGGCAGAGTAGCCATTTTTATTGATGGGTCTAACTTATTCTATGCTGCTTTACAGCTAGGAATTGAGATAGATTATACAAAACTTCTTTGTTGTCTGATTGGAGATTCTCGCCTCCTACGTTCTTTTTTCTACACAGGAGTAGATCGTACTAATGAAAAACAGCAAGGATTTTTGCTGTGGATGCGCCGTAATGGTTATCGCGTTATTTCTAAAGAATTAGTACAATTACCTGATGGTTCTAAAAAAGCTAATCTCGATGTAGAAATTGCTGTTGATATGATGGCTTTGGTTGGGTCTTATGATACTGCTATATTAGTTAGTGGAGATGGAGATTTAGCTTATGCTGTAGATGCTGTTAGTTATAGAGGTGTTAGGGTTGAAGTTGTTAGTCTTAGAGCTATGACTAGTGATAGTTTAATTAATGTTTCAGATCGTTATATAGACTTGGAGCAAATTAAAGAGGATATCCAAAAAACTTCTAAATCTCCTAGCTATACCTATCGTCCTCTATCAGTGATAGGTTTAATGGATGAACATGATTAAAATAATATTGGCTTCTAGTTTAACTTAGAACCATTGGCAAATTTTAGAATAGTAATCAATGTAAGAGTAGTGTTAATTTTTATTGAAATTAGCGGATTAATACCCAGAATATCTTGTGATCTTGATTTGAGAGGTACGTTAAAGCAAAATTTAAATGTTACTCATTAAAAGGAAAGTTTGAAAAACTAAGCATTATCCATCTAAAACCTGGAAAATTTTGTGCTTATGATCAAAAACTTTCCTTTATTTTTATTTGAATATACTAATCTTTCATAAGTGAAGTAGGGCTAGCTAAATAAATATAGTATCCTGATGATACATTACTTTAAGTGGTGTTAAATCTTGAGGAAAGTGCTAAAAAATGATGAAATACAGTATATTAGGTGATTATATGTGGTATAAGTGATTAAATAAGCTAATAAGCATTTCACATGCGTCTTAGTAAGTAATAAGGGTTGTCTTCTTAACTGGCCACACAAAAATACTTGGTTAAAATGAACCATAGATTAAATATTTTTTGCTTGTTCTCTATTCTACTGCCCATCTTTTCTGGTCTTTGTTTCAAATTTCTATAAGGAAGTCTCTTGAGAAAGATTATATGATTATAATAAGCTTTTTATGAAAACACCAAATAATTATTTTTCTTATTTTCAAAATTCATCAATACTTTTATCTATCTTCGTAACTTTATTTCTAGGAATAACCGCTTGTAATAAAAAAAATCAAGGTCAAGCAAATATTTCTGAACAAACAATTGCCAATGAAATCATAGAAAGTGATTTAATATTAAATGACGTTACTCTTGAAGAAATATCTGAAGCAGGTCAAATGTTGTGGCGGGTCAAATCTAAACGAGCTTCCTATGTAAAAAATCAAGAATTAGTTAAAGTTATTAAGCCTAAAAGTGAATTATTTCGAGATGGAAAATTAGCCTATAAAATTACTGCATTGCAAGGAGAAATATATCAAGATGAAAACAAAATTTTGCTTATAGAAGAAATAGAAGTATATGACATCCAAAATCAAATAATTATTAGAGGACAACAGTTAGAATGGTTAACTGAACCAGGAATCATTATTGTTCGCAATAATATAATAGGTAGTAATGAACAACTACAAGCATCAGCTCAAATGGCAAAAGTTATTAGCCTAGAAAACAGAATAGAGTTTTATGGTCAAGTAGTGGCTATGTTCAAAGAACCTGTGCTCAAAATTCAAACCGATCAATTATTTTGGGAGATAGATAAAAAAAAATTGATTGCTAATAAATTAATAAAAATAGAAGAGTTAAAAGATAAACAAGTTATTGGCATAGCTTATGGTGAAGAATCAGATTTTAACTTAGAAAGTCAAATAGCTACTATGAAAAAAAATGTACAGTTACTCCGAACTAATCCAAAAATACAAATAAGTAGTGATTTGATGATTTGGAATATGCCACAAGGTTTGATAGATTCACCAGGACCTATAACAGTATTAGAACAAGGAGAAAAAGTAGTTTTACAAGCAAATAAAGGTCAAGGCAATTTTCAGAAAAATACTTTTGTTTTATCGGGAGATGTGGTTGGTGTTGGGCAACAAAATCAAGCTCAATTAAATAGCGATCGCTTAACTTGGTATTCAAATAATCAAACTTTTGAAGCAGAAGGTAATGTATTTTATCGTCAAGTTGATCCACCATTTAATGTTAGAGGCCCTCGAGCAGTAGGGCAGCTAAAAAATGAGACAGTTATTATTCAAGGTGATAATAGTAATGTAGTCACAGAAATTATTCCTCAATAATGTCTTTAAACTCTCTTATGGATGCGATTAAACAATATTACCAATATTACCAAAATAATGAGATTGTAACCTGAGTCCAAAAAATCTTAATCATTTCTACAAAATTACTAAGCAGTTGTGAAAACATATTCTCTACAAACACCCCATACTGGATATCACTGGGATGGTAGCGATCGCCGTTTCTTTGAAGGCTGGTATTATCGAGTCACCCTACCAGAAGAAAAACAAACCTTCGCCTTCATGTATTCTATAGAAGATCCTATCGGTGGTAAACCTAATAGTGGTGGTGGCGCTCAAATTCTTGGCCCTAATGACGAATATCTTTGTCGTACCTTCCCAGATGTCAAAAAATTTTGGGCAGCTCCAGGGGTTCTAGAATTAGGTCATTGGGGACAAACAAATTTAACAAGTCCAGTTGGCTATTTAGATCCACAAGTATTTGAGTATAAAATAAAACAAGGGTATCAAGCTACTGCCACCTGGCATCAAGGGGTTATCTGGGATCCAGGAACAAATAATTATTGTCGTTGGCAATATAAAACACAACCTATCTATGGTTGGGGAAACCCAGATGCAATACAACAGTCAACTGCAGGTGGGCTATCATTTTTACCAATTTTTGAGCCGGGATGGCAAATATTAATGGCTCATGGTCTGGCTACTGGTTGGATAGAATGGAATGGGTGTATCTACAAGTTTACTAATGCACCAGCGTATAGTGAAAAAAATTGGGGTGGCGCATTTCCCAAAAAGTGGTTTTGGCTTAACTGCAACAGTTTCTATGATGCATCAGATTTAGCTTTAACTGCTGGTGGTGGTAAGCGAGGAGTATTGTGGTGGATGGAAAAAGTGGCGCTGGTAGGTATTCATTACCAAGGTAAATTTTATGAGTTCGTACCGTGGAACTCTGAAGTATATTGGCAAATTCAGCCTTGGGGAGAATGGCAAATACAGGCAAAAAATGATTTATTTGAGGTAGAGTTGAGTGCAACTACAAATCATTCTGGTACACTTTTGCGGGCACCATCAGAACAGGGATTAATATTTTTGTGCCGAGATACTATGCATGGTCATTTAACTTTGAAGTTAAGAGAAGTTAGGGGTAGTTATTCAAAGTTAATTTTGGAGGCGCGTAGCGATCTATGTGGTTTAGAAGTTGGTGGCAGCTCTTGGGAGCAACCTTGGATTAAGTGATAGAGCACTTCCCGTTATTCGTCAGGTATTAATGCTAGGTAATTGTGACCCCTCCTGAATGGTAGCCACTGAACTCTAGTTCAGTGGGGGATTAAACCCACAGTAGCCACTGAACTCTAGTTCAGTGGGGGATTAAACCCACATTCCGCACGACAAAATGTAGCACAGAAAGAGGGGGAAAGTTGAGTAAGTATTTATACTTAAAATATGGGCTAGGAGACGATCGCTTTCTCAATAGAATGGTATCAGTTGCCGGAATTTACCAATGACCAATTCAAAAATTGCCAAAGTTTCTCTATCACTTGAGCGATCGCACTAATTGCCAAGGGATTTATTCTACTACTATTCAATCGTTGATTATTTTGGCCCTCTACCTGTTTTCATCTCAAGTTTCTCAACTGAGTAGATAGTATCTTTGACAACTTGGAGGAAAAAAATTCAATAATTCTAAACGCTCCGGAGTGAGATTAGATATACTCTTAAATCCAGAATTAATCAATAAATGAATCGACTGAAAACATTGAAATATCCAATCGTTTTGTCGGTCTATTAGTTTGTTAATTATTAAGTATTAAGTAATTAACACGATGAAGTGAAGGATATTATAAATCTTTATCCTACAACAACCAAGATTTATTTCTGTGTTCTGTTTTGAATATTGAGATTGCCCAAGTAGCTATTTTTCTTGGTATTCTATGGGTCTCATATACTAATCCTGAATGATTTTGAAGATCAATGATGTATCATGGAAAAGTGCAATTATTTAGCTTAGAAACGTAAATTAACTAATATCGGAAATTTGTAGTTTTTGCTTGGGAAATCTCTTGAGCGTAATTAATTTTCTCCGGCTTTATTTGGTTCTCATTTCTTACCTAATTTTACTACATATAATACTTTCTCTAATATCATTTAGGACTGCTATATTGTCGAGTTCCTCTGTTATCCAACCTTGATTAAATATCCTTTTATAGATTTCATTAAATACTTCTAAATAACCATCTTTTTTCACAACCAATCCTAACAATTTCAATTTTTGGTAAACATAATCATCTTTGAACTCAATTCTACTTTCATTTAATATCCTTTGATATAGATGTAATAAAAGGTGTCCTTGCTTTTCTTCTCTAAGACGGTTTCTAATAGTTCTTAAGTGTTCAGGATCGTCTTTTTCTTCACTTAATCCATTTTCAATTATTTTTTCTTGTAGTAAATTATCAAGTTTGATTTTTTCTCTTTCTTCTTGAGAAAATTTCAAATTAGATGTTACTACTAACTGACATACTTTTTGTGTTAAAAAAGGCTGTCCCCCAGTCCAATCAATAATCCATTTCATCAGTAACTCTGGTTTAACAGCAACATTTTTTAATCCTGCTGCTAAGTTAGAACATTCATGACTTTTAAGACCTTCTAATTCAATACGTTTACACTGAATATTAAAAGGACTATTGCCATTATTTTGAACTAAATTAGATGGTGTAGCAACTCCTAATAAACAAAAAGTCAGTCTCCTATATTCTTGTTTATTAGAATGAGCTTTGTATTCAGAATAGGTTCGAATCAATTCAAAAAAGTTATCTCTCCAAGTAAAGTTCAACAACCCATCAATTTCATCAATAAAAATTATAATTTCTATTTTTTTATTAGATGACAAAAGTTTTTGGAAAAATTCTGTTAAATCACTACATCCAATTTTTCTGTCTTGAGAAATAGGTATAAAATTTATGACATTAAGAGTTTTATTTGTATTAATCTCTAAAAATTTACGACCTATCTCTTGTATAAGATTTTTATACAAATCTGATTCATCTTTGGGTCTATTTTGAAGACTATAATCAATACATAAAATATCTTTATTTTCTCTTAATTCTTCTTTAAGATTAACGATTAAAGAACTTTTACCCATCTGTCTAGAATTAAATACATAGGAAAACTGACCATTTTTTAAGGATTCAAGTAAATCATCATCAGCTTTCCTAGATACATAAACCTCTTGTTTATTAAAAGGAATAGTTCCACCAACATGATAAAAATTTTCTGTCATTATTTATGTCTAATCAAATTAATTTACAGCGGTTTTTATTTCCGCAGAGAACAACAGGGGCGAATAGCGGTTCGCCCCTACAGGGTTTTGATTATGATATGAGGTCATCAATCTGAAAAGCGCTGTAAAAGCATAGGGACAATATTGATAATATAGCTGTCTCACTTGCTTCACCAACGCAGATAACCGTTACGCAAAACTTACCCAGAGTTATCTTATAGTGTTTGCTTCCTGCTTCAAACCAGCTCCAAGAGCCGATATACTCTCCACAGGTGTCCATTAGGGTGCAACCCACCCTATTTTTGCCAATATCAAATCACCTTATCTGTTCTATGAGCTAAATGTATTGAAGCACTCAAATCACGGTCAATTTTTAACCCACAAGATAAATATTCATACATTCTATCTTATAGTCTTAAATCTTCCTTTTTTTTTTGCACATTTATAATAGTTTTTACTTCAGGAAAACCATTGGTTAATAATATCTATTCTTTACCCATACCATTGGGATTGAGAAGTTAATATTGCTTTTAACTCATAAGCTCCAAAATCTGCTACACTAATGGATAATTTATGATTAGATATTATGGGATAAACATAATAGTTCTCTATTTTTAAATGGGCACTTGATTTCATCATGCTCTAATTTAATTGTACAAAGATCAAGTATAATTATCAAAGAAGAGAGAGTAACCGGTATCTTTTACCAGACTAGTTCCTTCTTTATTATTTAATAATTATTTAATTTGAACTCTAGCTTTATAGTTTACATTTTGCTCTTAGCATTAATAATAATAGCTAAATTTGAGTAATTATTCAATTTATTTTTGTAAAGTTTCTTGAATTTTTTTTGCCTAACTTCTTAAACCATATAAGCAGGTAAACAAAATTAATTACACATTTTGTCAAGCAGAATTCCTTATAAGCTAATAAGCATTTAAAATACTTATTAGCAAGCCAAAAGTCATAATTCAGAAGTCATAATTGACGAAGGTATAATTATTAGCTAGGCACAAAACACATATGCGGTTTAAATGCTTAACAGCTTACTGTTATTTCATCAGGGCTTACGCCAATTAACCTTGAAAACGCCATATGTAGGGGCGAATGCCATTCGTCCTCACCCTCCTGTACTGCCCGTGGGTAAGTCTTGTTCACATAAAATTAGGCGAGGTTTACAATTTTGCTTAAATGCCCTATATCCAAAAGAATGCAGATTTCGGGCAAATGATGTAGAGGGTAGATGGTAAAAATCCTGTAGTGCGGGCATCTTGCCCGCGTGGGTGTATCTGATCACAACGGAAAGCGCTGTAAGTAAGTATTCAACTTTTGTCTTTTATGCAACAAACCTTATCTATTGCAAAATATCAGCAAAATAATCACGATATAAACGACACCGAGGTTTAACCTTGTTATTATTCTGGATAACTAAACCTGCACTATATAAATGAAAGTTTGATATTGGGGAATCTAACTTAATATAATCTTGATTATTAACTATTTTTCTTAAGTCATCTGTTAATCTAGCGTCATTAACAATGTTGTAAAGTTGCATCAAATGATCTTTATAAATACCCTCATTTGTGGTTGCTTTTGCTAAAACTGTATCTAAAGACATTCCTTCGACTGCAACATGATACAAAGCTAGTCTGATCAAATATGGATTTCCTCCGAAAAAAGACATCAATTTTTCAACTTGTTCAACTCCCCAATCTAATTGATGCTTGTCTGATAATTCCTGAATTTCTTGATAATTAAAATCACCTAAATTCCAACCTTGTCCTAAATTAAATAAGGGAGATTGATTAATATTAAATCTTGGATAATCGGATGTTGAATAAGTTAAAATCAATACTAAGTTTCTCCATTTATCATTATTTTTGGCTTTGTTATCGTGCCAACTACGCAATAAGCTTGAAAACTCAGAAAAATTTGAAGATTCAAATATTTTATGGAAATTATCAAAACTCAATAAAATAGGCTGGGCAATCTCGGACAATATGTACTTTTCGACAAATAATGTACAATCAGAAACACTTTCTATTGCTTGTCCCCATCTTTGAAATATATCTTCTGCATTTAACCCCAACTGTTGACAAAGTTCACTGCAAAACCAATGGTAAATTTTAGACTTTTCCTTTTGGAAAATCCTAAAATGTTCTGCTAAATCAATATCCACTACTTCCAATTGATTATTCGAAGCTAATTTATTATTTAATAACCTGTTCTTGAAAGATGTTTTACCCATTAAATGAGGGCCTTTAATCCGAATTAATATAGCTTCCTTACCTGCATTCTCAATCTGACTTAAACATTTGTTTTCTAAATAATCATTTTGGTTATAATATCTATATTGATAATAGAGAGAATAAGTTGGAATAGAACCACCTGGGTAGGGAATGCGACCTAATAATTCAAACCTGGCTCTAGCTGCAGAGGAAATCTTATCTTGTTTATAGCCAACGAAATATTTCATTACTTTGAGTAAATCATCTTCTATATTTCTGGTGCTTTTGATGCGAAATTTATCGCATATAGCTCGTAAATGTTTGCTAAGTAAAGGTTTGCTTTTTCCAGATGAAGATTTTCGGAAGTTATATAAATCTTGCACCTCTGATTTGAGTTTTTTTAGTTTTTTTAGTTGATTATCATTTTTTTCTTTTTGAGCTTCTAGTTTCTCAATTTCTTTTTTTATCTGTTCGACTATTTGTTTGATGTTATCACATTTATGTATATCTAGATATTCACATATATCCAGATTGTACCAAACTGTTTCATCTTTTCTGATCTCCTGATTTGTTTTACCATTTAGTATTCTATTTAAAATTCTTTTTGGAATAGGAGTTAACTCTTCCTGTTCAATACGTTCAAACTGTTCTCTACTTAATGACATTGCTTACTTCCTCCGTATATTTACTAGAAAATAAGGTTTCATACTAAAATCCAGTTTGGGGTAATGCATTCCTAAATAATTTGTAGCAATTCAAAAACTTAAAATAAACTCCGAAAGTGTAAGAATTAAGGTCCTATGAAAAAGCATAAGATTTACTAACCCACATCCTTACATCTTTAGAACTACCAAAGAAGTCAAGGATATTATTGTCCCAAATGTCAACAAATTTTCAGTAACACTTTCGACGCCATGAGACCATTATAAAGAAGTTAAAGCTAAATAAAAGCGTACAGTTTTACAAGATCATGTTGGCGAATTTTGGTATGATATTAAACTCCTTTTATATCAGGACTTACGTATTGCCTCTATAATATGGTATATTTTTAATAATTAGGGCTTGCTGAAAAAGTCTTTTTCAGGAGTAGGGGACCAACCCCTAATATCCTCCAGGAGGAGATGTAGGGAGGTTGCATAACAAAAATGCGTTCATATCGGGTAGCGAAACGTCCCTACAGAGGAACGAAAAATTGAGAGAGGAGGTAGTCGGATATATTTGTACCTTGATTTTTCTGCCTAGGGAACGCCCAAAATACTAATTTTTTGAGCACTCAGGACCGAAAACTAGACTCTTTTTTCCCTCCTAAAAATCCTGAAATCTTTATGTATCAATCCTTTAATATTTAATCAGTAAGCCCTAATTATTTGAGATATTTACACTACAATTAGTGTCTTTGCATAGGTCCTGTATATAAGAAACTTATTAAAAAAGTAAGGCAGAAGGCAAGAGGGCTAGAAGGATTTAGACAAAGTAGCTTTTTATGGATCGAATTTGGTATTATAGTTGAATTTATCATCTGTTTGCAATCTTTTACTGAGAATTTTCCTCATAATTAATTTCCTGAAAGAAAATGATTTCTTTGAGTGTTTCCCAAGTCTAAGCGATCACCATTAATTTTAGGAATAATAGCTCTAGGTGGTGTTCTTGCTCCCCACCTACCAACTAGTTGTTGCAAAAATTTATCTTGCTCGGCTCGTATTTCCTCCCAGTAAGGACTGCGGTTAATTGTTGTAAACCAAACTAAACCCTTGTCCCGCGTTGGAAAAACTCCCGCTAAAGCAACGACATCATTTAAAGTGCCAGTTTTTACCACCGCTCCCCGAGGAATATTTCTTGACTGATCAGTTAAAGTTCCCGTATCGTAATTAGATACCGGAAATAGATCGCTAATAACCCACTGAGAAGTTTGCAGACACCTTTGAATAGCTATGAACATTGCAGTTACAGCTCTTGGGGAAATCTTATTCTCTATTCCCAACCCAGAACCATTAACTAATTTTATTTCTGCTTTGGGCACCCCAGCACTCCAAGCAGCTTTTTGTTGCACAACTTTTGCTCCTCCCAAATTTTTCGCCAATGTCTCAGCTAAATTATTGTTACTTTCTACATTCATTTTTTTGAGAATATGCACTAACCGTAATGACTTATGTCTAATAATAGGTTTTTTCTTAGATACAGATTTTTGGGATATCACAGAACCAGTGATTGCTACTTTCGGCATCGGTGTTCCTCGCGGCATTTGGTTATAGATACTTCTGACATTTCTAGACCAAGTTGCTGAATTTATACCTTCTTGCAATAACTTGCCAGCTACTAAACGGTCATACTGATTGTTCATCCAAAAATCACCTACTATAACTAAGTTGCCTCTCACCTGATTAATAGGCAATTTTTGTATAGCATTACCCAAGGCGATCGCTTCTTCCCAGACAAAATAAGGGTCACTACCACCATTAATTACTAAATCTCCTTGCAAGATACCATTGGTAATTGGACCTGTAATACTAATCAAGGTTTCAAATTGATGTTGTGGTCCCCAAGTTTCAAGTGCAGCTAAAGATGTAGCAATTTTGGTTAAAGAAGCACCGGGAATGGGAGTTGTCCCTTCATGACTATTTAGAGATCTTAGTTCTGACTGGATCCAGATACCCTGAGTATTCGCAGTTAGTAATCCTTTTGTTTTTAAGCCTTCTAAGTATTCATCTACTTTTAAGGTCAATATTTCATCTGAATTTTCAGGGGAAACTAATTCAGGTAGACCTGCTTGCCATTTGAGTATAGTTACAGTGTTCTGTCCAATAGTTTGTATTCCTGCCATTTCTAACCACAGATGTATAAATCCGTAGCTGAACAATTCCCACATAACTTAATTCAATGTTTTCCCAACTTTTCTATTATACAGGACTTACGCAAACCTACTATATATAGAGCTTGCTGAAAAAGTCTTTTTCAGGAGTAGGGAAACAACCCCTAATATTTTTCAGGAGGAGATGTAGGGACGTTTTGCTAACGCAAAGCTCCGCTAACGCTACGCGACATGTTTGCGCAGCATTCCGTCAGGAAAACGCATTTTTGTTATGCAATGTCCCTGCAGAGGAGAGTGGAATTGATAGAGGAGGTAGTCGGATACATTTGTACCTTGATTTTTATGCCTAGGGAGCACCTAAAATACTAACTTTTTGAGCTCTCAGGACCGAAAACTAGACACTTTTTTCCCTCCTAAAAATCCTGAAGCCTTTATGTGTCAATGCTTTAATATTTAATCAGCAAGCCCTATATAGAGCCTTGGTCTGTTAGGAAGTGCGCAATTCAAGTCGCGAAGCGTTCGCTCCGCTTGGCGTCAGCAAAACACACCCTACCAATAGTGTTTATGCATAAATTCTATTATAGAAAACTTTCTTCACACTAGAAAACTTTCTTCACACTCGGTGCTCTAAGGAGATGAAAAAAATATTCGATAATGTAATATGAACAGGACTTAGGCAAGGGTACTACACGAGGATCAGGGTGAATGCCATTCGTCCCTACATATGGGGTGTTCAAGATAAATTTGCGTAAGTCCTGATGAAGCACATATACATAGGGTTTGCTGAACAAGTCTTTAACCAGGCACTTTTTAAAGGCCAAAAAAGTCTAAAGCCTTTATTTGTCAATGCTTTAATATTTAATGAGCAAGCCCTAAAAATTAAAGCTACTTTTCTCAAGCAAGAAAGTCAATAAATAATCAATTAACTGATAGAATTTTAAAGGTTTCTCTAACTGTGATAAATGGGAATAATACCTATACGAATTGCAATTGACGCTATGGGTGGGGACCATGCTCCATCAGAAATTGTTGAGGGAGCAATCAAGGCCCAAGAAGCTTATGGTGTCAAAGTATTGCTAGTTGGCGACCCTCAGCAAATTAAAGCTTGTATAGATCATAAATCAAGCCAACCTCTGCCAGAAATAGTTCCTGCTCAGGACATAATAAAAATGGACGAAGAACCTTTGACTGCTATTAGGCGTAAGTCTAAAGCATCAATTAACATCGCTATGAATTTAGTCAAGGGGAAAGAAGCAGATGCTGTCGTTTCTGCCGGCCATTCTGGAGCCGCAATGGCCTCCGCTTTGCTGCGTTTGGGAAGAATACCAGGAATTGATCGCCCTGCAATTGGGGCGGTCTTACCCACTATGATTCCGAAAAAACCAGTTCTGATACTTGATGTGGGAGCAAATGTGGACTGTCGCCCCAAATATTTAGACCAGTTTGCAGTGATGGGGACAATTTACAGTGAATATGTTCTGGCCACTAATGAGCCAAAAGTGGGACTACTTAATATTGGGGAAGAACCATCAAAAGGAAATGATCTGGCAGTAAGGACTTACCAAATACTACAAGAAAATAATCAAATCAAATTTATTGGTAATGCAGAAGGTCGTGATGTTTTATCTGGTGAATTTGATGTGATAGTTTGTGATGGTTTTGCAGGTAATATTTTATTAAAGTTTGCGGAGGCAGTTGGTGATGCTGTACTGCAAATGATGAGGGAAGAATTAACACCTGGTCTGAGTGGAAAAATAGGTACTGCAATATTACAACCTAATTTAAAACGTATGAAGCAAAGAATAGACCATGTCGAACATGGAGGAGGATTATTATTAGGAGTAGGAGGAATTTGTATTATTAGTCATGGTTCCTCTAAAGCACAATCTATATCTAATGCAATTCGTTCAGCAAAAGAAGCTGTTGAAAATAGAGTGCTAGAACGAATTAATTCTAAGTATGTACTCGAAAGTTAAGAAATCAATAGTTAGTAATCAATAATTCTTTCTTTCTAAAAAAAGTTAGAAGTTATAATTTTTTTTGAAGCTTTAATGATTATTTAGTAATTTTGACTCTAGATATTTTGATTGTGAGGATGTGGTTTAAATAAGCTTTGAGAAGCAGTGAAGACAAACAGTAAATTTAAAAACAAAAAGTGAAAAGTATATATAGCAATCCTACTTGATTGGTGTCCACAATTTGAACGCTTTTTGGGAATAAGTTTGGAGGCAATAGTCAATGGGCAAGAGTTCTGGAGTTTATTTCTCTTTTTTGATTTGTCACAACCTTATTTGGGATTACTATAGACTCAGAAATTATTTATAAAAAGAACTTATGAAAAACTTGGCCAAATCTATTTGCTTAATATATTTAGGAATCCCAAAAGTTATAGATCAAGTCTATATTGAAATGAATAACTAGGGCGAATTTAGAGAAAATAATGTAGAGGGTAAATAATGTAGAGGGTAAATGGTGAAAATTATGTAGTGCGGGCATCTTGCCAGGGTAGCTGTACCTCATAACAACGGAAAGCGCTGTAAGTAATACTAAATAAACAAATAATAATTAAAAACTGAACAGATGACAAATATAGGTGTTTCCATAATTGGAAGTGGTTCTGCAATACCAAAAATATCTCTAGACAATCAACAATTATCCCAAATAGTAAACACTTCTAACGAATGGATTAGTTCTCGTACTGGGATTAGTAAGCGACAACTGGTAGATACAACAGAATCATTATGTAGTCTTGCAACTCAAGCATCTCTAGGGGCTCTTGGCCAAGCAAATATTATTCCTAAAGATATTGACTTAATTATTCTGGCTACATCTACTCCTGATGATTTATTTGGCACTGCATGTAAAATTCAATGGGAGTTGGGCGCTGAGAAAGCGGTTGCCTTTGATATAACTGTGGCTTGTTCTGGGTTTCTATTTGCTCTAGTTACAGGAGCACAGTTTATCCGTAATGGAGTTTATCGAAATGTTTTGTTGATTGGGGCAGATATTCTGTCGCGTTGGGTAGACTGGGAAGACCGGCGAACTTGTGTTTTATTTGGAGATGGGGCAGGTGCAGTGGTTTTACAAGCTTCAGAAAGCGATCGCTTGCTAGGTTTTGAACTTCGTAGTGATGGTAGTCAAAATAGATGTTTAAGTCTTTCTTACCAACCCCAAGAAAAGAAAATAATTGAGGGAGTAACTGTTAGTCAAGGTACTTATCAACCAATAGCGATGAATGGTAAAGAAGTATATCGTTTTGTAGTACAAAAAGTACCAGAAGCGATAGAAAAAGCTTTATTTAGAGCTAATATTGATGTGGAGAAACTTGACTGGTTATTATTACATCAAGCTAACCAAAGAATCCTGGATGCAGTTGCTAGTAGATTGAATATTCCATCAGAGAAAGTTATTAGTAATCTCCAAAATTATGGCAATACTTCTGCTGCTTCTATACCTCTAGCTTTAGACGAAGCTGTTAGGAAAGGGCTGGTTAAATCAGGAGATATTATTGCTGCTTCTGGCTTTGGAGCTGGATTAAGTTGGGGGGCAGTCATTTTTGAGTGGAACTGACAGGGTAAATATTTTTTGCTTGTTCCCTATAATACTCATTATCTTTCTTACTCCCTAATATGATCAACATAATTACTTAATTAAGTAGGAAACTGATATAATAAACCTTACCCTTTTGATACTAATTTTTTGCGACTTTACTAAATAGCATTAATGGATAATAAATTGTCAAGTTTACTTACTGAAAATTTCTATAAAATCCTGTGACAAGAAATCGTGAACCAGTTAAGAACTTACTTCTTTATCGCTTATTAAAATGGTCAGTAATAGTTCCTATACTTCGTTTTTATTTTCGCAGTAATATTTATGGTGTCGAAAATGTTCCACAACAAGGACCTTTACTGATAGTTAGTAATCATGCTAGCGATCTAGATCCTCCAATTGTATCTGTTTGTTTAAGAAGACCTGTTGCTTATATGGCAAAAGAGGAATTATTTGATGTACCAATTTTGAAGCAGATAATTACCCTATATGGTGCTTATCCTGTCAAAAGAGGATTGGCAGATCGAAGTGCTATTCGTTCGGCTATGAATAGTTTAGCAGAAGGATGGGCCACAGGCATCTTTTTACAGGGAACTAGAACTCCTGATGGTAGAATTACAGAACCAAAGTTGGGTGCTGCTTTAATTTCTGCAAAGGCAAAAGTACCATTATTACCAGTTTGTATTTGGGGTACTCATGCAGTAAAGCGTCAAGGTTTAATAGCTAATTCTGTACCAATAACTGTTAGAATAGGAGAGATTATACCTCCTCCTGAATCAACTAAAAAAGAAGAGTTACAACAGCTTAGTCAGAAATGTGCAGATATAATTAACAAAATGCACGATTTAGGACGTTAATCAATTTAATTACCTAAGAAAATGCAAGATATTAGAGAACAATTAGCTGAAAATTTGGATGTAGCTGAATGGAACTGGTTAGTACCTCATGTGAAACGTAATTCTGTAGTAATTATAGACCAAAAATTGGATTTGCTAGATGTGGGAGTTGCGATCGCTTCTGATCATACATCTTCTGTACAAGATTGGATTAGCCAAGAACTTATTTATAAACCTTCAGCAGAACAATTGTCGATTTGGAATGCTAATGAGACTACAAAGTTTAATGCTTTGATAGTACAGCCTTTTGTTTTAGTCCAAGAATATGGGGAAATTCAAGGGTAGAACTGATGGAAAAAATTGGCTCCTGTATAACCGGTAGTTAACCACAGAATTCCTCTGATTCCATCTCGAATTGCTTTTTCGATAGGTTCTGGCGATCGCCCAGAGGGAACTGGTAGGGGTTTGAAAGCAATACCTCTACTACTCAAAACAATTTGGCCAATAACTATAGCGCGACGCATGTGGTCATCGGAGGTAACTAAATAAACACTTGTAATACCTTGGGATTTTAGTTTATCAACTATTGTCGTGAAATTAGTGACAGTATCTACAGCATCATAGTCTAAATGTAAACGGGTTTGTGATATGCCAGCCTGGGAAAATAACCATTCTGCATATTCTGGGTTAGTGCCAGAAGATACCCAAATACCTAGATTAGGATTTTGGCGGGCAAATTCTGCAGCAAATATCTCTCTCTCTATGGCCCCACCAAGTACTAATAAAGCTTGAGGAGGTTCAATAGTACCAACAATTTGTTGATAACTAATCCAAAAAATAACTAAAAATCCGATTAAAAACCACGAAATTAGAGCAATATTCAATCCTTTATATAATTTTTTATTGGACACTACCCTTAAAATCATATCTTTTTCAAATAAAAAAACCATCTGTAGTCTTACAGGTGGAAATAGTTTCAATATCAATATTCAAACAGTATTATCTACTATCCGGAGTAGGATTGGGAAAGTAGTGAAATAGATAGGGACATTCTATGCAACGATCTAAGAGATGAAAACATTTCTAGGAACTGACCTAGGTCGGAAGGTCGAATTATAGAGGAGGTTGTTGGATATATTTCTCTTTGATTTTTATGCAATTATTCTGCCCAAAATGCTAACTTTTTGAGGTTTTTGGAAGTTATACCAGGTACTTTTTTGGGCCCAAAAAAGGCTTTAGGCCAAATCAGTAAATGTTTTGAGATTTCATCAGTTAACCTTAACTAATTCTAGCAAGATGTACGAAATTTCAAAGGATACAATTTTTCTTTAGTGAACTGTTCATTGACCTGAAAGCTTCCCAAGTTCTGCTCTCAACTGAAGGAGTTTCAACCTAATCTTCTTTTCAACAGTATTTATGAGACTTGGCGGGTTTTCAAACCCTACTCTATTAAACATAGAATAAACATAGAAAGTCTAAACATGGAAAGTCCCTTGCTTATGGGGGAGGCTTTAAACCCAATTTTATGGTAAATGTGACGTAATTTTACAATCACTCTCCTCATGTTCCCTCATCTCTACGTCTCCCTATCCAGAAAATAGTTTTAGGAACTTCCTATATTCGTATATTCGTATATAAGGATATAGGTAGATAAGGGGGAATTAATTTTTAATTTTTAATTTTTAATTTTTAATTTTTAATTTACGGGACTGGCGCGATTCGAACGCGCGACCTAGCGCTTCAGATTTGTATGAGTTTCCCCATTCTCTGGACTATCCCTTCACCATTGCTCTCATAGCTTTAGGTGGTGGCCTAACGCTTAAGGAGAATTGTAATGACTCCTTAAAACTCTAGTCTCTGCACCTTCTTTACCCCTAATGAGGTAAAGCTTGGCTCAAGATTACCTTATCTTTATACAGGACTTAGGTTTCCTTGAGTTTGACCACATTCACTCACGGAGTTTCCTCCTATGGTGCCCGATATTTCAGGAGGCGCTTGCTCTATCCATCTGAGCCACAGCCCCATATAAAGTTATAGAAAACTATAGCTATAAACCTTCAGATCACAAAAAAGTATTCAAAGTAAAGATAGCTTTCTTATGTATCTATAATTATAAGAAAGTCTAATTTTGAGATCCTCCCCGGCCTAAAGGCACTGGGTAACAACCGAGCCGCAGCTCCCCGGCGGGTTGACGTTTCACGGGCTGCCGCTACTTTGGCAGTAGTCTTACACTTGCCGACCCGTCCGTTTTTTGTCTCGGATTGCCCACCCGCGACTAATATATTTCCTGTGAACTAAAAACCATGATAACATGACCTGTGAAAAAAAATCAACTAAAAAGTCGCCCTAGAAGGGCGAGGCTTTAAACCCAATTTTTCGGTAATATTTGTCAGGATTTTAAGATTAACTTAAAACAAATAAATAATTCGGGAGTTGGTATATTTGTTTCTATTCCATACCATTAATATCATTATTTTTTTATTAAGTCAATACTCTAGCCTAGTTTCTTGATAACTAATTCAGAACTATTCATAACTTTTAGCCTGTTTGACCAAAAAACAAGGTCTCAAGGTTGCTCTTTCAAGGTTCGGGAAAAAAATAAATTTCAGTGTTTCACTGGATGCTTTAGCTAGAGGTACTTTTAACAAATAACTGGACTTTTGAAAAAAAATGAAGTAAAACAACCTATAATTATTATATAATAAGTTTTTGACCTGAAAATGCTAGCTGATGAAAGAAACAACCTTGTCTTTCTTACCACCATGTTTTGAAAAGTGGTGCCAAAAATTGGATGAAATTATATTTTCTTTGGATCAAAAAGATTTTACTGAAGTTACTATAAAACACAATATACCTAAAAAAGTTTGGGTAGCTACCATAAAAGCAGAAATCAAAGGTCTGGATGGTCAAAGAACTATAGCGATCGTCATGAATAGTAGTTCTGTAGAATCAGCAACTGAAATTGATTATTTAATCACAAACAAACACTCTGAAACTGTGACAGGAGAATGGATAGTTACAACATTTTCTAATATAAACTATATGGAAAAGTTTTATAGAGAAACTAAAGGATGGTTGGGTTTAAAAGAATATCAAGTGAGAAATAAAACCAGTCTCATACGTCACTTTATTTGAGTTTTTGTAGCCTATACTTTCATTATTTATAAGCAATTAATGGGAGGATTAAGAAAACGTTACGCTAATAAACCTTTAACAAATTTTACTGAAACTTTGGAAGCATTTATCACAGCTATTTCTTACAACTTTTTTTGTTGGCTGCGAGAGCATGAACAGGTTTTTGTGAAGCATAAAGCTAATCTAGGATTTGTTTGGGGTCAGATTCAGGTATAACCTCCTATATATAAAGGATGAAAGTGATTTAATTTGACTTTTTTCCAAAAGTCCAGATAACTAAAATAACAGAATATTGTATGCTTATGCTTGACTTGTTACTTGTATTTGACTGCAAAAATTCTCATCCTCAAGGGGATATTGTTTTTGTTCATGGTTTGGCCGGTCATCCTAGGGGTACATGGCATCCTCAAAGTAAAAGGGTAAATAACAGCTTGACAAAATCTATGATTATCTCTTATAATCTCTGATTATCTTGTAAAACTTATGATGATGACTAATAGATTCATTAAGATAGGTGCAGCAGCAGAACTATTAGGA
>JAKQYF010000189.1:9299-10938 GCA_023356535.1 Trichodesmium sp. MAG_R03 | reverse complement strand
ATGTCCACGTTTAACCTCAAGGGACAGTAGTCTTGTTAGGTGTTAGGTGTTAGGTGTTAGGTGTCTAGTTGTTAGGTGTTAGGTGTTAGGTGTTAGTCGTTAGTTGTTAGTTGTTAGGTGTCTAGTTGTTAGGTGTTAGGTGTCTAGTTGTTAGTTGTTAGTTGTTAGGTGTTAGGTGTTAGGTTTAAAAATTAACAAATTGATAACATCCTATAGCAATTCTCAAAAGTCTTGCTATAATTGAGAGCTGACAAAAATAACTTTCCTTCATAACCGAAGTTACCAATAATATCGAGTATTTGCTCCAACAAATAATATTTTGAAATATAAAACCCAGGCATAGCAAAGTTTATGGTAAGCTTTTGTGCATTTAAAGGACTTATTGTTGTATGCCTCGTTCAGAGAAAAACCTTTAGCTAGTCTAATATACTACATTTTGACGTGGGGAATGTAAGTTTTAATATCTGTAACTTCGTATAGTTGGAACTTGCTGTATATTATTCCAGATTTTGCTACTCATTGTTTTCTACTGTCTACTCTCAAAAAGATATAGCAAGACTTTTAAGATTTGGTAGAATACCAAAAAACTATTGATAACCATGACTCAAAAAACTACTAGGCGTAACTTTGTTATAACTAGTGCTACTATTGCCAGTAGTATTGTATGTGCTACTTCTGTGCAGAAACAAACTCAAAGAAAAGTAGTATTGCCTGAGAAACTACCTATTATATCTACAATGCCAGAACAAGTATTAGGCAAAACTGGTATAAAAGTACCACTTTTAGGTTTAGGAGGGGCAGGAAAAACTCCTGTAGATAAAAGTGGACAAGAAAAAGAGGCGATCGCAATAATTGAAGCTGCCTTATCTTTAGGAATTAGATATTTTGATACTGCTGCTAGCTATGGTGCAAATGAGAAACATTTAGGAAAAGTTTTGCCTTCCTATAGAAAAGATATATTTTTGGCAAGTAAGACAGGCAGACGTTCTCGCGATGCTGCATGGCAGGAATTAGAGCGATCGCTAAAACGGTTAAATACAGATTATCTTGACTCTTGGCAATTACATCATGTTTCATTTATGGAAACTTTAGATGAGATTTTTAGTCCCCAGGGTGCCATTAAAGCGATGGAAGAAGCAAAGGAACAAGGCATAGTCAAGTTTGTTGGAATTACAGGTCATCACGAGCCCGACGTTATTGCTGAGGGGTTGCACCGTTATCCATTTGATACAACTCTAGTATCTATTAACGCTGCTGATCAACACCATCTTCGAGCATTTGCTCCTAGAGTATTGCCAGTAGCGCAACAAAAAAATGTGGGTGTTATTGCGATGAAGATACCTGCTTATGGTAAGCTACTCCGACCAGGAGTGTTAAATATGCAAGAGGCAATGGGATATGTTTTGTCGTTGCCGGGGGTACATTGTTGTATTGTAGCTACGGAGTCAGTGGAAATGTTAAAGTCTAATATTAGGGTTGCTCAAAGTTTTCAGAAGTTAACTCAGGAAGACATGGAAAGAATAGAGAAAAAAACAGCTAGTGTTTGGCAGGATAATACTTTCTTCCGGAGTTGGACTTAGAAGAAAGTTTAGTTTCATTTTTCTTCCTAAAAGTATGGTAAAATCCCTAAAGGCTGATG
>JAKQYF010000189.1:0-9199 GCA_023356535.1 Trichodesmium sp. MAG_R03 | reverse complement strand
GAATAGAGAAAAAAACAGCTAGTGTTTGGCAGGATAATACTTTCTTCCGGAGTTGGACTTAGAAGAAAGTTTAGTTTCATTTTTCTTCCTAAAAGTATGGTAAAATCCCTAAAGGCTGATGCATTTTTTTCAAATACCAGGAGTTATCCTTGATGTTTGCAGTCCCGCCAAATATACTCAAGGTGATATTGGCGCTGTTAGTTTTCCCCTATTTAATAATGAAGAACGCGCTTTAGTAGGAACTTGCTACAAACAAAAAGGTAAAGATGAAGCAGTAGAGTTAGGGTTAGCGATCGCTGGTCCTAAATTAGCTGATTTTGTTGTCCGCGGCACAATTTTAGCTCCAGAGGGTCAAGTAAGAATTTACTGTTGGCGTGGTGGAATGCGTAGCGCTTCAGTAGGTTTGTTACTAGAAACCGCTGGGTTTAATGTTGTTCTACTCATGGGTGGCTATAAAGGGTTTCGGCGTTGGGCGCTTTTGGTATTTGAATTTCCCTCAACCCGCGACCAGAAACCGGGTTTCTGAGTTTGCCTGCGTAAGTCCTAGTTATTTTCAGATAGTATTTGGCAGGATAATACTTTCTTCCGGAGTTGGACTTAGAAGAAAGTTTAGTTTCATTTTTCTTCCTAAAAGCATGGTAAAATCCCTAAAGGCTGATGTATTTTTTCAAATACCAGGAGTTATCCTTGATGTTCGCAGTCCCGCCGAATATACTCAAGGTCATATTCCTGGCGCTGTTAGTTTTCCCCTATTTAATAATGAAGAACGCGCTTTAGTAGGAACTTGCTACAAACAAAAAGGTAAAGATGAAGCAGTAGAGTTAGGGTTAGGGTTCGCTGGTCCTAAATTAGCTGATTTTGTTGCCCGCGCCAAAATTTTAGCTCCAGAGCGTCAAGTAAGAATTTACTGTTGGCGTGGTGGAATGCGTAGCGCTTCAGTAGGTTTGTTACTAGAAACCGCTGGGTTTAATGTTGTTCTACTGATGGGTGGTTATAAAGGGTTTCGGCGTTGGGCGCTTTCGCTATTTTCAGTTCCACAAAAAATTATTGTTCTGGGTGGAATGACTGGTAGTGGGAAGACTGAGATATTGCATGCTTTAAGAAATATGGGGGAACAGGTATTAGACTTAGAAGCTCTTGCAAATCATCGGGGTAGTAGTTTCGGAGCTTTGGGGCAGTTACCTCAACCTACTAACGAGCAATTTTGGAATGGGATAGCGATGGAGTGGGTTAAGTTTGACTCCACCCAACCTTTATGGGTTGAAGCTGAGAGTAAGGGTCTTGGGTTGTGTCGTATTCCCCAGGGAATTTTTGAGCAAATGGCAAAAGCAATAGTTATTGAAATCAGTCGTAGTCGTCAGGAAAGAGTGGCATTTTTGGTAGAAATATATGGGGATGCAAATATTGATGATTTGATTGCTGCTACCGAACGTATTCGTAAACGGTTGGGAGGTTTGCGATGGCAAAAGGCAGTTGATTTTGGCAGAGAAGGAAATTTAGTAGCAGCTTCAGATTTAATTCTTCACTACTATGATAAAACCTATACTTACGATTTGGAAAAAAGGAGTGGTTGTATTTATAAAGTTAATGTTTCTGGGTTGTCAAATCTTGATGCTGCAGTATTGGTGCAACAAAAAAGTCAAGAGATTCGGTAATTCAACTATAGGACTACCTCCGGACTAATTGCTATGTTCCTTTGTAGGCGCGTTTATAAAAATGTCCCTACCTATCGCTCTGCTCCTAAAAAAGACTTAGAGGGCAAACTCTAATTATAGCAATTCTATCTGACTTCGTAAGAGAAATAGGCTGTTTTATAGCGCTGTTTAAATTAATGAACTACATCGCCATAACCAAAACCTTGTAGGGAGGTTGCATGCAACCTCCCTACTGTGGTCTACCGACATGAAAACTACTATAAGACAGGAGACAGAAGACAGAAGGCAGAAGGAACAGAGGTTGGAGTTATTGTTAAGAAGGCTAGTGATTTTACATCATGATTTAGGATTGGTATATAACTATTTAATGGAACATAATATAACTGATAACTGAAATGACTACTTTATTTTATCGGAATTTTCGATTATTAATACTAGCAATATTAATAATTATTGCCTGGGGAATATCATCCTTTTTCACATTGCCACGACTTGAAGACCCAGAATTAGTTTCCCGTGTTGCAATCATCAAAACTTTTTTGCCAGGGGCTAATGCCAAACGAGTCGAAACATTAATCACAGAAAAAATAGAAGCAGAACTATCTGAAATTGAAGAAATTAAAAGCTATGATTCAACTTCTAGGGCGGGAAGTTCAATTATTAATATTGAACTATTAGAATCAGTCGAAGAAATAAACGCCGATACAGTTTGGTTAAGAATTAGAGAGCGATTAAACCAAGCCACAACTCAATTACCTAATGGTACAAGTAAACCAAGGTTAGAAGAAATTGAAACTAAAGCTTATGCTATGATTACTGCTTTAACTTGGGAACAAGATACTGAACCTAATTATGCAATTATTACCCGTTTATCTGAATTGTTAAAAGATGAATTATTAGCATTACCAGGAACAGAGAAAGTTGCTCAATTTGGTAATCCTCAAGAAGAAATAGTAATAGAAATTGATCCAGCCAAGTTAGCTAGTATCGGTATCACACCCCAACAATTATCAGCACAAATTCAACAGAGTGATGCTAAGGTTTCTTCCGGTCAATTTCGCAGTAAAAATAATGATTTACTTCTAGAAGTTGATTCAGATTTAGATTCCTTGGAAAGAATTCGGAATATTCCAATTAGCTTTAGTAATCAAGGGCAGTTTACTCAGCTTGGTAACATTGCTAAAATGAGAAAAACAATTGCTGAACCACCAAATCAACTTGGGTTAATTAATGGTCGTCTGGCTTCTGTTTTAGCTACATTTGTCGAATCAGATTATCAAATAGACCTCTGGGCAAAATCTGCAGAATTAGCCATAGAAAAATTCCGCAAAGAGCTTGGCCAAGGTCTAAAACTTGAGATTATTTTTAATCAAAGTAATTATATTAAAACTCGCTTAAAAAGTCTTATGCTCAACCTATTAATAAGTGGGATACTGATATTTGGGATTACAGTATTTTTAATGGGTTGGAAATCTGCAATTGTTGTTGGTTTGGCATTGCCTTTATCAAGTTGTATGGTATTAGGGATGATGAGATTTCTCAATGTTCCTCTACATCAAATGTCAATAACTGGATTAATTGTGGCTTTAGGATTATTGATTGATACAGCAATTATTATTGTTGATGAAGTTAGTAAAAATATAGTTTCAGGATTAACAACTGAAACTGCTATTACTAAAGCAATTAATCATTTATTACTGCCATTAACAGCATCAACTTTAACGACAGTTATAGCTTTTTTGCCAATTGTATTACTTCCTGGTCCGGCTGGAGAATTTGTTGGTGGTATTGGCATTAGTGTAATTTTAGCTGTTATTTCTTCTTTACTATTTTCTCTAACAATAGGTTCTGCTTTAGCAGGAAAACTATACCATACTCGTTCAACTATTTCCCAGAGTACTCAACAAAAATGGTGGAAAATAGGGTTTACAAATTCCTATTTAATGCAAGTTTACCAAGTAAGTCTAAAAAGTATATTTAGCGCTCCCTGGTTAGGAATATTGTTAGGTTTAATTTTACCTATAATTGGTTTAATTCAAGTCAGTAATCTTCCCGAAGAATTCTTTCCTCCAGTAGACAGAGACCAGCTTCAAATAGAATTAGAATTACCTGCTTTAAGCTCCATTGAAAAAACAAAAAATACGGCTATGGAGGTCAGAAACTTAATGTTAAAGCATCCAGAAATTCAGGAATTGCAATGGTTTTTAGGAGGTAGTTCCCCCCGATATTACTACAACTTAAGATCAGGTAGACAATACGCAAATTACGCCCAAGGACTTTTACAATTAAATTCAATTGCTAACTCAGAATTAGCTAACAAACTCCAGGCCGAAGTTGATAGCGCATTTCCTGAAGCTCAAGTTTTAATTGAGGAATTGGGGCAGGGGCCTCCCTTTGATGCACCAATAGAAATGAGAATTTATGGTCCTAATTTAAAGCGTTTGCAAGAATTAGGAGAACAAGCCAGAAGTCTTTTAGTTCAAGTTCCTAAAGTAACTCACACCCGCGATACTTTAAGCGAAATTCGACCCCAAATACAACTACAAGTGAATGAGGAGGAAGTTCGTTTAGCAGGATTAGATCGTGCTAATCTTTCACGGCAGTTAGAAACCTTATTGGAGGGGAGTTTAGGAGGGTCAATTATTGAAGACACTGAAGAACTACCAGTGCGGGTGCGAGTGTCGAATGCTCAACGTGGAGACTTTAGCCAAATTACATCTTTAGACTTACAACCATTAGGTTCCAGTCTAAATCAAAATCAATTTAGTTCAACTGATACAATACCCCTGTCAGCTTTAGCAAAAGTAGAATTAAAGCCAGAATTTTCAGTTATTAAAAGACGTAATGGCAGACGGGTAAATTTGATTCAAGGTTTTATTGCTGCTGGGGTTTTACCTTCCGAAGTTCTGAAGGGGTGGCAACAACGGTTAAATACTTCAGACTTTGAGTTACCATCGGGGTATTGGTCGGAAATTGGTGGAGAGTCAGAACAACAAGGAGTTGCAAAGGGTGCTTTGTTAGCTCAGCTACCACTTATGTTTTTATTAGCAACCTCAATTTTGGTTTTATCCTTAAATTCCTTTCGAGCAACTGCCATCATAGGAATAGTTGCTGTTTCGACCATTGGTTTAGGATTTTTTAGTTTATGGTTCTTTAACTATTCCTTTGGTTTTATGAGTCTGATCGGTACATTCGGTTTAGTGGGAATTGCTATTAATGATTCAGTAGTAGTTTTGGCTGCTATTCTCGCAGACTCTGAAGCCTCCGCAGGTAACCGTCGAGCCACTCGTAAAGTCGTCATGGGTTCTACTCGTCATGTAGTTGCTACAACCTTAACCACAATGATAGGGTTTGTTCCTTTGTTGGTAAAAGGTGGTAGTTTTTGGCCGCCTTTGGCTGTAGCGATCGCCGGTGGTGTTGGTGGTTCGACACTGATCGCTCTCTATCTTGTTCCCTGTTGCTATATGCTTCTGGCGAATTTGGGTAGGGGAAAACAGTAAAACTAATTTTTCTAAATTTTACTTTGAATTTTCCTGATGTTATAGCACTACATAGGGCTTGCTAATTAAACATAAAAGCCTCGAAACATAAAGGTATTCTCCTTTTGTCATCAAAAAAAGTGCCTAGTTTTCGCTCCTTCCAGGTGAAAAAGTTCATATTTTGGGCGCTCCCATGGCAGAAAAATCAATGACCAAATATATCCGACTATCTTCATTCTCCTTCCACGGTCAGGGTTAGGGGTGGATACATTCCCTGTTTTTCTGTAGGGACGTTGCATGCAACTTCCCTACCTATTCCCCTCCACGGTCATAGTTAGGAGTAGGTTCTCTGCTGCTTAAAAAGACTTTTTCAGCAAACCCTACATAAATAGGGCGCGGACATTTATAAAGACTCAAACCTATTCAGGAATTACTTTTGATTTAGCGCCTTTTTACTTGTCCGTAGCCCGATAATAACTATCAACTAATTTTCAATACTTGCACGGAATTACCCGCCGGAATCAAAGTTTCATTCATTGGTACAATAGCTAAACCTGTAGCTCCTGCTAAGTTAATTAAATTTCCCGAATGATGACTACCAACCGCAAGCTTAAATTCATAGCCATCATTTCCTAAGTTTAACTGACCCCAGAGATAAGTTTCTCGTTTATCCTTAGAGTGTAAATCTTGAACCAGTCGCGCTGTCACAAACTCTGGTCCCCATTCTGCTTTATTAACTCCAGCTAACTTTTTCAGGGCAGGTTGCACAAACCGCCAAAAACTGACTAAAGCTGAAACAGGATTTCCCGGCAAACCAAAATATAAACATTTAGCATTAGGAAAATTTGCCACTGTCAATGGTTTTCCTGGTTTAACCGCCACAGAATGAATATGAATTTCTGCTCCTAATTCTGTGAGAATTTCCTGAACATAATCATAGTCTCCTACTGATACTCCACCAGTGGAAAGTAAAAAATCTGTCTTTAAAATAGCTTGAGCAATAGTCTGTTGCAAAATTTCTCGTTTATCTGGCACAATACCAAGTTTTATTACTTCCACCCCCATTTGCTCTAGCGCTATACTTAAAGCATATTGATTTGAATCTACTAACTGACCATGTTTTAGAGGTTGATCTGGAGTAACCAACTCATTACCAGTGGAAAGAATTCCTACCTTTGCTCGCCGATATACATTGATTTGAGTACATTGGAGTGCTGCCAAAACGGCTATTTCAGTAGCACCCAAGTAAATTCTAGGGTTGAGTACAGGAGTACCTGCTTGGTAGAATGATCCACAATATCGCACAAATGCTTGGGGTTCTGGAGTTTCTAGGATAAGTACTCTATTACCTTCTCGCTGGGCCACTTCCTGTATAACAACAGTATCTGCTCCTATAGGCATACAAGCCCCTGTAAAAATACGAGCTGTTTGCCCTGATTGAATTTGCTTTTGAGGTTTATACCCCGCAGGAATTTCTTCTACAATTTCTAATGGTATAGGATTTTCTGGGCTACAGTCTTTGACATCTGCAAATTTAAGGGCATAGCCGTCCATTGCTGAATTATCCCAGTGAGGAAAGTTAAGTTCACTGGTGACTGGGTTGGCTAATATCCGCCCCGATGAGGTTAATAGGTCTATTGTTTCTATATCCCTCTCAGAATCTAAGGGTTGTACTAGGCTTAAAATGATTGACTCTGCTTCGTTGACTTGTAGCATTTGTAATCTACTAGGATTTTGGTTTTTGAGAATTATAAATCAGATTTGACTATTTTGACTATAAAATCAGGTTTGAAACCTGCTTCATAAATAAGGAAGTCGCCATTTTACTACGTAAGATGACTGTTAATTCATAGCTGATCACTGAAATGACTAGGGATTAAAATTAAAGACCAGTAGGGAACCTCGGTTGGCTCAAGCTCGGTAATATTAACAATTCTTTGTTCGGTTTGGGTTGCTCTTTCAATATAAAGTGCCCGGTGCAATAACCCTAATTCATCCAGAATTTTGCGAACTTTAGCAAAATGCCTGCCCAATTTGATAATTACTACTGCATCGACAACGGCAAGGCGATCGCGTAACTTCACCTCATCCAAAGTAGCAGGTATAACGCTCAAGACATCATTGCGGTAAGTAATTGGCACACCGAGCATAGCAGTACTTGCCATTATGGAGGAAATTCCTGGCACAACTTCAGTGGAAAACTTCCCGGAAAGTCGCTGAAAAATATACATAAATGAGCCATAGAGCATCGGCTCCCCCTCGCATAAAACCGCTACATCTTGCCCAATTTTTAGGTGTTGGGTAATCTGTTGGGCAGCTTGGTCATAATAGGGTTGGGATGATTCCTGAATATTAAAGGGCAAATACATAGGAATTTCTATTTGGTCAGAACCAATAAAATCAGCCGCGATCGCCCGTGCCAAAGATTTGCCATTTTCTGAGGTAGGGTAAGCAATTACTGGAACAGTAGTTAAAATACGGTGTGCTTTGAGAGTGAGTAATTCTGGGTCCCCAGGCCCAATACCTAATCCATATAGTTTTCCTAGTTCTGTCATTCTAAATTATACCAGTTTGAAAAAGTTTGTTTGTAGTTTTGCTCTAGCCATAAAAATATATTGGGGAGAGTCTTAAAGCCGACTATAGTTAGGACTTTCCACCTTGGTGAGGTACACTTATCGCGGGCAGGATGCCTGCACTGGGAACATTTAATTTTAATTTTAATTTTAATATTTGTACTTCGTATACTTGGAATTTGCTGCATATCAAATTATACAGTATGTTTAGCTGAATTAGTCGCAGTACAGAAAATTAATAATGATTGAGAGCAAACAATATTTGGTATTGTTTCTAATGGTAATTTTTGGGAATTTGGTAAATTGAAAGGATATATTTTGACTAGAAATATTGCTAGCTATAGTATTGAATATCTAGAGAGATTATTTGCTGTAATAAATTATGTATTTCAGAATATTTTTATTACAGTTAGAGGATGATTAAAGTGGAGTATAAAATTATGCCATTCAGTAATTACAAAAATATTGCAGTAGTTGCCAAAGAATTTCAAATTAAGTATATTTTATCGGATTTTATCAACGAACTTGAATTTGCTGTGCCTGATACTTTTCGAGGAGAACTAGAGTTATTATTTACAGATGGTGTTGTTGATAATTCGGAAGATGCTATTTGTGAAAACCTTATTTATCCAGTGTTAAAAGAAGTCTGGAAAATTTATAGAAAAAAATTAACTCTTTGGAGTCATCAGACATTAACTTATGATGAAAATTTGTCTGGGCAACCAGATTATATAGTGGCAAAACGCCATCCTTTAACTACAGTTATTTTTGATAAACCATATTTTTTGGTAGTTGAGGCAAAGCAAGATAAATTTAATGAGGGATGGGGTCAATGTTTGGCTGAATTAGTTGCCGTCCAGAAAATTAACAATGATTTAGAGCAAATAATTTTTGGTATTGTTTCTAATGGTCAAGTTTGGCAGTTTAGTAAATTGAAAGGAGATGTTTTTACTAAAAATATTATAAGTTATAACATTGGAGATTTAGATAGATTATTTTCTGTAGTAAATTATGTATTTCAAGAATGTTTATTGCAGTTATCAGATGATTAAAACGGAAAATTAATGATGATTTAGAACAGATCGCGGGCAAGATGTTGGCACTGGGGACATTTCATTTTTCAGAGCTGTACTTCATATACTGGGAATTTGCTTTTGTAAGTTTCTGGTATCCCAAAACATATATTTTTATTTTATAATGAAACAAGAGAATGAATAATTAACTAGGAGATGAAATTACTATGACATTTATTAGTCCGAAAACTGATTATGCTTTTAAGAAAGTCTTTGGTTCTGACCAAAGTCAAGACATATTAATTAGTTTTCTCAATGCCATTATTTATGAGGGGGAAAATAAGATTAAATCTCTAACAATTATCAATCCTTATAATCCCGCTCAGGTGCAAACTTTAAAGGATAGTTATTTGGATGTTAGAGCAGTATTGGATGATGGTTCTCAGGTGATTATTGAGATGCAGGTAGCTAGTGTTACT
>JAKQYF010000188.1 GCA_023356535.1 Trichodesmium sp. MAG_R03 | reverse complement strand
AAAGTCACACCAAGAGAATAAAAGTCACTGCGATAATCTATTCTTCGGCTCATTCTACCTGTTTGTTCTGGGGCGATATATGCTAAAGTTCCTTCTAGTTGATGAGGGGGAAGAACTGTGATAAATTCTTGGGATAAGCGGGTAGAAATACCAAAGTCGATGATTTTTAGTTGACCTGTTTGGTGATTATAGATAATATTGGAAGGGTTAATATCTTTGTGGATGATATTATTTGTATGAATTACTGCTAAACTTTCAGTTATCTTAATGGCAATAATCAGAAATTGTTGTAAGGTTAATTTAATCTCGGGTAATAATAACTTTAAAGATTTACCTCCAAAATCTTCTAAAAACATTACTAAACTATTATCATATCTTTGTAAGTTGTAAGCTTTAATAATGCTATCTACATTCAAAGAATGGGTAATTTCATATTCTTGTTGATAACGGGTGAGCTCTGAAGGTGTAGGATAATTTTTTTTCAGGAATTTCAGTATAATAGGTTGATTATCTGGTTTTAATAAACCTTGAAAAACATAGGAATTAGCACTTTCATATATTTTATTAGTAAGCTTATAGGTAGTTTCCATAATCCTTATAATGAGTCAGCTATAATTTAAGCTTCTTAGTAAAATTTCATTTGTTGATGAGATATCGACATTCTCCAAGCAGATACTAAGAGGGTGAGGATATTCTCATGTCTCTCAAATTTAGTCGCACCAAAATTTAACTTCTACCTTTTGTTTTCTGCTATACTTTTCTCTTTTTTAAAGTTGTATCTGAAGAAAGATGTTGATAAAGCATAGCTTAAAAAGGGAAATAATGGGATATCGTAGATTCACCTCATTAAACAGAGAAATGCTATAAAAATTATCAAGCTAGTACTTTTTGCCACCCTTATCGGGCTAAAGCTTTTATATGTCAATACTTTTATGATTAATCAGCAAACTCTAATTAACCCACCATTACCAGAGGATATATTTCTGACTATTTTATTATCTGAAGTAATGACAACATTATTTTAATTCAGCGGAGCGTGGCGTTAGCCTTATCGTATAAAGCTATAGTGAAGATCGTCAAAATTGTCATGCACTATATATAGTGCCTTTGCGTAAGTCCTGTACATATTACTATCGTCTTTAAATGTAGTACAAATTTTGGCTACTATTACCAAGACTTTCACATATATTACATTAGCAGCAATTTGTACCATGTAAACATACCAGCGCACATTGCTGTACTTTCAGCTTTTACCCGAAATCTGCTGTATGTAAAATCACATGAATTCTTAAAAAAAAGCTGCAACTCTTGTGCATCATACCTCCCAGCTTATAGCTACCCATCTCTCTTACAAATCAGATAGATAGGATTGCTATCTTTACGGAAAATATATGATTTATGATTGTAGTTGAACTTCTAATCTTATAAATAAAAGGAGTATCAACAAGATATCACACAAATTGAAACTAAAGTTGTTAGAAATTTAGTTAGAAATCACTCATAACCAGATCATTCATAAGAAGTTGGAGAAATCACATTAATATTACTATGAGAATAACAACCAATAGCTAATAAAGGTAATGCCAAAGTTAGTACAGCGATCGTCGTTCCCAAAATATTTGTAATCCATTGAGGAAGTTTATCATCTGAGTAACTGGCAGGTTGAATATTTGATTCCATATTGAGGAAATTTCTCAAAAACTTAAAATTGTTAATTGTAATACAAGTTTGACTATAGATACTATCTTTAAAGTTGACCGAAACTTTAATTATTAACAACTACGATTTTTTTCAGCAACTTTGTCTTTAATCTCTTGAGCTATTTTTGCCAAAGTCAAGGAGCTTTGACCTATACCTGCAGGTAGTCTTGGTATATCTGCCAAGGAAGCACGAGATAAATCCAACAAAAGTTGACGTACCTTTCCCACCCATTCTAAGGAATCTGAAGGAATAATTAGGCTATCAGCTTTTTCTTGGATACTTTTTGCTTTCTTGGCCAGTGGTAGAGCCCTTTCAGCAACATTTTCTGGTAGCTTAGGTTTATCTGAAATAGAAGCACGGGCAATCTCAACCAACAATTGATAAACCTTCTCTACCCACTCAGTATCTGAGTAGTGGGAATTTAAATTATTCATAACTAGGGCTAGTTTGTTTCAAAATATGAGCAGTAACATTCTTTTGAGAGGTAAATTTTTACTTTTCAGTTAACTGCCAGACTCCATCCCAATCTGTTGAAGGAAGTTCGGCCTGAAATAGCTGACAACGACCAACGTGTAACTTAGCTGCTTTATTATTTGGGTCAATATTCAGAACTTCTCTAAATTTAGCTTCAGCTAGCACAAAGGTTTCCTTAATAGAATCATCTGTTAAGTTTTTCTCTTTGGATGATCTTAAATAATACTCCCGTCCTTGATGATAGTGTCCAACAATCTGATGTTGCTTATCAGTCAATTCTTGCTTCAGATTACCTTCCTTAAAACCTAAAAGTTCGTATATTCTGACAGGTTTATTTTTTCCCTTCACTTTAATCAAGTCCAGTTCGCGAACCCAAAGCAATTCTTTGTAAGGTTGATAAGTATTATCACTGATGATCAAATCTGTACCATACTGTTTGCTTGTACCTTCAAGGCGAGAAGCCAGGTTAACGCCATCTCCAATAGAAGTTAGCTCCATACGTTTACTAGAGCCAATATTACCACTAATTACTTCATCTGAGTGAATCCCCATACCAATACTAATAGCCTTTTTATTGTTAGTTAGACGCTCTTGATTAAATATTTGCAATCGTTGGCGCATTTCCACAGCAGTGTGCATAGCATATAAAGGATGATACTCTAACGGAGCTGGAGATCCAAATACTGCCATTAACCCATCTCCTATATATTTATCAAGAGTACCCTTGTATTTCAAGACAACATCTACCATCTCTTCAAAATATTCGTTTAGCATACTGACAATTTGTTCAGCACTCATGCTCTCTGTCAAAGTAGTGTAGCTACGAATATCACTAAAAAGTACAGAAACATGTTTACGTTTACCTCCTAAACCAGTGTCACCACTTGCTAATAATTGTTCTGCGACTTTTGGTGTCATGTAACGATACATCAAATTTTTAACTTGCTTTTCTCCCGTGATGTCCTCCATCACTACCAACACACCATTTATCTTATCAGGTTCCAAAACATCAATCATTGAGTTAATTGACAAATTAATACTTTGAGGAGGTAAGTCTCCCTGAGGCAATAAAGTTTGATCGGGATAATACTGCTGGTAGCCTTTAACATCATTAGGAGAAAGTGCTACATCTAACCATTTAGAAAATTCACCTTCTTTAAGGCAAACTAAATCTTTTACAAATTTACCTTCTAGTATATCTTGATCACTAATGCCTAGTAAATGTCTAGCACTTTCATTTGTAGCAATAACTTTACCTTTTTTGTCAGTAGATATTACTCCATTAGTAAGACTGCGTAGAATATCCTTTTGCCTTTGTTGTTCTTGTTTGACTGTATCAAATAATTTAGCATTTTGGAGGGCCACACCTGCTTGAATATTAAAAGCCTTCATAAACTCTAAATCATCACGATTAAAACTGGCTTTCCATTGTTCTGGTGCATTAGGCCAATTAGCATGGTTATAAGCTGGATAATCTCCTTGTTTCTTTTTATTAACTAATTGAGTCACACCAATTAATTCATTATCAGCATTAAAAACAGGCATACATAATAGACTGCAAGTACGATAACCTGTTTTTTGGTCTATTTCTTTGGATGTAACTGAACGGGAATCTTCATAAACGTCAAAAGGAATTAGTAGTGGTTCACCAGATGTGGCAACCATACCAACGAAACCTTTATCTTTAGCTATTCGATACTTTCCTAGTTTACCATCAATTGACATGTTTGTCCAGAGTTGATTTTTATCATTATCTATGATCCATAAGGTACTGCGGTCTGCATTCATCAGTTCCTGGGCCTGATCCATGACTTTTTTTAGAGTATCTTCTAAGTCTAGGCTACTTTTGCTAAGGGAGTCTACAGCTTTCATTAAAGCTTCTGCTGCCCTTTGTCTTTGGCTAGCTTTCAAAAATGACTTAGAAGATTCTAGTATCAGACTCATAGAAGGAGTAAATTCACGAAATACTCTTTCATCTTCTTCAGTAAATCCATTGACGTCTATTTTGTCTTCTAAGAGTTCATATTTTTCTGCATCTTGTTTGAACTTATTTAAAAGTTGGACAACTGCAATTAAATCCCCAGTTTCTTCTTGTAATAATGGCAATACTACCATAGTGTAGGTTCGATATCCGGTTTGTTTATCGAATTTTTTCGCACTAGCTGAACGAGGATCGTCATAGAAGTCGTAAGGTATGTTAATAACTTTTTTCCCTTGAGCTGATTCTCCAGCTATTCCCTCATTTACAGAGATTCTTAACTCTAATGGTTTTCCATTAGCTCCTTGAGCAACTGTTGACCAAAGTTCATTCTTTTCTTCATCTAATAACCAAATTGTTGTTCGGTCTGCATTCAATAATTCTCCTGTTTTGAGAGTAATTGAACGTAACATTTCATGGAGAATCACATCAAATCCCTGGGCTTCTAGCAAATTATTGAGCATCCCAAGGGTCTGATTAACTGTTTTTAACTTTTCTTCAACATCTTTAACAACTTCAACAAAAGTATCTTTTGTTAAGGGAGCCAAAAATTCTAAGAAATTCGCCCCAGAACCAGGATGAACTAATGCACTACTTTCGTTAACTGTTAATTTACTTTTAGGATTATCTCCATTACTAGTATTGATTTCAAGATTTTTATAACTAGAATCATTTTGAGGATGAGATGCATCATGGCTGCTACCCTCTACAACTACTTCCACTTCTATTGGAATTGTGCGCTCTGTTGCTATTTCGTTTGGAAATGTAGATGTCATACTGCTTAAATTGATTAATTAAGTATCAGTTAAGTTCGATGGTCTTTCTTAAACTATAAAGATCAAGTATAAGATAACTATTAAGATTAAGGTTTTTACGTAATTCCAGCTCGTTTTGTTAATTAATATTAAGCACGCCAGGCTTTTTAAAGATTTAATAAAATAAATAAGTTATATTATATTATAACATAATATAAATAAATAAATAACATAGTTTTTCTTAGCTTCTGTTTGTATAACTTATACCAATTATCAAAGATCCTGCTATACTTGTACTTGGAAGCTTGTAAAAATCACTTTCATTCATAACCGAAGTTACCAATAATATCGCGTATTTGCTCCAACAAATAATATTTAGAAATAGAAAATCCAAGTATAGCAAAGTACATGGTAATTGATCTTATTCTCATATCTTGATCTTGAATCAAATTCCATTAACCTCTTTTGGAGGAGTTTCACTGGCTGTGTAGCCCTGGCTGTGTGGTTTAGAAATGTTGCGTTGTCTCTTAAGTAAGCAAAACCTCGGGAGGATGTCAAAAATTTGCTATTCACCTTCAAAACTAGAACTAGAAATAGAGGTAGTCAAATTTTTCTCCCGTTTAGTTGCAGCTTGAGTTAAAAGAGATTCTGCAAAAGCAATAGCTTCTTGAACTGGTTTATCACTAGCTAATTGTGCCAGTTCTTCTCGTCGTTGATAATTATCCAGAGTTTTCACCCTAACTATTGTCCTCTCCTCAGAGTTTTGATCGTTTAAATTAACATTGACTATTTCCTGAATCACCTGCTTACTAACATTAAAATGATGATCTGCCATTGCAGCTACTATAGGTTGGTGAGTTATACACAGAACTTGATGTTGGCGACTAAGTTGGTATAGTTTTTCTGAAATAGCTCCTGCTACTCTGCCTGAAACTCCTACATCTATTTCATCAAAAACTAGAGTACTTGATACTTCAATTTGAGAAAAACAAGCTTTCAGTGCTAATAAAAACCGACTCATTTCCCCTCCAGAAGCATTTAAATTTAGAGGTTGTAGTGGCTCACCAGGATTAGAACTGAAACAAAATATAAGGTTGTCAGCACCTGTAGCTGTTGGAGTAGTAGCAGTAATTTGTACCTGAAATTTCACTTTCTCCATAGCAAGAGGCTTTAGTTCCTCTACTAAGTGTGTTTCTAATTTAGCAGCAGTATTATGACGTTGCAAACTAAGTTCGTTACATTTGTTTTGTAATTCTTTTTCAACTGCCTGATATGCTTTTTCTAGTGTTTCAAGAGACTCTTCTCCTTCTAGTAGTTTTTTAAGTTCTGCTTGTATTTTGTAATAATAATTAATTGCTTCCTCTGGAGTAGGACCATACTTACGACAAATTTGTTTAAGTTCTTGAATTCTTTCTTCTACATCCTGTAATCTTTGAGGATCTGCTTCTAATTGCTCACCATAACTGCTAATTTGTCGGCTAGCTTCCACAACTTGAGCTAGAGCTTCACTAATCATTTCTAATATAGGTTGTAATATGGAGTCGTAGGTTACCATATCATTTAATATTGTTTCTGCTTCTCCTAAAAGGTCTGCTGCTGCTGAATTATCACCTTCATTCTGATATAAAGCTTGATATATTTGATAACTTTGATGTTGAAGTTCAACTACATGGCTAAGACGTTGACTTTCTTGTCTTAGTTGTTCTAATTCTTGAGGTTCATTAAGATTAGCTTTATCTAATTCTTGGACTTGGTATTCTAATAAATCTATTCTTTGTAAACGTTGCTGCTCTGACTGGCGACAGTTTTCTAATGCTACTTTAGCTTTTTGAGCTTTTTGATAAGTAATATTGACTGCTTCTCGACATTTTAGTAGGGAATAACCACCATATATGTCAAGCCATTCTCTTTGTACATTAGGATTTCCCAATTGTAAAGTTTGACCTTGAGCTGTAATTTCTACTAGGCGATCGCGAAGTTGGTCCATTATTTTTCGGTTAACTAGGACCCCATTGACACGAGACCTTGTGCGTAGGGAGTCTTGGGCTACAATAATTTCGCGGCTACAGACTACTAATTTACCATCTACTGGATCTATTTCTTGACCACTTAACCATTCAGCTAGAGATGGGTTGAGTTCAAAGGTTGCTTCTAAGATGGCTCGTTTAGTTCCTGCTCTAATAATACGGCGATCTACTTTAGCACCTAGGGTAGCATTAAGAGCATCTAGGATAATGGATTTACCGGCCCCTGTTTCACCTGTGAATATATTTAGACCGGAAGCTAATTTTAGGTCGAGATGGTCTATGAGGGCAAAGTTATTAATGCGAAGGGATATGAGCATTTGTAATAACCATAAGAAAATATGACAACTGAAATAGGATTTATATATTACCAACTACCGGAATTATTTGTTTGCAAAATCAGGACTTGTAAAAGTTTTATTGCACTACACAAATACTTAATGAGATTTTTACATGCTGAATTCCACAGTCATTTTTTTCTTCGGTACTCACAATTAAAATTTATTATACCAACCTACGACAGAACTTAAGCAGAACCACCGTTTTACTCAATATAGCAATCCTATTTGATTTGTGTCCAAAATCTTACCGCTTTTTGGTATGGGGGTTTGGGGGGAATGTTCAATGGGTAAGAGTTTCGAAGTTTATTTCTAATTTTTTAATTATCACAACCTATGGGCGGATTGCTATAGTACAAATAGTACAACTAATTACCCCTATTTTAAGTGATACTAGGGAGAGGCGATCGCTACTGTAATTAAAAATAATCAAGGGGCGGTAGTTGCAGAACAAATTGCTCCTTATTTAGATGATTTAAGCACAGGATATGCTCTGGAGTATGAGGAGTATATTTTACCAGCATTAACTCGTTTTAATGGTCGCCCGGAGGTTAGTCCTGATGGTCAAATTGTCTATCATTTTCCTGAGTTACAAACAACAGCAAAAGAGTGGCATTCTCAACCTGTTTCTGCTTATCTGAAGGAAAAAACTTGGCGTTTTAGTGAGGCAAATTTTGGCCAAATCATGTTAGCAATTGGATTAGGTGCTGTTAATTTTGTTGGTGCTTTAGTTTTAGGTTCATTGTTAGAAGACGATAGGGTAATAGATAATATGGGGGGGTTTATTGCTTTTGTTGAAGTTATTTATCCTGTGCTACTGGCTTATGGTGTGAGTTTTTTATTATTACCATTCATTCGTTATTTTTGGGTACAATGGCGTAATGGTAAAGTTGAAAAACGCAATCAACAAAGACAAAACAAAGCTATTGCTTTAAACGAGGTTAATAATCTGTTAAGTCAGAAAATTGAGTATGCTAGAGAATTTGCAAAAGAAAGGATTATTAGTAATCAAGATTTAGCTTATACAACGGAAAAGAGTATCTTAGAACAGGAAGCTGGACAGGGAGATAAAGTTGATGCTGAATGGCAAAGAAGATTGAATCAATCAGATACTTAAAATATTAGTTAAAATTGCGAAACATCCATAATTTACATGGTACCATTAAAGGGTTTAAATATGAGGTAATTCTTGTTAGATTTTGAGTTATTACTAAAAGTTACTAATTCCCAGCCTTCATTACCTAAATAATTAACTGATTCCTATAATGTTTTGTTTTTCCATTGTCGCCATTCTTTACCATTTATATATAGTAATCCCAAATAGGTTGTAACAATTCAAAAACTAGAAATAAACTCCAAAAGTCTTACCCATTCACAAATACTCCAAACCTATTCTCAAAAAGTAGCAAGATTTTTGACATGAATAAAATAGGATTGCTATATATGCTAATCAGCTTATCTCCAAAAGGATAAGGGCTTGCTTCTACTAATAGATATTCCCACTTTCCCTTATCCTTAAAGATAGAATTCATTCTTACCCCCATTACCGAACGTCAATTTTTGCTAAAGTTGCACCTTGATAATAGTACAATAAAATCTGGTGGTAACTATATCCATTCCGGGCTAAATTGTAGGCTCCCCATTGACTCATTCCTACAGCGTGACCAAAACCTTTTCCAGTAATTTGGAAACTGCTGGGAATTTGTTGACCTTCAGTTTTCTTGGCACTAACAGTAAACCTGGTACTTTTTAAATCTAGAGCTGCTGTAACATCTGTGCTTTTAAGAGTTTTAACCCCTGCATCTCCTAAAACTTTGATGGTAATAACACTACCGTAAGGAGTAGTAGTCTGGGGGGTCATGGAAATAATATTTCCCACTCCTAAGATTCGTTGCTTTAGTTCTGCTTGAGAAAATGATTCAGTCCATTTATAAACTGGGGCATCTTGATCAAAGTCAGGAACAGCCCGGAGGTAGGGCAGTGGGTTTGACCAAACATCTTCTACATTTTCTGTGTGCCCTCCAGAGGATGAATGAAATAAGGCTAAAATAATTTGACCATTGTAGGTAAGCACTTGGCCTTTGGTAGCGTCAACAGCAGCGTAAGTTCCTGGAGATTCTGTTTTAATTCCTTGATAAACTTGCCAGGATTGGTTATTGCCTAGGTCATAGAAATTATTACTATTTTCTTGACGTTTTTTCAGAGCGTAAGATCGGGCAGCAACAGCCTGGGCTTTTAGGGCTTCTTGTGGCCAGTTGCTGTTCATTTCTGCTCCAATAACACTATAAAGATATTCTGCAAAGTTGACATAATTGATAGCAGTGATACCTCCTTTGTGGGGGATAATATGGGTGCGACCTCGATACCAGCGATCGCCTATCCATACATAACCTTCTGCTTTGGGTTCGATCCACATTTGACCGGATATCCAGTTGGCCAAAGCGACTTTTCCTGATTGGAGCTCTACTGAAAAGCCTTGAGTTGCTGGTATTTCGCCAATTGCTCTACCTGCACCATCTCTAACTATGGCGTTTGTGGAACTTCCTATTTTAACTTCTTTAACTCCTTCTTGAATGGCAATGCGCAATATTAGGGAGGCTTGAGCAGGAGCAACCATTAGTACCCATGCTATGATAGATATCCAATAATAGGGTTTTAATGGTTTAGTAATACGAGTAATAAAAGAAATAAACAGTAATCCAGAACTCATGTTTGCTTAACTTTGTGATTATTATCTCAATGTTGCTTGAAAACCCACGCTCTCTTCCAAGGGAACCTCCTATAGGAAAATCAATCAAGATTGTGGTTTAACAATAGATATATTAAACTGTAAAAGTCTAATCAGTAAGCAATAAATGGTTAAAAAAGCCTAGAAATTTAAATTTTACCCTACTCCAGAACAGGAAAACCTTTTGTGGAAAATTTTTAGGTTGTGTTGACTGACGCAAAACTCCCCTAAGCGCTTATCTACAAAAGAGCTTTAGCTGCTATAACTTAAGCTTGGTATGAGAAGCAAGAAAAAGTAGGGTATACTCAAGCCTCAGCTATACTTAACCTGATAGAAAAAAACAGAGGACTTAGACTTTCTAAGGAAAAATAATTGGTGGAATTGGACATTTTTGTGTTCCTCCTACCGTAATGTAAAGTTGGCCTCGCTCGATTATTTAAACTTTTTACTCCCAGTACACTAGCTTTTCAAATTTCTTTGCCTGTTTAATACCGAATAATAGGGGTCGGAACTGGCTTTCCATACACTTTTTTTGAACCTAAAAATGCTGAAACCTTTATTTTTCAATACTTTAATCAGCAAGCTCTACTTATTAACTTGAGGAATGTTGTAGAAAAGCTGTTTTGGAAGGATGAGGCTCTCACCCCAATTTTTCATTAAAATGAAAAAAATAATCACACTATTCTTAAAAGCTCGTAGAGTCTGACGGGATACCGGGACGTTTGAAACGAGAAGCCCACGACATACTGTAAAGTTGGCATAAAAGTATACCATTTTATTGAGGAAGTTTTAGGTTTTGCAGATAACTTTTCTAGGAACTAGTTCTGGTGTCCCAACACGATCGCGTAATGTTTCAAGTATTGCTTTACGTCTGCCTCAAAGGGCTGAATTATGGTTGTTTGATTGTGGTGAAGGAACTCAACATCAGTTTCTCCGTAGTGAACTTAAAGTTAGTCAACTTAGTCGTATTTTTATTACCCACATGCATGGAGAC
>JAKQYF010000187.1 GCA_023356535.1 Trichodesmium sp. MAG_R03 | reverse complement strand
AGACGAACCCTGTAAACTAATAGTAGTTTCACCACTATTACTGCCAGTTTCAGGAGTAATGTCAGAAATTTTTAAAGGCAACTCTTCTTCATTAGGAGTTGCCTCCAGGTTGAGAGTGTAGTCAGTATCGCCCCAAAAATTGGCCACCCGTACAAAATAATCACCCGCTTCTAGCTCCTGATTAAAAGATGCGCCATTTCGAGTATTAGCAGTGGCAGATTTTATGACTTTACCGTTATCGTTGTATAAAATTACTCCCGCACTTTTTTCTAATCCTTTGATTTCTAGGTCAAAGTTGCTGTCTTTAACAAGCTCAAAACGATAGTAATCAAAAGTATCAATATTACCGACAAAATCATTAAAACTGCGGTTGCCAACAAGAATATTTAAGTCCCGGGCAGTGTTGAAAGAATTCCCAGCTTTATCTACTATTTCCACAGCAGACATTTCTAGATTGTAGGGAGTATTAGTGGAACCATAGTAAAAAAAATCGTAAAAATAGTTATTGCTAACTTTCGCGTAATAAGTACCCGCGTTTAAATTAAAATCCAGAGGTTTATCATTTTCATTACCAGAGAAAGTCCGGGAAAAAAGGGATTGATTATTTTCCTCTTGATAAATATTGATATTAGCGCCTTCTAACAACCCAGAAAGGTTAAAGTTTAGTTTGCTATTTTCTTCTAATTCAAATTTGTAGTAATCTTCAGTATCAATATTCCCGACCCAGTCTGAGAAAGATTGGCTTCCTTTGAGAAAACCCACTTCCCGAGCATCTTCTCTTTTATTACCTGCGCGATCGACTATTTCTATTCCCGACATTTCCAACATGTAGGAAGTATTGCTCCCGCTATAGTAAGAATAAAGGCGACTAATTTGAGCATAATAAGTTCCCGCGTTAAGGTTAAAATTCAGGGGTTTGTCCTTATCGTCCCCAGAAAATTGCTGAGACCGAATTGCCCTATTATTTCCTTCTTTATAAATCTGGATATTAGCTCCATCTTCTAACTCAGAAAGGTTGAAATTAACTATGCTATTTTCTGGAAGTTCAAACTTGTAATAATCTTGAGTATCTATATCTCCTACCCATTCTTGAAAGGTTATCTCCCCTGTTAAATTGCCAACGACTTTAGCAGTATCTCGTGTATTACCGACGCGATCTGGAATCTCTGTAGCAGACGCTTCTAAAATATAGGAAGTCTTGCTCTGGCTATAGTAACTATACAAGGGGCTAATTCTAGCATAATAAGTTCCAGCCTTCAAATTAAAATTAAGAGGTTTATCTTTATCATCACCAGAGAATTTTTGAGACCGAATTGCTCTATTATTTTCTTCTTCATAAATCTCAATATTAGCTCCACCTTCTAACTCAGCAAGGTTGAAAGTAACTATACTATTTTCTGGAAGTTCAAACTTGTAATAATCTTGGGTATCAATATCTCCTATCCAATCTGTAAAAGTTTGAGTTTGATTCAGACTGCCAAGGTCTTTGGCTGTTTCCTTGGTATTACCGACGCGATCTCGAATCTCTGTAGCAGACGCTTCTAAAATATAGGAAGTCTTGCTCTGGCTATAGTAACTATACAAGGGACTAATTCTAGCATAATAAGTTCCAGCATTCAAGTTAAAATTAAGAGGTTTATCCTTGTCATTACCAGAGAATTTTTGAGACCGAATTGCTCTATGATTTCCTTCTTTATAAATCTCAATATTAGCTCCACCTTCTAACTCAGCCAGGTTGAAATTAACTATACTATTTTCTGGAAGTTCAAACTTGTAATAATCTTGGGTATCAATATCTCCTATCCAATCTGTAAAAGTTTGAGTTTGATTCAAACTGCCAAGGTCTTTGGCTGTTTCCTTGGTATTACCGACGCGATCTGGAATCTCTGTAGCAGACGCTTCTAAAATATAGGAAGTATTGCTCTGGCTATAGTAACTATACAAGGGGCTAATTCTAGCATAATAAGTTCCAGCATTCAAGTTAAAATTAAGAGGTTTATCCTTGTCATTACCAGAGAATTTTTGAGACCGAATTGCTCTATGATTTCCTTCTTTATAAATCTCAATATTAGCTCCACCTTCTAACTCAGCCAGGTTGAAATTAACTATACTATTTTCTGGAAGCTCAAACTTGTAATAATCTTGAGTATCAATGTCTCCTATCCATTCTGTAAGAGTTTGAGTTTGATTCAGACTGCCAAGGTCTTTGGCTGTTTCCTTAGTATTACCGACGCGGTCCGGAATCTCTGTAGCAGACGCTTCTAAAATATAGGAAGTATTGCTCTGGCTATAGTAACTATATAAGGGGCTAGTTCTAGCATAATAAGTTCCCGCTTTTAAATTAAATTCTAAGGGCTTATCTTTATCGCTTCCCGAAAACTGGCGAGAGCGAATAGCCTTATTATTTCCTTCTTCATAAATATAAATATAAGCTCCACCTTCTAGTCCAGACAGATTAAACTTAACAATACTATTTTCCAGCAAATTAAATTGATAATAATCATAGCGATCGCTACTACCAACCCAATCCTCAAAGATTTGAATTGGGCCCAAATTTCCCATATTTCTGGCCGTCTCTTTAGTATTATCCGACAAAATATGGCCATAAGTCGCGATCGCATCCTGTCGAAAAGGCAATCTCAAATCAACATTACCAGGATTAACCTCCAACTGCCAGTCACCACCCAAAGCCAAACTACCAGTTAACCCCGCCGTTGCCGCAACATTCACCCCCATCAGTCCGTGCAACCTCTCCAAAAACTCCGTACCCCCATCTCCCGCAGCCACATTACAACCATAGAGCAAAAGATTACTAACTGACCAACCCTGCAAATCAGAAATATAATTATCATTAATATTATCAACATTTAATTGACCATTACCCAAATATAAACAACCCGGCCTTCCATGAGAAACAATATGAACAGATGAAATATAAAAATACCTGCCTATAACCCTAGTAATTTGCTCAACACCATCTTCTGTGGAATTGAGAACAACCACCTTTACCCCAGGCAAAACCCCATCCACCAAACTCTCATAATCCTCTATTTGAGAATCTATAAAAACCAAATCCGTAATAGCATTAATTCCCCACAGTTTTCTTGAATTATTGTTAGTAGAAAAAAAAGTCCTAGGTAGAGTTGAGACTTTCTGTAAGCGTAATTCTTCTTCCCAGCTTCCTGCTAATTTATTATTATTAATAGAATAAGTAGATGCCATTCTCAAATATTTAACCTTAAAATTTTTTTATAAATAGAACTTACACAAATACCCAAATTGCAGTAAAGTGCAAAAATCTTGTGAAATAACCACAAAAATGCACCATATAGAGGTAAATCATAAGCTTTCTCAATAAGATTAACACAAAAATAATTTTTGTCAATTGCAAAACCAATAAATTAATATAAATTAACATAATCTTTCAAAACACCTAAAACTTGCATAAAAAACCCATATTTCTAATTTATAATATTTTTTATACATCACTTATAATGTAAGTATCCAACCGAACATGCTATAATAATTATATCTAAATGAATCAAACTCATATTAATATTAAAAATATAAAATACAGCCAAGAAACTTTATAGATAGGAAACTAAAAATGCACAAAAAAAATCAATCAATACAACATTTATTAGAAAATTTACAACTCTTACCCCATCCAGGAGGTGGATTTTATAAAGAAGTATATCGTAGTCAAGGAATGATACCTAAAATAGCATTAAGTGAAAAATTTTCAGGCGATCGCTCCTATTGTACAAGCATCTATTCTTTACTAACCTCAGAAGATTTTTTTGCTTTTCATAAAGTACAGCAAGATGAGATATACCATTTTTATGGAGGCAGTCCCCTTAGTGTTCATATTATCAACAAAGAAGGAAATTATACTAAACATAAACTTGGTATAGATGTACAGAATGGAGAACAACCCCAACTAGTTATTCCTGCCGAATATTGGTTTGCTTCCAATGTAGAAGCAGAAAATTCCTATACTTTGATAGGTTGTACAGTAGCCCCAGGATTTCATATTGATGACTTTGAATTAGCAGACAGAAAAATACTATCAAATGAATATCCTAAATTGAAAGATATTATCCATAGATTTACCAAAAATTGATATCCTCTCAAACAAAATAGCAGTACTGATAACTTATATCAACACTGCTCTCAACTTAACTTATTCAGGATTTACAGAGCTTTTCAAATTGATGAACTATATCGCCATAACCAAAACCTTGTAGGGACGTTCGCATTTTTGTTATGCAACGTCCCTACTGTGGTCGACCGACATGAAAACTGCATAACCAAAACCTTGTAGGGACGTTTTCCGCTAAGAGCGAACATAAAACGCTTACGCGACATAAAACGCATTTTTGTTATGCAACGTCCCTACTGTGGTCGACCGACATGAAAACTGCTGTATGCAGAAACCCCCTTCATCATTCATTGAATCTAGGCAAACCGACGACGTAATAGAGGCTGAATAGCGACTAGAGTCACAACATCAAATACCAATAGTACCAGTAATGCAACCCCAAAAGAAACATCACCAAAAGGCGCTTCCATAATTACACTACCAAAAGAGAAATCATTATGTAGATACAAATAACGGATAGGCTCGATCGCATAGCTCAAAGGATTTAAACTAGCAACTACCTGTAACCAACTAGGCATAAAAGATAGAGGAGCCAGAGCAGTGCTAGCAAATAATAAAGGTAAATTAGTTACAAAAATCACAGCCAAAAGTTCAATGTGACCCGGCAAAGCAAAAGCAAGACCCAAACTTAAACCAGTGACACCCAAAACTAACATTAAAACAATCAGAGCGATCGTAGCTAATCCCAATATATTAGGTAATCCTGCACCCAAAAACGCACCTGCAGCAATGATAATAGCTGATTGAATGAAACTCAGAGTAACAATAAAAATAGCTGAAGCTAAAACAATAGAAAAGCGAGATGTCAATGGTGCTACCAATAGGCGGTTGAGAAAACCAAACTCTCGGTCAAACATCACCGGTAAACCAGCATTAAGAGCACCAGCAAAAGCAGTAAAGACAATAATACCCGCACCGAGAAACTGTCCATAGTTTTGACTTTCACCAAATAAACCTTGAGGTACATTTTGGAAAAGAGCCCCAAATAGAATTAACCACATCAAAGGTTGAATAATTCCAGCAATTAAAGTAGAAGGCCGTCGCTTCAATTGGATAAATAAACGACGGGTTAATGCTAAAGTTTCTTGAAAAAAATCTCCTACTAGAGAACCCGAAGTAAATGTTGTCGTTTTAGTGTCAGACAACTGACTTATATTAGATTGGGAAGAGGTAACAGTGCTACTCATGTTAGATTTTAGATATTATCAACGTAGAATTTAGGAACAAAAGATGAATAAATGTTTGCTAAACTATTATGACGCTCCCCGCCCTAAAGAGCGAGAATTCTTGCTTCACCCAGCTAACTTACTTAAGAAATTCTCCTGAGCTGCCCAGAAGTTAATCTGTCCACAAGGGTTTTGAGACTTAGTATGCTCTATCGCGTCTAAACCTTTGTTCAGGATATTTATACTAGTATTATGGTCACGACATAGCACTAACCCACATTTGCAAAATCATCTTTAGGCAAAGACTTTAAGACTGAACTGCAAAGTATAGATATATACAAGAGTATCATCACCAAAACCAAAAGAAGACCTACTAGTTCCTAACAAGCTTCCTCTGTATTATACTCATTGGAACTGGTTAGAGAAAAACCGTCCAAATAAGTTATATTCTAGCAAAAAATCCATGCTCAAACTTTCTTTAGAAAATATCAAGGCAAAATTCAGGAACATATTAATATATAAAGTTGGAGCCAAATTACTTAAATATTTTGAAAAGTTAATTCATGATTATTCCTTAATTGGCAATACAGAATTTTTTGAACCTCACAACTTTGAATGGGTAGAGGAAATAGAAACAAATTGGATGTTGATTAGAAAAGAATTAGACGAACTTCTCAAATATCAAGATGATTTACCAAATTTCCAAGACATTTCTCCAGACCAAGCTACTTATATTAGCCCGGATAATTTATGGAAAACATATTTTATGTATGGGTATGGAATTAAATCAGAAAAAAACTGTCAAAGATGCCCAGAAACAACTCGCTTAATTGAAAAAATTCCCGGAATGAAAATGGCTTTCTTTTCAATTTTAATGCCTGGTAAACATATTCCCGAACACCGAGGTCCATACAAAGGAGTTATTCGTTGTTTATTGGGATTAAAAGTACCATCACCAAAAGAAAAATGTCGGATTCGTGTTGGAAGCGAAACTCGTCATTGGGAAGAAGGAAAAACCATGATTTTTGATGATTCTTTTCCCCATGAAGTTTGGAATGAAACTGATGGTATCCGTGTAGTTTTATTTTTAGATGTGATTAGACCAATGGGTTTTCCCCTTTCAATTTTGAATGAATTAATAATCAAAATAATTGCCATTTCTCCTTATGTTCAAGATGCCAATGTTAATCATCAACGCTGGGAAGACCGTTTAGAAAAAGTGTTTGCCAATAAAAAGGAAAAAGAGAAAGTTTAATCTTGACATCCTCCCGACCCTGCTCTTACGATACAGGGAGGGATAACCTAGCATTAAGGGCGAGGTTTTAAACCCAATTTTTCGGTAATTTTGGCCCGTGATTGTACTTTAAATGGCGATCGCCTATTTGCCATTAAAGATTAACTGAAAAATATTTTATATTTGCTCAAATTTAGGTTTCATAATTTGATTCACCAACGCCAATTTACCTATTCACAACAATCTGACTTAAACGCTTCAAAATTTGCAGAACCCAATACAAATCTCCAGGGTTTCGAGTTGCAAATAAATTTGAAATTCCATACTTATGATTTTTGGCTTTAACTAATTTAATAAAAGTGAATTCTCCTCCAGTCGTAATTAGACCATAACTAGGTTGATTTTGGTGAGTATTTCCCAGCATATATACTAATATTTGAGCTAATCCCACCTCCACAGAATATGCAGCTTTTTTTGATTCAATTACCATCACCCAAAGTTGTTCTTTTAATACTAGAGTATCAATTCTACCTTTGATAATTATTCCACCATCTTCGCTCTCTATTTCTATTGACTGTTTCGACTTAACATAGAAGGGTGTAAGATAAAAATCAGCAATAAATAAAATCGGGTCTAGAACTGACATTTTGACTACATCTTCTAAAAGTGCTGGATAATTCAGTAAGTTAATAAATCCTTTTCTAACTTTATCTAAAAGTTGTTTTTCTATGTCTGTTATTTCTGGCAAATTTTCTCGTGACTCGGAGAAAAAATTCTCATCTTCAACTAACTGAATATCGAAGTTATCAACTAAGTAACGTAAATCTATATTTTGAGCTTGAATTGTCTGTACCATTAATCTCCTAGTAATTAAATAATAAATAGGGCTTGCTGGAAAAGTCTTGTTCAGGAGTAGGGGAGCCACCCCTAACATCATCCCAGGAGGAGAAGTAAGGAGCTTCCATGGAACGTCCCTACAGAGGAACGGGGAATTGGTAGAGGAGGTAGTTTGGATATATTTTTCCCTACTATAGAAATTTTCCTTGAGCAACCATCACAACATTTCCACCCACAAATACTTCTATTCCCTCTGCTTTTTTTTCAGCTTGTAACAATAATAAAGATGGTCTATTAATTTCATATCCTTGTTCTACCCTAACATTAATTTTCCTCTGATTAAAATAATTATATTCAGCCAAATATCCCGCTAAACAACCATTACCACTACCCGTCGCCGGGTCTTCAGTAATTCCTAAATAAGGGGCAAACATTCTCACACTTAAATCATCAATATCTTTGTATGTCTCTGGGCAAAATATCAAAATTTCTGTCACCTTTGCTGTTTGAATAAATTGATAATATTTATCCAAATTCACCTTAGCTTTTTTCAATGCTAGCAAATTTTTCAAAGGCACAATTACAAAAGGTAATCCTGTCGAAACTTCCTGAATGGGAAACCTCGTATCAATATCAACTACCTCTAAATTTAAGACCTTTGCCAAAGTTTCAACTTGATATTTTCGAGCAAAACTCGGTACATTTTGACCCATCCATAAAACCTCACCTTTCCAACTCACAGAAATTTGCCCCACCCCCAGATTTAAAACTACTTGATCAACCATATTTTTAATAATTTCTCTCTGAATAATGTAGGCAGTTCCTAAAGTTGGATGTCCTGCAAAAGATAATTCTTTAGTAGGAGTAAATATTCGCACATTATAACCACCATTTTGTTGTTCAGAAGAGAGAACAAAAGTAGTTTCTGAATAATTCATCTCTCTCGCAATTTGTAGCATTTCCTCATCAGAAAGATTAGCTACTTCAGCACCAGTAAATACGGCTAATTGATTACCAGCATATTTAGCTTCAGCAAAGACATCTACAATATAAAAATCCATACTATTTATTGATAAATTAAGTTTAATATAAATGAAATTAATTGAACTACAAACAGAAAATAATGATGATAACTGCTTGTTATTGGTCAAAATTTTTGGTTTTAATTTAGAAAAAAAATTATTATTTTTTATGTTTTTTCTTGCTTATTATTTATAGCTTTATTATAGCTTCTTACATCATAAAATTTCCAATTTACCCATACCCCCACTAGGAATGATTAACCCCACAGACCAGTTTGCTTATTTGATGGGAAGATAAGCAATATAAAGTTCCTGCTCATTTATTCCTACTAATTCTATTCCCATTTTCTTGGCAAGCATTTTTCTGATCATATCCTGTTGATGCAAGTTTTCCGATGACTAAAAATTGAGACTTTGTTTTTTTGTCTTGCTGTTTATATCTTGCTGAAGTGTAAATAATGCCTTTCTTTGAGAATTAAGAGCAAAGGCATTATTCTTAATAATTAAAATCTATGATTATGATTATTAATTATCTTAAATCTAGAAGCTTTGGAGTCATATAATTCCTAACAAAAGCTCGTTGATAAATTGGATTAGGTATGAGATATTCACAATACTAAAATCTACCTCATAAAAGCTGTTGGCACTGCTTCATGATCACGAATACTACCGAATTTGATCAGGACTTACGCACAGATACTATATATAGAGTCTTGGTCCGTTACCCTAGCCCTTTTCATGTCGCAAAGCGAAACACACCCTACTAGACCAACATAGCTAAAATAGGTCAATAAGGGTAGGTTGGGTTGAGGGACAAAACCTAAACATAATAGACCTTTGTTGGGTTTCACTTCGTTCTACCCAACCTACATTTTTAGGTATGTCAGTTCACTACCAATAGCGTTCATGGGTAATTATTATTGATATCACATATGATACTTATTCTCATTTGAATAAGATTGTAGGTCGTGTTTTAGATTTAAGAGTATGGAGATGTACCCTGCAGCCTAAGTAATTTATGGACACAAGAAACAGTTAATCCAGCAAGAGAAAATAGATAATTCGTTTCATATAAAACTTGTTGCTTAGTGTTATATTCAATTACACTTATTGACTGAACAATTACAAATCTATAATTATGATCAAAAAATAAATTGCTTTCAAACTCTCAAAAGGGTAGTATAAATATTAACACCTAAAATATTATATAATCAATAATGAACAGCTCTTTTTTAAATCGTCTTTATAGCCCAGAACGTCCAGTTATCGTCTTTGATGGGGCCATGGGTACCAACCTACAAGTCCAAAACCTGACAGAAGAAGATTTTGGTGGAAAAGAATATGAAGGTTGTAATGAATATCTTGTCCATACTAAGCCAGAAGCTGTAGCTAAAGTCCACCGAGACTTCCTCGCCGCAGGCGCGGATGTAATAGAAACTGACACATTTGGTGGGACAAAAATTGTTTTAGCAGAATATGATTTAGCAGACCAAGCTTATTATCTGAATAAAACAGCAGCCGAATTAGCAAAGTCTGTCACTGCCGAATTTTCTACTCCAGAAAAGCCTCGATTTGTTGCGGGGTCAATGGGCCCAGGAACAAAATTACCTACCCTCGGACATATTGATTTTGCCACCCTCAAAAATGGTTTTACCGAACAAGCGGAAGGTCTTTTTGATGGGGGAGTAGATTTATTTATTGTAGAAACTTGTCAAGATGTTTTGCAAATAAAAGCTGCCTTAAATGGCATCGAAGAAATTTTTGCTCAAAAAGGGGAGCGTCGTCCCATAATGGTGTCAATTACAATGGAGTCTTTTGGCACTATGTTAGTTGGTTCAGAAATTAATGCTGCCCTGACAATTTTAGAACCTTATTCTATTGATATTCTGGGATTAAATTGCGCCACAGGCCCAGATTTAATGAAAGAACATATTCGTTATTTATCAGAAAATTCGCCTTTTATTGTTTCGTGTATTCCTAATGCTGGTTTGCCAGAAAATGTTGGGGGACAAGCTCACTATAAATTAACTCCTTTAGAGTTAAAAATGGCATTAATGCATTTTGTTGAAGACCTGGGAGTACAAATTATTGGTGGTTGTTGTGGTACTCGTCCAGCCCATATTCAATCATTAGCTGAAATTACCGAAACCCTCAAACCAAGAGAACGAAAACCTAACTTTATTCCTTCAGCCGCTTCCATCTATTCTTCAGAAACTTACGAACAAGATAACTCATTCTTAATTGTTGGTGAAAGATTGAATGCTAGTGGTTCTAAAAAATGCCGAACTTTACTAAATAATGAAGACTGGGATGGCTTAGTTGCCCTAGCAAAATCTCAGGTAAAAGAAGGGGCACAAATACTTGATGTTAACGTTGATTATGTGGGGCGCGATGGGGTGCGAGATATGCATGAATTAGCATCTCGCTTAGTCACAAATGTTAATTTGCCTCTGATGTTAGACTCTACAGAATGGGAAAAAATGGAGGCTGGTTTAAAGGTTGCTGGTGGTAAATGTTTGCTTAATTCTACTAACTATGAAGATGGAGAACCCCGTTTTTATCAAGTATTAGAATTGGCGAAAAAA
>JAKQYF010000186.1:7791-11008 GCA_023356535.1 Trichodesmium sp. MAG_R03 | reverse complement strand
ATTTAGAGACTTTATTTCTTGAGCAAAAGTGGTTAAAGCTGTATCATAAGCATCTCTTTGGTAAATATGTTCTAGAGGATTATCTTTAACAATAACTTGAATATTTTGTTGTTGATAAATCTCTCTCAACTCCCCATCAGTTATGGAAAATATTATGGGTTCAACAATTCCATCTTTTGCTAACTTTAAAGCTATTTCTAATTGATGAAGTGGGGCACCAGTCAAGTTTAAAGAATTACTACACATCAATATTTTAATTCGTGGAAAAGCTTCTTTCATAGCAGAAGGGAAGTTTTCTGTACTATAACTAACCTGATTATTTATTTCTGACTCTTTCTTAGAACTACCTGACTTCATAAAAACTTCTGCCTTTTGACTTCTAACTCCTAACTTTCTCAGAAAATATCTTCTCGGTTGAATTTGAAAAAACTCACTTTCTAGAGACAAATGAGGACTATAAAAACTATCTATCATCTGAGAATATTTCTGACGATAATTTGCCTCTTCTTGAGGATTATCAGCATAACCACGACTCATTCCTTCCTTATGAATTAACTCAGCATCCGGACAATAAACCGAACGATAACCACTTTCTAAAAGTCGATAACCATAGTCAGCATCATTATAAGCAACAGCAAAATTTTCCTCATCAAAACCACCTAATTCTAAAAATAATTTCCGGGGAGTTAACATACAAGCTGCTGTTACTGCCGAATAATTTCTTGAAACAAATACTTGGGAAAGATAACCCCTATTTTCACTATGCAATAATCTAAAAGCATGACCTGCTAAACCATGACGTAAACCATGAATTACACCAGCATGTTGAATTCTTTGATCGGGATAAATTAATTTAGCACCCACCGCACCGACTCCAGGAATTTTTGCATATCCCATCATTTGACTTAACCAGTGGGAAGAAATAATTTCTGTGTCATTATTTAGAAAGAGAATATACTCAGTTTCTGCCTGTTCGACAGCACGGTTGTTTATAGCAGAAAAGTTAAATTTTCCATCAGTATTTGCCATAGGGAGAACTGATATATTTGCTTCACCCAAATACGAAGATTTCAAACTTGCTAAATATTCTAAAGTTTCAGATTCATCACTTTCATTATCAATCACAAAAACTTGATAATTCTGATAGGATGTCTTTCTCAGAGACTCAAGACAAGCTTTCAATAACTTAGCCTGATTTTTAGTTGGAGTAATAATAGTTACTGAGTCACCTTGGTCGGGAAAAGTTGGTTTAAAAATTCCTAACTTTTCTCGCACTGCCCAGTCTGGTTGATCAATATTTCCTACCACACCTCGACGAATTAAACTTTCTTTAATTGCTTTTTGACCTGCGAGAAAACTTTTCGGTTTTTCCCCTCCAGAAATAGCAGTTGAACCTGGAGTTGTGCGCCAATGATATAACACTAAAGGTAAATGTCCGACTTGACGAGAAATTTCTGTTGCTCTTAAGGCAAAATCATGATCTTGAGAACCTTCAAAACCAATTCTGAATCCTCCTATTTTGTCGAAAATTTCTTTTCTCACTACACACAAATGACCTATATACATATAGGAAAGTAATAATTCTGGAGAATATTCTGGTTTAAATTGAGGGTTGAATCTTTTGCCTTCCGTACTAATTTTATCGTCGTCGGAATAAAGAAAATCTATCTCTGGATTTTGATTTATATATAGAGCAACTTCCCCTAAAGCATCCGGAGTAAGCTCATCATCATTATCCAAAAAGAGAATAAAATCTCCCGTGGCCAGTTCCGCCGCAGAATTAGTCGCAGCACTAATATTGCCATTTTCGGAGCGGAATGTAAGTTTAATACGGGAATCGGTTTTAGCTATTTCTGTCAGAATTTCCCGAATGTTCGGATTACTACTACAGTCATCGGCTATGCAAAATTCCCAATTTTGGTATACTTGGTTTAGTACAGTGGTTATTCCCTGACGCAAAAATTCTAGGGGGGGGTCATAAACTGGCATAACCACAGAAATTTTTGGTAAAGGACTCTGACAATTTTCTAAACGGGATATTAAATATTGACGGGAGCGATCGCCCCACTTATTCACTGCCAACCAAGCATCATAAACATCTATAGTTTCTGGCAGTACAAACCCAGGGGGAGGTAATAACTCTCCGTCTTGCTGTTGTTGCTGTCTATATATTGCTAATATTTGTCTGGCAATATTAGGTAACTCTGAGGGTAGGGGGATAATGCGACCTAACCTTTGTTTTCTTTCGGCAGTCCGTTTCTGAATGGCTTGAGTAAATTTGGATAACTGCTGAAATTTATCTTGAGTTTTTTCCCAAAAACTATAACGTCTTAGTTGCAAAACTTCTGAACAAGGAAAGCCAGCTATTTCACCACTTTCCAAATATGCTTCTAAACTAACTTGCCATTTTCCAGGTGGAAGGTCGACGGTTACTTCAAACCCACTATAGCCACTTCCTGCCCTATCTGGGAAAACTTCCTCTACATCTTTGCGACGTAAACCATAAGCGCAGTTTACAGAACTATCCCCATATTTGAGAACTAATTTGGTAACTTTCTGTTCTGGATGGCAACACCAACCAGCAAATAAAATTACTCCCTCCCTTTGTGCCCATTTTGTGGGAGCATCAAAATTTGCTTCGATGGTAGATATTGATATGGGGTAAGTTGCCAATTCATGCCACTTTCCTTTTTTCTTTTCTACTTCGAGTATTAATTGATAATTTCCTGGAGAAAGTTGTACAGATATTTGAAATCCTGAATTTTGAGTAGTGGAAATATCTAGATATTGTTGAGCAACATCTGGTCGTGGAATACCATACTGACCAAGAAAAATTTCCGTTCCTACTCTGGCACGAATATTTTGAATATTGAGAATATCGTGGAAACACCAACCTACTATTTCTATTTCGGAGTTGAAAATTTTCCAGTCAATAGGGGAGTCGATAGAAAAAAGTAAGCGTGGTTGTAAATTTCTGAGTCTCTTTTTTAATTTCCCTTTCAAACTAAACCACTTTTCTCGAAGTTTCCAGAATTTGGAAGATTTCATGGCAGAAATTTCTGCCCTAAGTATTTCTTTTTCGTAGTGTTGAGTCTCTAATTCAGTTTGGGTTTTCCATAATTCTGTTTCTAACAGTTCAATTTTGCTTTGAGACTCTTGTAATTTCAAAATATTACCGTTAAGTTGTAGTTGAGACTCTCCTAACTTAGTTTCTAAT
>JAKQYF010000186.1:0-7691 GCA_023356535.1 Trichodesmium sp. MAG_R03 | reverse complement strand
ATTCCAATTTTTTGTTGAGACTCTCCTAACTTAGTTTCTAATATTCCAATTTTTTGTTGAGACTCTCCTAACTTAGTTTCTAATATTCCAATTTTTTGTTGAGACTCTCCTAACTTAGTTTCTAATATTCCAATTTTTTGTTGAGACTCTCCTAACTTAGTTTGATTTCTCTCCAGTAGAATTTGAGTGTGCCCCAAGTCTGTTTCTACTACTAATAATTTTTTCTGAGACTCAGTTAATTTAATCTGAGTACCTTCTAGCTGAACTTGAGTTTTTCCTAGCTCCGTTTCTAAACTCAATATTTTAACTAAAGCTTCTTGAAATCTAGTTTGTGAGTTATTTAGTTGCTCCTGAGTCTGCCCTAAGTCTATTTCTAATGTAATAGTTTTCTGTTGAGACTCTTGTAATTTTGTTTGATTGTTTTCCAGTTGAGATTGAGTCTGTCCTAGTTTTCTTTCTAATGTGACTACTTTAGTTTGAAATGCTTGTAAATTTTTTGCTTTACCTTCGAGTTGAACTTGAGTTTTTCCTAATTCTATTTCTAGTAATTCTACCTTTTTAATTGACTCTTCCAGCTTAACTGACTTAATATCAAGTTGTTGCTGGGTTTCACCTAATTCAGTTTCTAAGTTTCCTACTTTCTTTTGTGCTTCTGGAAATATTTCTTGCCATTTTTCTAAATCTATTTCTAAGCTGCTAATTTGTTTTTCTAAACCTCGAATATTTAACCAATCTCTAAATTCCCATAATTCTAATTCACTTTCAACTTTCGACTCTTGAATTTTTACTTCTGAATGTCCACTTATGGCATTTTTTTCTAGTTGCTGATAAATTTCTAATGTTTCTGGAAAATATTTTTCTATGAGACTAGGTTTGGTAGTTTTACTAATTTCTTTTACTAATAATGATTCAGCAAAATTTCCAGGAGGAGGGACTGCTAAATTTATTTCAAATTTTTCGTTAACTGCTTGGATAAAGCTTTCGGAGTTTTTCCCAATACTGTCAACTTTGCCTATCAAACATTGCGCTGAAAATTGTTGATAAAAATCTAATATTCTCTGATTATAGGCCAACCACATTTTGACAGCTATTTCTGGTTGTTCCAATAACTTGTCGTCGGTGCTTCGCCGATAAAGAGAGTCTACTACCTCCCAAGGAGAACGATAAACAAATATAAATTTAGCATTGGGCAATAACTCTAACCAAAATTTTAAAAATAATGTGGTTCTGGGGTCTTTCCATCCCCAGATTTTCCTAGTTTTCTCATTTTCTTCTTGACGATTTTTTATGAGTTTTTTTGCGATTTTTAAGTTGTGCTTTTGAACAGAAATTTCTTGAGTTTCTAAATGGCTACCGAGGTCGTCGATCTGCTGCGATCGCAATATTCCTTGATGGAGTTCTACAAATTCTATATCTTCAAAATGTCCCCTAATATTTCCATATTCGGGACCGACTAATTTTTCCCCAATATTTACTCCTGCACTTTGAAATAAAGAAGCAGTTAAAGAGGTTCCTGAACGATGCATTCCTGTAATAATTAAAACTGTTGGTTTCATTTGATTTTTCTCCTTATGTTAAGCAAAATTTGCAAAATTCCAAGATATTAATACTTCTTGTTCTGGTGGTAAGGTAATTCTGTCAGTAATTACAGTTTTTAATCTGACAATTACTTCTCCTGAATATTCAGGGATTTCTATTTCTATCACACCATAATTAGTTTTACCAAATATATTTTTCTCGTTTAATGGTAGGCTTTTTTGTACTAAAACTTCTCTATTTTTGCTCTTAATTATCTCAATTTTACAGGCAAGAGAATAATTACCTAGAGGTTCTATTTGTGGATAAGCTCGAAATCGTTTTTGACCTTCTATTTTAAATTTTATCTCAGTCTGATATTGATGACTATCAGACAATATTTTATCTGATAAATTTTCACCTTCTCTATTATCAGATATGAGTATGTTTTCTCCTCCTATTTCTTTTCCCATATCTTCCATCTTGCCAAAATTATTAACTTCTAAATTCTGAGTTGGGAGTTCTGACTTTATATTGAGAGGTTGAGCAACTAAGCTTCCAGAAATTGGCTTTTGTAAAATATATAAATCTTGCCCATTTGCCAAATTACTTTGAGGAAATCTTTTAATGTGTTTAAACATAGAAAATATTTCCTGATAAGCTGTAGGTGTATGAACTGCTGCAATAGTATGTTGACCTTGACCGTCTATTTCTCCTTGATGGTCAAGATATAAAAATAATCCCTCTTCACCAATACTATACATTTCTGCTTTATGAGAATTTCCACTGCGAAAAATATCATAAACTATTGGAAAAAATTGAGGTCCGTGAAGAGTCATAAATAATATTCCACCAGGTCGCAAAACTCGATAAATATCCCAAGCCCAAAGATGTTGTAAATCTAAACTTAGATGAGTAAATACTGAGATAGCATTAATCAAATCAAACTGATTACTTTCAAAAGGTAATGGTGGTTGAATATCGTTATGTTTGACAGTGGCAAATTTAATATTTTCTTGGCACCATTCAGCACATTCGGCAAAAACGTCACAACCAAATAGTTTTTGATTGGGTAAAAGTTCAGGTTTAAATGCCATTAAATAACGCCCTACCCCACAACCAAAATCCAATATTTTCTCAAATTGATTAAAATTAAATCCTGCAGTTTGAAGATAATTTTTTACGGTATATCTAAGGTCATCAAATGAACTAAGAAAAGCTTTGATACTGGGGTTGCCACTTATTCTTAGTAACAGATCATTTGGTGGCAATGATGAAATTTTATTGATAGGATAAATATTAACTATTCGCTCTAAATTAAAATTATTAATAATTTTAACTAGTATAATATCATTTACTGATAAATTTTGAGTATTAATAATACATGACCATTTGTATTTTTGAGTTTGCATTTCAGGATTTGGAAAACAGCTTTCTACTTCCTTTCCATTGATTAAAAATGATATTTTTTCTACCTTTTCTTCTGGATTAATGTCTGCTGCCCATCCCTCTAAATAAATATCTCCTGTAACTGTCATTTTAATTTTTTGGCAACCTCCATCAGGATGACAATGAAAGTTTAATAATTTATCTATTTCTTCCCCTACTTTTTTCTTACTACTTTTTTCTGCTTCCTTATTCCAGACAATATATAAGTCATGGTATCCACAAAGACCTCTTTTAATTCGATGCCATTTTGTCTTTCCCTGAGTCACTTTTTGAATTACTTTACCTACCCATTTCTCTCCAACATAAGTAACTCCATAATCTTCAGTTTTCAGAAAAAGACTTTCACTTTCTGGAGTAAAATAAATTTCTTCTGCTTCTACGTCTGCCTCTATAGTCATTAAAGATAAATCATGAGTACTGAAGATTAATATACCATTTTCAGTCAAGCTACTATATAATTTTTCTAACCAACCATTAAAAGTTTTTTGGGGAGTGTGGCTAAAAAAAGAACAGGCAAAAATGCAGTCAAATTTTTGATTTATTTGATAATCTTCAGGGTAATTAGTTGAAACTATCCCCTCGACACCAAACTGTTGTTTTTGAAATTCTACTGCTTGAGGATAAATATCCGAAACCCATATTTTATTGGTCGGTATTTCCTGAAGCAAAAACCTACTAAAACGCCCATAACCACTTGCAAAATCTAGAAAAGAGGATATATTTTCAAAGCCATTAAAATACCATTCTACAATTTGTTTAATTGCATCTAAGATTCTTTTTCCATTGGAAAAATATCGTAGCAATGCTTCATCTTTTCTACCGTCTGTATTTTTTAAAGCATAGAGATACATTTCATCTTGTGGATGAATTATTACGTTTGTTTTTTCAGGTTGTCTAGTTTGGTCTTGAAGAAATTTATCTATAATTAACTTATTCTTAAAATCTATTTTTTCAGCATTCATATTTTTGGATTTTAATTTGCTTCTCTCGTTTTGAATATATAAAATAGGTAAACGTTTCCTTGGATAGGGAATGAAAAAAAATTACTGTAGTATTTCAAGCGTAAAGCTTTATTGGCAGGTACTGAACCTAATTTTTTCTACCGTTTTTTTTGTTTTAAATATATTCAATTTCTGCTTGATTATTGATAGTCTTATATTCAATTTTTAAGCTAGGTTCTATTAAAAAGTCAACGACACTTGTGCCGCATGAGTCACTATAATGTTGCACTCTAAACATAGCAATGTCAATAGAACGGGATAAATAAGTCAAATGATCCTCTGCCATTCCCACAACTCCAGCATTTAAAAAATATACACCAGGATTTAGTAAACATTTGAACTTAAATTTAACTATAACTGTTTGTTCTGCTGCAATATATTCTACTGATTTAGTATAACCATGTAAAGATGCCCCTCCTAACTCAAAACCACTGAGAGTTTTTATCAACATTCCAAACCTAACTTTGGATGTTGAATTAATAAATTTTACTGTGTATGTATAATAATATTCCCGGCGGTTAATTAAATGATTTACCCTTTTACCATCCAGAGTAATAATATGGGGGTCAATAATTTTTGCTCCCTTATCAGGATAATGTATGGTATTTGAGGGTATCATCTCTGGGTCATAAATTTCTTCATATTCTGTTGATTGTGCAATATAATCTTGACTTTTATTTTTACTATTTTGTTGGGATTGAGATGTTGATTGATTTATCTCATCATTATCAAATAAATCCTGAAGAGTTAAATTAGGAATTTGGCGAATTTCTTCTCTTATTGATGGAATTTTATCTGGAAAAGCATAGATTAATTTCTGATATTTAGAAACTACATATTTAGGAGTATGATAAAGTAACATTTCGCCATGATCCATCAAAATTGCTGAATCACAAAGCTGAACTACTGTTGAAGCAGCATGAGAAACAAATAGAATTGTACCTCCCCTTTCTTGGATATCTTGAATACGAGCAAAACATTTTCTTTGAAATGCTTCATCTCCTACTGAAAGTGCTTCATCAACTACTAAAATATCTGGATCTACACTGGTAGCTACAGCAAATCCTAACCTAATAAACATTCCACTAGAATAAGTTTTTACTGGTTGGTCAATAAAATCACCAATATCGGCAAAACTGGCAATTTTGTCAAATTTTGCTTCGATTTCTGATGTTTTTAATCCCAATAACTGACCGTTAAAAAAAACGTTTTGTCTCCCTGTAAATTCTGGATTAAATCCACTACCAAGTTCTAGTAGTGCGGAAATTCTTCCTTGAACTTTTACTTTTCCTGTTGTTGGCGTTAGAGTACCTACAATTATTTGTAAAAGGGTGCTTTTTCCTGAACCATTCCGTCCTACAATTCCTAAAGTATGCCCTTTTTCTATTTCTATATTTATATTTTGTACTGCCCAAAATTCATCAGCACGACTTTTTCCTGGAAATAAAATTTCTTTTAAACGGTCTACAGGATGTCGGTACCGTTTAAAACATTTAGCAACATTTTGTAGTGAAATTACAGTTTCAGACATCTAGGGTTTTATATGTAACGTTTCTTGGGGGATGCTGCACAAACAGTCATGAGCTATCTGCAATAAGTTATTAACTCATTATTACATTGAAGGAGGAATTAGTCTTTCAGGAGTTATGGAGTAGTAGACCATCAAACTAATCAAGAGCAGTTTTGTCAATACTTTTAATTCTCCTTAAATCTCTTAATATTAATTTCTGCTGATCAAGCAATAAATTAATAGATGATAGTTGACCACGGAATGTTTACTCATAAAACGTCAGCAAAAGCAGGACGTAGTTTTTTATAAACCCAGAAGCCAAAATAAAATATTATTAGAGATATTAAAGCAGCAATTCCTAATTCCCCCCAGTGTTGAATTTCTCCTACTAATATTAGGTCGCGATATACTTCTACTATCGCTGTTAAAGGATTGCACCAAAATACCCAAACTCGCCAATTTTCTGGAATTACTGATGCAGGATATACTATTGGTGTAACATAAAACCAAAGATTAATAATTACTCCTAAAGTTTGTGGAATATCTCGTAAAAATACTGTTAACCCGGCAGTAAAATACCCTAAACCTGCTGTTAATAAAAGTTGAGGTATAAATACTATGGGTAGTAGCCATAATGTTTGATTTATTACCCCAGATGATAGATAAAGCATTCCTATTAAAGCTATTAACCCAAATGTACTTTCTAGAAATGTTGAAAGAATAGGAACTAAGGGTAATAAACTGAGTGGAAAGACTAATTTTTTAACTAAATTGGGCTGTCTAATTACACATCCAGAAGCTTGAGTTAATCCATTGGTGAAAGCTATCCAAGCTATTAATCCTGCAAATAGCCATAATCCAAAGGTTAGCTTACTATCTTGTGGTAATCCTTTAAGGCTAAGTTTAACTTTAAGAATAATTGAGAAGACGTAGGTATAAATTAAAAGTTGGGATAGCTGATTGAGTAGTGGCCATAAATTTCCAAGAATTGAGCCTTTATATCTAGCTTCTAAATCTCTTCTTACTAATGTGAATAACAGGTTTAAGCTAACTAACCAATGAGTGTTTACCACGGTTAGCCAATTACTAACTCTGCTAGTTTTGCGGACAATACTTTTCATCATAAATTTTCTGTTAAGTGGAAAACCAACCTCCTATGTAAATGGGATTTAGTATAAACTACTTACTGGACTTAGTTGACACAGTCCTTTTTTAGCAAACTTATAAGTAAGGGTTCTATTGCTTCCTTAATTGCCTTTAATTGCTCGGTATCATAGCCCCAGCGTGTTAAAAAGTCTTTGTAATTTCCCTGGCCATTAGTTGTAGCTTGATATAGTTCCTGAATATTGCTTAATAGGCTGGGTATATTAAGGCTTTTTATTAGTTTTGTAGTTCGCGATCGCACTGTTTTAGATTCATTGGCTGCCTCCTGATCTTGATTTTGCTGATGGTGGACTACCATTGCCGAACACATGGCCAAATTTTTTGCCAACAGTTCTACTACTATCTCTGGAGCTGATTCTAAGGCTTTGAATACTGATGGTGATGGACTATCGGCTAAAGGTCGAGAATCTGTAAGATAACTGACGAAAAATCCTCTAGCACCGTTTTTGCTCTTGACTAAATCTCCAATTAGTGCTTCTATTTTAGTTTCTGATAGCTGGCCTGTTTCTATCTCGGACATGATTTTTTGAGTTAGGGCGATCGCCTTTTCAAATGTTATATTTTCTGGTACTGATAATAATGAGGCCATAAGTTGAGGATAATTATTAAATAAACTCTTTGTATAATAAACGTTGTACGTAAATATAGTCAGACCATTGTAATATAAGGATGTTAGCTCTAATTTTCTAGTTATGGCCATAATCTCTTCTAAAAAACAACCTCCGGAAAGGCCAGATGATGACATTTTCTTAGCCTCAGAAAGTAAAACTTCGTCTAAATATAAAACTAAAAAATCAAAATCTCAAGCTGAAAGATCGGAAGTAGAAGCTTTCTTAGAAGCAGAGGCATCTGCTACAGAAAAAAGTGGTAATCAAAATGAAGAAAAAATCCGACCTCAAAAGTTAGATGAATATATCGGACAGAAAGACCTAAAAGAGGTGTTGAATATTGCGATTTCGGCGGCTAAATCTAGAAAAGAATCTCTAGACCATTTACTATTGTATGGTCCTCCAGGATTGGGGAAGACTACTATGTCTCTAATATTGGCAGCA
>JAKQYF010000185.1 GCA_023356535.1 Trichodesmium sp. MAG_R03 | reverse complement strand
GATGCAGAATTATATCTAGGGTTAGGAAATGCTTTTGTTGCTAAAGGTGAAGAAAAAAAGGCTGTTATAGCTTTTCAGAAAGCTATTGTTATTAACCCTGATTTAGATCGAGCTCATTACCTACTATCTACAATGTATCAAGAACTGGATTCGCAATGGCATAACTATTACGAAAAGGGAAATAAACTGCAATTAGAAGGTCAACTAGAAAAGGCAGTTATTGCTTACTATCAAGCAATCTTAAGAAATCCTCACCACTCTTGGTCTTATCATAATTTAGGAGACACTCATTTAAAACTCGGCAACTGGGAGGAAGCAACCATAGCATATAAAAAAGCTATTAGACTAAATCCTGATTATTTTTGGTCAAACTATAATTTAGGAGTTGCTTACTCCAATTCCGAACAATGGCATTTAGCAGTTCAACTATATCTAAAAAGTATTAAATTGAACCCAGGGTTAAATCTACCATATTTGACTTTAAAAGAAACTTTAAATAAGCAGTGGTATTCTACAATTCAAAAGGCTGATATTTTACTCAAACAAGGTGATAGAAAATCTGCTAATAACATTTACAAAAAAGCAATTCAGGAATACCAGGCTTTTCTCCCCATAGAATATTTCAACTTTCCTAAAGAAATTCCTACTGAACCTTCTATTCTTTTGGTTGTTGATGATTTTCTGCCTCAATGCTTGCGATATCGCGTTCATCAAAAAATAGAACATTTAGAAGCGGCTGGATTTTCTGTGAAATTTATACCTCAAACAGAAATTCAAAAAGCAAAAAATATAATACATTTTTGCCATGTTGTAATTTTTTATAGAGTACCAGCTTTTCCGGAAATTATAGAAACCATAAAATATGCTAAAGCAATCAAAAAAGTTGTTTTTTATGAAATTGATGATTTAATTTTCGATCCAGAAGAATATCCAGATTCTTTCGACAGTTATGCAGGGCAAATTACCCATGATGAATATGAGGGATTATGCAGAGGCACTATTCTTTTTGAGGAAGCAATGGCTTTATGTGACTATGGAATTGCTTCTACACCAGCTTTAGCTCAAGAAATGGAGAAAATAATTTCAACAAAAACTGTATTTATTCATCGAAATGCCTTAGATCGTCATAATTCTGAATTTTTAAAAGTGGGACTTCCGAAAATTAAGCGAGATTATATTTCAATTTTTTATGGTACTGGAACAAAAGCACATAACTCAGATTTTAATGAGTTAGCAGCTCCTGCAATTGCTCAAATTTTGGAAAATTATCCACAGATTCGGCTAACTGTAGTCGGATATTTAACTTTACCTGAAGTTTTACTTTCCTATCAAGACCGGATAGATCAAGTAGAAGTCATTCGAGATATTAGAGTTTACTGGGATTTTCTCCAGCAAGCGGATATTAATATAGCAGTTTTGCATTCTACAAAAGTTAATAACTGCAAGAGTGAATTAAAGTGGTTTGAAGCTGCTCTTTTAGGGGTTCCTTCTGTTGTTAGTGCTACTCAAACTTATTTGGAAGTTGTTGAGCATGGGGTAGATGGCTTGATTGCTAAAACAACTGAAGAATGGTATGAAAATTTAGAACGTTTAGTAACAAATGAGCAGTTACGCTCCTCCCTTGCTGAAGCTGCTTACCAGAAAACAGTTAAAAACTACAGTGTTCCTGTGATGGCTAAAAATATTCAGCAGATTATTATGACAGGAATTGAACAAGAAATTGAAAAGGGAAATTTAGTTCGTCGTTGTTCTACTAAGCAAAAATTACTAATTGTCAATGTTTTCTATCCACCTCAAAGTATTGGAGGAGGGACTAGAGTTGTGAGGGATCATGTTGATATTTTTATGGAAAAGTATAGGGATAAATATGAGGTTCAAGTTTTTACCAGTGATAATGATAATTCTGTTCCTTACCAAATCACAGAGTATACTTATAAAAATGTTCATGTGACTAAAGTTTCCACACCAATGCAGGAGGGTATGGACTGGCAATACAAAAATCCTGAAATGTATGATATTTTTGCCCAATACTTGGAGTTTAATCAGCCTGACTTAATCCATTTCCATTGTGTTCAACGTCTTACAGCTTCTGTTTTAGAAGCAGCAGCTAATTTAAATATTCCTTACTTGGTTACAATTCACGATGCTTGGTGGATTTCCGATCACCAATTTTTAGTGAATGAGGAAGGGTTAGAGTGCAATTATCAACAAAATGATCCTCTAGTAGTAACTAGGGATACAACAAATCTAACAGAATCAATCAGTCGTAGACATTATTTGAGGCAGAGGTTGAATGAAGCAAATATAGTCTTAGCAGTTTCAGAAACTTTTGCTGAACTGTATCGGCGTAATGGTTTTCCTCAAACTCGCTCCAACCGCAATGGAATTATGCCCAGACCTAAACTTCCTAGACAACCCTCTAAGACAGGTAGAGTTAGGTTAGCCCATGTTGGGGGAATGGCAGCTCATAAAGGATATTTCTTATTGAAACAAGCAGTTGAATCAACTTCCCTATCTAGTCTAGAATTCATCGTTGTCAACCATGCTCAAGCAGGAGGGACGATATCTGAGGATTACTGGGGGACAACCCCTGTAAAATTCATTAACAAGATTCCTCAAGAAAAAATGCCTGAATTTTACAGTACAATAGATATCTTGGCAGCTCCTTCTATTTGGCCAGAGAGTTACGGTTTAGTCGCTCGTGAAGCATTCGCTGCTGGGGTGTGGGTTATAGTCTCTAACAAAGGAGCTTTGGCTGAGGATTTAATTCCAGGGGTACATGGAGATGTTTTTAATCCAGATTATCCAGAGGAATTGGTCGAGATTTTGAAAAAAATTGATATGAATCCTGAATTTTATCAACAGATGCTTAAAGATGATTATCCTGTCAGAACTACTGAGGATCAAGTCAGAGAATTGCAAGAAATCTATATTCAAGATATTACCACTAAAAACTTAGAAGAAGTTACCTTATGAACCCAAAAGACCTTGAAAGAAGAAAATTCATTGAAAAGCTTATAGACATTCAAAAGGCAAAAATTATGGAAATAGGGGCATTTGCAAGCCCTACATACACTCAATCTGAAGCAAGTATAGCGTATGCCGATTGTTTATCTACTGAAGAATTATTGTCATCATGTGATGATTTTAAAAAACAAAAAGTTGTGGAAGTTAACTATGTACTAAAAGAAAAGAGATTTGCAAAATCTATAAATCAGGCGTTTGATCTTATAATAGCAAACCATGTTATTGAGCATATTCCTGATACGATTAGTTTTTTACAAGAAATTTCTGAGATTTTGAGTAAGAACGGATTTCTATTCCTTGCAGTTCCACATAAAGAATATACTTTTGATAAGCTTAGAACGACAACATCACTCACGGAAATTATTAGGAATTATGATGAAAACTTGAATGAGCGCAATTTATATCAACTTCTAGATTGTATCTACTTTCGTAGACCCATAAATTCTGGTGGTGATGTATGGAACGGCAATTTTAAACATCTTCTAGAAAAGAAACCTTTTAAGACTGTCAAAGATGCTTTAGAATTTGCTAAAACTATGATTAACGAAAACAAATATACAGGTATACATTGTAATGTTTTCACCTATCAAAGTTTTTTAGATATATGCAATGAATTACTAATTTCTAATTTGATTGATTTGAAGTTAGTGTCTTCACAGGATGTTCTCAAGCCATATAATGAGTTCTTTGTAATTTTAAAAAAATACTAGGTTGGACATATGATTAACTTATCATTCTTGAACACAGACGAAAATAAAAGTTGGTGTCAGATACGAGGGTGGTTAGTACAAGGTGCTGCTTAAAAGCTCTATCAGTATACTCTTGAAGTAGATACAAGTGGCCAGATTGTTGAAATCGGTAGCGGAGCAAAAGTAATTTGTTGGATTCGTCAGAGTAAGTTAGACATAGCTCAATTAGAACTTGACCTAGCTAGACGTAAGTATGATGCAGAACTTTCTCAACCTGGTTCTGGATTTGCTAATCAGTTTGCTCGGCTAGAAAAACTACTGATAAAAGCACAGAATCGTAAGATGCTACTATCTGAGAAATCAAATATCAACGAACCTGGATAATCAATCTTAAAAAGTACAATATTTATATAGCAAACATTAATATTTCTAAAATCTTGAACCATTAATTAAAAATTTTGTTAGAGGAAGTTATTTAAGATGAATCAAAAAGATGCTAAACAATACATAGATGAGGGTTATAAGCTAGTAAGGGAGGGTTATTTTGAAGCAGCAATAGGGAGTTATGAAAAGGCCATTAAGTTGAATCCAGAAGTTTTCCCTGCTTATTTAGAACAGGGTTCTCTATTAGTCAAGCTAGGTGAGCATGAAAAAGGAATCTCTATTTTACACAAAGCGGTAGAGAAATTTCCTCAAAATCCTGTCACTTATGTTTATTTGGGAGCTGCACTTACTAAACTAGGTAAAAAAGATCTAGCTAGAGACTTTTTTAAGAAAGCTATAGAGCTTGATTCTACCCAAGCATTATGGGTGTATTATGGAGCATCAAGACAAGGTTTTGATATTCTAGATATAGAAAAATATAAAATTGCCTACTGTCCAATTCCTAAATGTGCATCAAGCACTATTAAAAGTGTATTTTATAAGCTAGAAACACGCCAAGATACTATTAATCCTCATATTCACTATAATAATCCTTTTTTCAGGACTCAGCAAAAGTCTTTGAAAGACTACAAAAATTATTATAAATTTGTAGTTGTTCGAGATCCTATTAAGAGATTCTTATCTTACTACTCTAAAAATATTATTCATAGCCAATCGTTAGCCAATCATTATGGAGGAAAAAGTTTTGCTTTTGGATTAGATTGTATACCTAATATAAACTTTTTTATAGAACATCTGGAGGATTACATCTATACTTTTATTGATGTCCGACATCATACTTTATGTCAGTCTGCCTACATTAGTGACTCCCTAGAAGATTACGATCTGATATGCAAGATAGAAGACTTAGATAAATTAGTAATTCATTTAAATAAAATTATAGGATTTAAAATTAATTTACCTAATTTAATGCATTCCCAAAAAAATATTAGCAATATTTTTCCAGAACTTTCACTAAGATCTTTGGAAAAATTAATAGAATTTTATCAAAAGGATTATAAGCTTTTAAAAGACTACTATTTGCATGATGAAATTTTCCGAGAATATAAGAGTTGGCTCCTCTGTCAACCTTCACTTATGAGAAATGAAGCAACTATGAAATAAGAAGGATAGGAAAGATTATTTAAAATATATAAGGGAATAAACACCTATACAAATTTACGGGGATAGGCTAAACAGTCTAATTAATAAACTTTGAGGTTGCAATTGTTTATGGTGATATTTTTAAGAGAATTTACTCTACAGAGTTAAGATGAATTTTTCATTATCAAAAGACAAAAAATACGGATATAAAATTACTAAATTATATCAAGTTATTCAACAAAATCCAAGTGTTCAATCTTATTGCTACCTGGGAGAAGCACTTGTCCAGAGACAACATTGGTCAGAAGCGATCGCTGCCTACCAACGCGCCCTCGAACTCAACCCCAACCTCCCAGGAATACATCAAAAAATCGGGGATGCTCTACAACAACAAGCAAAAGCAGAAAAAACCAATCTGCTGAACTATTACAAACAGAAAATTCAACAAAACCCAGACGATCTACAAACCTACTATCAAACATTAGAAATTTCTCCCAATGACGCCGAGGTTTACCTGGGCTTAGGAAAAGCCTTGACCAAAAAAGGATTCTTCGACAAAGCTCAACTCGCCTATCAAAAAGTTCTCCAACTGCAACCCAAGCATCCCTTAGCAGAAACTTTTCAATGTGATCCAAATTCCACCATTAGATCCCCAAACCCTTCTCTCCCCCAAATCTCTCAACTAGACCAAGCAAAACAAACTCTTGATACTCTTAACCAAATCACTCTTGATAGCTTCCTCAATACCAACTCTCAACTAAACTTTCCCCTGGTTGAAAATCCAGAAATTAGCATCATTATTATTCTCTATAACCGAGCAGAAATAACTTTAAGCTGCTTATATTCCCTTTTGAGAAACCCCTTTCAATCTTTTGAACTGATATTAGTCGATAACAACTCCACTGATACCACCCGTCAACTGTTACAACAGATAAACGGGGCCAAAATTACCCTGAATCATCAAAATCTTCATTATCTTCTCGGATGTAACCAAGGTAGCAAAATTGCCCAAGGAGACTATCTCCTATTTTTAAATAATGATGCTCAAGTTTTAGGTAATAGTATCCCCTCCGCTCTCGAAACTATTAAATCTTCAGATGATATTGGTGCAGTGGGTGGAAAACTAATCCTTCCCAATGGCACTCTCCAAGAAGCGGGAAGTATTATTTGGCAAGATGGAACTTGCTTAGGATATGGACGTGGAAACTTACCCACTGCACCAGAATATCAATTTCAACGTGCTGTTGATTATTGTTCGGGAGCTTTTCTCTTAACTCGACGAGATTTGTTTTTACAATTAGAAGGGTTTGATAAAGATTATCAACCAGCTTATTTTGAGGAAACTGACTATTGTGTGCGACTGCAAAAATTAGGAAAAAAAATTATTTACGACCCCAATGTAAATATTCTCCATTATGAGTTTGCTAGTTCCAGTCATACAGGTTCAAGCGAGCAGGCGATCGCTCTGATGGAAAAAAATCAAAAGAGATTTCAACAAAAACACAAAGACTGGTTTTCATCTCAATATCCTACCGAATTCAATAATTTAATATTTGCTCGAACTCAAGCCAGAGAAAAACCAAAACCCATATTATTTATTGATGATAGAATTCCTCATTCTTGGTTAGGTTCAGGTTATACCCGCAGTCATTCTATTCTCTGTAATCTTGTTAAATTAGGCTATTTTGTTACCCTTTATCCAGGGGATTTGCGTTATATTGAAGATTGGTCAACTATTTATGCCGATATTCCCCAAACTGTTGAAGTTATGCGAGGATATGGGTTAATTATGTTAGAATATTTTTTAAGAGAACGCAAAGGATATTATGATTTAGTTTTTATTAGTCGCCCTCACAATATCCAACATTTAAACTCTATTTTAGTTAAAGAAAATTTACTCAAATCAGCAAAAATTATTTATGATGCTGAAGCAATTTTTAGCATTCGAGACTATGAATATAAACGTTTAAATCAAACTTATTTCACTGAAATAGAACGTCAAACAGCCATTAAAGAAGAAATTAAACTGGCAAAAAATAGCCATCATATTATCACTGTTTCCTCCCCAGAAAAACAACAATTTATTGAGCAAAACTATGCCAATGTCAGCTTGTTAGGTCATTCTCTGTCTGTTTATCCCACACCTCAATCTTTTTTGTCAAGACAAAATTTCTTATTTGTGGGTTCAGTTTATGAAAAAGAATCTCCCAATGCTGATTCTATTTTATGGCTAACTTCTGAAATATTTCCTCTAATTCAGAAACAACTAACTCAAGATGTTGAATTAATAATTATTGGGAATAATACTGTAGAAGAAATTCAACAAAAAGTAAATAGTTTAAACAATACATCAATCAAAATTTTAGGAAAAGTAGATGATATCAGACCATTTTATAATCAGGCGAGATTATTTCTAGCTCCCACTCGATATGCAGCAGGAATTCCTCATAAAGTACATGAAGCAGCAGCTTACGGTTTACCTATTGTTACCACATCCTTAATTGCTCAACAGTTAGGATGGAAACATGAAACAGAATTATTAGTTAGGGATGATCCAATAAATTTTGCTCAACAATGTGTCAAGCTTTATCAAGATTCAAGCTTATGGAATAAACTGAGAAAAAATGCCATAAAGCGAGTTCAAACTGAATGTTCTCCTGAATTTTTTTCAGAAACTTTAAAGTCGATCTTAAAATCTTTAGAAAATTCAATATAGATAGCTTTTAGTAAGTCATTTTCAATATACTAATCTTTAGGGAACTTATTAGTAAAAAAACATGATCTTCACCTCTAAATAAATTTAGCATATATTCTGCTTTAGCTAAATGATAATACTAAATCCGTTTTCATAGACCAGCTAACTTCTTATTCCCCATTCTTTTTATAACACTCCTACTGTCCAACTTGAAACATTTGTTCAGCAATCAAATTAAGTTCCGGAAAAGTAGGTGAAGCCACCACATCTTCACCTCTAAATAAATTCAGCACATATTCACCTTCAACTAAATTATAAACCGAAATAGTTACTTGTTTCGGGTCTCTAATATAGGGCCTACCTCCCCTCCCTAAATAATCAACTATCCAATACTCACCTATCCCTAACTTTTCATATTCTGCTAGTTTGATTAAATCATCATTTTGCCAATTAGTACTTACTACTTCTACAGCTAATTCAATGCTCCTACCTTGAGTAATAGTCGATAGTAGTTTGGGCATATTATATGATACTTTCTAGGTAAAATTAAAACAACTCAATATGTCTCGAAAAGATACCTATCATTATCTGGTTAAATCTGTTTTAATTAGAGAAGGGTGGACGATTTATCACGACCCCTATTTTCTTAAATCCGATCCTAAACTTTCTATTGATTTGGGTGCTGAAAGAATTATTGCTGCTGAAAAAAATTGTGATACTCTAGCAGTAGAAGTCAAGAGTTTTATTACAGATTCTCAAGTAATGGAACTGGAAAAAGCTATTGGTCAGTATGGAATATACGAAGAATTATTGAAAATACAGGAACCAGATCGAGAACTTTATTTGGCAGTTCCTATAGATGCTTTTGAGAATATATTCAGCCGACAAGTTGGAAAAGTCGCGGTTAAAAAGTTCAATTTGAAACTAATTATTTTCTCTTTTTCGGAGTTAGATTTACAAAAGAATCTCCCAATCAATAACCTTGAATTCTTAATTCTTCTAAAAGCGAACTAACTTCATTAATCAAACCCTTTTCTTTAGGGAAAATCAAAACACCAACCAAACCAGTTGTTGCCAACCCTAATTTTTTAGCAGCATTTCTTCCGGCTTTATCATCTAATAATAAAATCAACTCACCTGAAGTAACCGAACCCAAACTAATAACTTGTTTTTCTCCACCATCATTAGTCGAAATTACCTGTTTAATTTCATTACTTATCTCCGATAATTCAGTGACTTTAATAAAGTTATTAATAGCCAGATCGATTCTACTTGATTCCCAACCACATTTACTGGCCATAGAAACCCGGTTTCTTGGAGAAACCGGGTTTCTGATTATTACTAGAGGTGGAATCAATACCTCTTCAGCTAGTTCCTTGAGTAAACTAAGTTTGTCTATTTTTGCTAAACCGATTATTGGACCAGTGGCTAGTTGTACGATGGGAACGTATTTCTGCTTGCTTTGATGCTTTTTTAGCGATCGCCACTATACATATTTGGATTAATCGCATATTATTAGTGGGATAGGTTCATATACAAAACTTTTTAGCTCCCCAACAAGCTAGTCTTTAGCTATCATTAATTAGATTTCCTAGACATTACTATCCTCACTAAATAATGTATCTAAATTACCATAACCGCTAACAATCCGAACAATAAAAATATCTGCATTATGAGCATAATAAAAAATAATATAATCTCTGACTAAAAAAAACTCGTAAATTAGGTCTAATTTCTGTATATGATTTCCCCAGATTCGGAAAATTAGAAAGTAACTTACATTTTTGGCGAATCGCATCAAATAGGTTACTAGCTGAACGAGGATTATTTTTAGCAAGATAATCACAAATTTCATTAATGTCTTTAATTGCATCCTCAGAAAATTGATACTTGGCCATTATTCTAATCCATATTCATTTTTTAATCTAGCTTGTAACTGCTCAAAAACTAATTCGCCATCTGTTACATTCCCTGCTAAAATTTGCTCAGTTGCGCTATCAATTTTTTGGCGTAATTCCTCTAATTGACTATCGACTTCGTTATGTTCTTCAGCTAAAATAATGATTTCCACTTTTTGACCTGCTGAAAATGGCAAATCTGATAAAACTAACTGCTGAGGGTTATCAATTATTACATATTTTTTGTAAGCATTCATTGATTTGATTAACTCCTTAATATGTCTGTCGGTTTAGGCATTTCTCTTTATACTATATCATAATCATAGGAAGTAAAATCAATCGAGAGTTAGGCAGTCAAAGTCAGGCTATATCCAACAAATAATTTCTAACAATGTTACAGATATGAACAACTTAAACTTTCTCAAATCTCCCTATTTCTGGTGTTTCTGCTTTACCATAATTTTCCTACTTTCCCTAGACTTTTGGTCATGGAAACAAACTATATCTTTTTCATTTCTCCATCTCCCACCCTGGGTTTTCTATTTTATTGGTTTGCAAATTATCCTCCCCTGTGCTATTTTTATCTTCTCTCAAACTTTCTGGAAATCTGAAACTGAAGAAAAAAATTAATTATGCTAGAAAACCTAATTCCCTACTTATTTATTGGTGCATATTTACTCTCTACTTTAATCATTGAAATTATCGGTTATCGTAGTCAAAAAAATACCCCAGAAGATTACTTTCTAGCAGATAGAAAAATCAGTTCCATAGTCCTATTTTTTACTCTCATTGCCACAAACTTTAGTGCCTTTGCTTTTCTCGGACTTTCTGGTGCTGGTTATCGGATTGGCATAAGTTATTATCCGATGATAGGATTTGGTACTGCCCTCGTGGGAATTACATTTTATTTCATTGGTTATAAAGTTTGGCTTTTAGGCAAAGAACAAGGTTTAATTACCCCCTCAGAATTAATCGAAAATCGCCTCCCCAGTCAACCACTTAAACTACTATTTTTAGCCGTGATGGTGATTTTTACCATTAAAAAAAGCTTCATAAGTAATAACAGGAACTGCTAAATAGAGAATACGAGCTGGAGCGCTAATTTCTAAGGCCAACCTATAATTCAAAAACTGCCCTAATGCAGCATGATAATCAGTTAATGGGGAATCACTCAGGAAGGTTT
>JAKQYF010000184.1 GCA_023356535.1 Trichodesmium sp. MAG_R03 | reverse complement strand
CACCTAATACCTAAAACCTAATACCTAACACCCAAAACCTAATACCTAACACCTAACACCCAAAACCTAAAACCTAAAACCTAACACCTAATACCTAAAACCTCCTAATATTATTAAATAATTAACAAATCAATCTGGAGGAGCTGCATGGCTGTGAATAGTTTTATGAAGGAAAAACAACAACGTCTCCTTACAACCGTATTTCATAGTGGTGCAGAAATACCTATAAATGTTCCCTTTATCGCTGCTGCCAAGGTACCTTTACTCTCTCATGTCCGAGACTCAGGAACAGTCCCAGATGTATTTTTAAGCTTAAATATTATTGGCACTCAAGAATGGTGGAAGCGCAATATTCGTTATTATTTATTCTGGGAATTTGGAAAATCACCAGATATAGCCATTGAAATAGTTTCTATGACTCCAGACAATGAATTAGGAAGTAAATTAACAGACTATGCAAGGTTACGCGTTCCTTATTACGTTGTCTATGACCCATTAAAAAAACTGAGCGAAAATGTCTTGCAAACATTTCAACTTTATGGTAACCCTTATATACCTAAAAATGATGCTTGGTTTCCCAGTCTTAATTTAGGATTAACTCTATGGGACGGTGTATTTGAAAATCTGCATGGTACTTGGTTGCGTTGGTGCGATGAGTCGGGAAATGTGATTAAAACAGGAGATGAAATAGCAGCAGAAAAAAATCAGGAGATATCCCAAAAAGACATTCAAATTAAACAAGCATTATTATTAGCAGTTGAAGTGGGATTGAAATTTAAGTTTAGTGATGAATATGTCGGGCTATTATCTGATATTTCCCAAATAGATGATCTAAAATTGTTGGAGGCGATCGCTTCTCAAATTCCCCAGATTTCTTCAACAGAGGAATTACGAGAACTATATTCTCAATAATTCAAAAAACCTGTGCACCCATACCCACCCCAAATCTTCAGTTATCAGAATAACTCACCCCCAGCCGCTCCCAGGAGGGGAGCAAGAGCGACCGGTTTCACAAGTTGGGAAGACAGCTAGAAGACAACGTCAATGGTACCCTTCTGGGTAAATCCTGATATTATTAAACAATAAACAAATCAATCTCGAGGAGCTATGTCAGAAAAATTGACTCTTCCGCCTCATGAATATCCAGACACTACAAATATGATTTTGGAAGATGACACTCCTTTGGATAGTTTTATTGACGAAAAACAACAACGTCTCCTCACAACAGTATTTTATAGTGGTGCAGAAATACCGATAAATGTTCCCTTTATCGTTGCTGCCAACGTAGGTTTATTCTCTGATGTCCGAGATTCAGGAATAGTCCCAGATGTATTTTTAAGCTTAAATATTATTGGCACTGAAGAATGGTCCAAGGGCAATATTCGTTCTTATTTGTTGTGGGAATTTGGCAAACCGCCAGATGTAGTAATTGAAATAGTTTCTCCCACTCCAGGCAATGAATTAGGAAGTAAATTAATAGACTATGCAAAGTTAAACGTCCCTTATTATGTTGTCTATGACCCATTAAAAAAACTCAGCCAAACTCCCTTGCAAATATTTCGACTTTATGGTAGCTATTATCTTCCTAAAAATGATGCTTGGTTTGCCGATATTAATTTAGGATTAACTCTATGGGACGGTGTATTTGAAAATCTGAATAGTACTTGGTTGCGTTGGTGCGATCAGTCGGGAAATGTGATTAAAAAAGGAGATGAAATAGCAGCAGAAAAAAATCTGGAGATATCCCAAAAAGCCATTGAGATATCCGAAAAAGACACTGAGATATCCCAAAAAGACATTGAGATATCCCAAAAAGATGCTGAGATATCCGAAAAAGACATTCAAATTAAACAAGCATTATTATTAGCAGTTGAAGTGGGATTGAAATTTAAGTTTAGTGATGAATATGTCGGCCTATTATCTGATATTTCCCAAATAGATGATCTAAAATTGTTGGAGGCGATCGCTTCTCAAATTCCCCAGATTTCTTCAACAAACGAATTACGAGAACTATATTCTCAATAACTCAAACCTAGATAACAGCGCTTTTCAAATTAACGAACTACATCGCCATCACCAAAACCTTCTAGGGACGTTGCATAACAAAAATGCGTTTTCCTGACAGAATGCTGCGCAAACATGTCGCGTAGCGTTAGCGGAGCTTTGCCTTAGCAAAACATCCCTACAGCCTCCTCAGAGAGCTTAGGAGCGAGTTCCCTGCTAAAAATTATGGCCTGAGGCTTCTCAAAGATTTAGCTAACTTCTAAATTCTAACTTCTAAATTCCTATGAACTGCAATTTCTTTTAACAACTCCCGATTAATTTTTCCCTGAGAATTACGAGGCAAACTATCCACCTTTAGCCAATACTTAGGTTGCTTAAATTTGTGCAACTTTCCATCAATAGCAGCCAACAAAACTTCCCGAGAAACTGCAAAATTATTACCAACATAAACAGCAGTAACAACCTCACCCCAATATTTATCAGCTAAACCAATTACACAAACATCATGAACTAACCCAGTCGCCAAAATAGCAGCCTCAACCTCTGCCGGAAAAACATTTTCCCCACCAGAAATAATTTTTTCACTACTACGACCTACTATTTTCAAATAACCTTGAGAATCAAAAAATCCTAAATCATCCGTTAGCAAACCTTCAGAACTATAAAATATATGAGGATAATACCCCAAAGCCAAAGAATTAGCCTTAATACTAAGATTACCAATTTGATTCAGACCTAAAATCTCCCCACCTTCACCTTGAACAATAATTGTCGCGTGAGGCAATACTCGACCATTACTATTATTTCCCCTCAAAAAATCTTCTGGTTTAAGAGTCGCAACTTGAGAAGCAGTTTCAGTCATCCCATAAGTTGGAGCCAATTTAACCTGATATTTTCTAGCAGCATCAAATAATTCTGCCCAACCTGGAGCACCACCTAAAAGCACCGTCTGAAAATCAGATAACCAGTTAGCTATTTCTGCATTTTGTAGCAAATTTTGTAACTGAGTTGGCACCAAAGAAATAAAAAACTGATCAAGTTTAATATTCCATGCCTTGTGATCAAAAATATCTTTATAAGATGGCAAAATCACAAAATTTCCCCCAGTAATAAAAGAGCGCAGAAACTGCATCAAGCCACCAACATGATATAGAGGTAAAACACAAAAAGAATTAATTTGTTGTACTAAAAAATGTTCTTGAAAACCTCTCACCGACGAAATTAAAGTTTCCCATGTATGAATAGCAAATTTAACCTTGCCAGATGAGCCACCAGTAGGGATCATAATCAAATTTGGCTCAGTAGGCAAAGTTATTTGACAAGAATTATCCCTAGAAAACCCAGACATTTTTTCCCAACCTCCCCCTAGAAACTTATCCTTAAGAATATTTCCCAAAATTATGTCTGGTTGTACTAAATTTAAAACTTCTTCCCATTCCAGTTTTCCCCAATTAGGATTACATAAAAACACTTGACAACCAGCACCAACAGCAGCAATAAAACTGGCAAGAAATTCTGTTGGGTTTGGTTCAGATATGAATACTTTCCTAGGAACTTCTGAATTAGCCATTTTAATTAATTCAGCAAATTTGTTCTCAGCAACACAAGAAAACTCAGTAGAAGTCAAGAAATTGCTATCCCTGTTAAGTTGGTATTTTTTTAGGTAGTTAAAAATTAGGCTCATAAATCATCTATAATATTAATACTTTGCTAGGAATTTCTGATTAATTGACAGCAAATTCTACCTTAGTGAGGAACATCTATCGCGGGCAAGATGCCCCCACTGGGAACACTTAAATTTTTAATGTCTGTACTGCGTATACTGGTAATTTAAAAAAATTGCTCTCCCTCTTCATCAAAAAAGGTGGGTAACACCAAAACCAAAAGCACGATTTTTTATTAAGTTTGGTTGTAATTCTGTAGCAAGTTGCAGTGCTGCTTTTCTAGCAATTTTTGTTTCAAAAACTGAAGAAAAAACAGCATCAATAAGATAACCTTGGCAAAAGTTACGGAGTTCCGCACGGGAACCAAAAATAGCAGGTTTAATTACAAATATTCCTGACCAACCTTGTTGATAATATTGTTGCATTTTCCTGAGGTTAGCAACAGATTCATCCAAAGCAATAGGAGTAGAATAAGAATTACTTAATTCCAACATTTCAGAAAAATTATCAACAGGCAAAGGTTGCTCAAGGAACTCAACTATATTAATATTTTCGCAGATTTCTAACCATTGCTTTGCTTCTTCAAAACTTAATCCTCCATTAGCATCCAATCTCAAATTTATTTCAGTAGGAAGTTCTTTAACTAACTGCTGAAATATTTCTAGTTCTCTTTGAATTTTATCAACCCCAATTTTCCATTTAAAAGTGCGATATCCTGCTTCCCAAAGTTGCTGCCAAATTTCTAAAGCTGCTTCTCCCCCTGGTAATAAACCACTATAAAAATTAGAGCTTAATTCTTCCTTTTCCTCTACATATACTTGTTGAAAAAATTCCCAAGCTGACTCAAAGCCAAATTTACAACTAGGCAAATTATCAGGAATAGAAAAAATAGTTTCAGTAGTAATTTTTTTTGGCAACCGACGACAAAAATCTAAAGCTTCCGACAAAGTTTCCGAACCAAACCAACTTAAAGGAGCAATTTCACCTAAACCTATTTCTCCAGTTTTATTAGTTAGTTGCAGAATAATTCCTTCTCTAATATTCCAGATACCATGACTAGTTTTGAGGGGTTGTTTAAAATTTCGTTTATAGAGAGAAAATTCTAATTTGTAGTGCATAATTTTTGGAGAACATTGTGAAATAAAATCACCCCTCTCAGCTTGATGTACAGAATAAATGGTGAAAATTATCTAGTGCGGCCATCTTGCCCCCGTGGATCTACCTCTAATTAAATCAGGACTTACCCAAACTCACCTTGAAAAGGCCATATGTAGGGGCGAATGGCATTCCCTCTCAGCCTCCTGTAGTGCCCGTGGGCAAGTCCTGTAAATGTAACCAGTGCGGGCATCTTGCCCGCGATAGGTGTACCTCCACCTTAGTGGAATTTGCTGTATCTATTCAGCTTGAGCAAATTTCAGCGCAGCAGAATTCAAACAATAACGTAACCCTGTTGGAGGGGGACCATCTGGAAAAACATGGCCAAGATGAGCATCACAATGATCACAGAGAATTTCTGTTCTGCGCATAAATAAACTCCAGTCAGACTCTTCTTTGATACTTTCTTGATTAATAGGTGCCCAATAACTAGGCCAACCTGTGCCAGAATCGTATTTTTCTTCAGAACTAAATAGGTCAACACCACAACAAACACATTTATATATTCCTTTTCTTTTATTGTTATAATATTCCCCTGTGAATGGTCTTTCAGTTCCCTTTTTTCGAGTTACATTAAACTGTTCTGGGGTAAGTTGTTCTTTCCATTCTTTTTCACTTTTTTGAATTTTATTAACCATGGCTTTAATGTTGATTTTGACAAATTATTTTCCAGCGCAACACTAATTTTTTAAGTGCTATCAACTGTTATACTTTACAAATCATAACATATTATTTATGGAAAAGCCAAGGTTGAGAAGCCCTGTGAAAAAATTCAAGAGATTTATGAATGATAATTAATTTACTTTTATCAGACTTCAAAACCCTCAAAATAACAGTTTTTACTCAAACTGATAACTGAATACTTACAGCAAATTCTAAGTATGTAAATTACAGATATTAACAATCAAATCTTCCCAGTGCCGGCATCTTATCCGCAATAAGTGTGCCTCACAAATATGGAATACTCTGTATAAATCTTCAGGCCCAAGAGCATATCAAACAACAAATCCTAAGCCAAATAATAATCCACTAAAAAAATGTAGATAAACCGCAATAAATTTACAGTTACTAATTTTTTCCGGTTGGTCATGATTATTACTAACATGACGACATAAATGAACAGCAAAAGGCAAACCAGCAAAACTTAATAAAGCCCAAACAGGGAAAAATCCTAAGCCTACACAAATAGAAATTAGTACAAAAACAATTCCGCAAGACCAATTTAATACTTGAGAACCTGCTTTAGTTCCCATCCTCACAATAGGCGATCGCTTTCCTGCAGCTAAATCATCTTCTACCTGATGAAAGTGGGAGCAAAAGAGAATCAGAGTAGTAGTAATTCCAATAATTATTGAAGCAATTAAACTAGTAATGGACCAAGCCTTAGTTTGACTATAGTAAGCAGCAGAAATTGCCAAGGGACCAAAAGCAAAAAAGCAGATAATTTCTCCTAAACCTTGATAACCTAATCTAAAAGGAGGACCTTGATAAATATATCCCAAAAAACAACAGAGAAATATTAATCCAATTACAGTTAAATCTTGCAGCCACCAGCTAATTATTCCAATTCCCAAAATTCCTAAAAATAAAAATAAATTACCTAGCCAAAACATCAAATCTTTATTTCCGGTCAAATTCACCAAAGAATGGTGCTTATTTTTATCAATACCCGTTTCCGAGTCAAACACATCGTTACTAATATTCTCCCAAGCTAAAATGAAAATTGCCGATGTGATAAACGTAAAAAAAATAGACCAATTAATCGCATTTTTTTCCCAGATAGCTATTGCCGTTCCTACCCATATCGGCATAATTGCTACACTATACATTGGTGGCTTAATAGCAGCTAACCATAATTTCTTATCAGACTTATTTACTACTTGAGCTGTCATATTGATTTAATAATTAATCCTTGATTTTAATAATAGTTTTGTTAAATTAATTGTTATAGTTAAGTTAATTATGATAAAATTATCAGCCCTAACTCCAAACAATGATAAATATCAGAGATATTTTTTATCCTATAACAATAACAATGTTTAATCTCTTACCACTTTAATTTCCTAGTCAGACCAAAATTTAACAAAAAATAACGTAATTTATTGTTCCTTTACATTTGACTTAATTTAGGCTTTCGACTTGCCTGAATAATCCTCCATCCTCTATCGTCACAAAAGAGATGTGAAAAAAGATTTAATGTTAATTAACTGTCATAAATTGGACAGCCCCATCAATCACTATCTCTAATTCAGTGAAAATTTGCTATTCTTATTTTCATGCCTGTAATACCAACTTCTGTTAATCTATTTCAGACCTGCCAAGATCTGTATCAATTTCTGTTCAATTGTCAACAGACATTAACAAACAAGATGCAGACAAAAATAATTAGTATTTCTAGGGAAATATTACCAATAGATCCCCTAGTAGTATTGGAAGAAATTTGTCAACCATATCAGCCACATTTTTATTTAGAAAAACAAATCATTGGAGAAAAAAATATCCACAAAAATAGCTTGGCGATAGCTGCTATTGATGCTGCAACCTATTTTACCGTCAAAAGTGGGAATCGTTTTGCACAAGCTCAATCTTTTATTCAATCATGTTTAAATAATACAATTTCTCTAGGTGCGACCCATTTACCATATTCAGGTCCCCACTTTTTTTGTAGTTTTACTTTCTTTGAAAAAAATACTCAAAGGAATCTATACAACTTTCATAAAAACAGTAATTATCAACAAAAATCATCTATAAATCATCACTTTCCTTCAGCAACAATATTTCTACCATGTTGGCAAATAACTCAGCAAAACGACCACAATATACTTGTAATTAATACAGTTATCAACACCTCTATTAACATTGAAAATATTTCCCATAAAATTTGGGATAAATTCCAGAAAATTACTCAGATCAATCATACTCAGATATCAACTTTAACCAAACCTTATAAAAACCTTCGGAAAATCAACATCAATCATTTACAAGAATTTAAAAAATCAGTTGCTTCAGCTCTAGACTTAATCAATTCAAATTCTTTAAGAAAAATTGTTTTAGCCCACGCTATAGATATATATTCTCAAGGGAATTTTAATTTAATCAAATCCTTAAACAACTTGCGATTCATTTATCCAGACTGCTATGTATTTTCTATCAGTAATGGCAAAGGTCAGAATTTCATAGGTGCAAGTCCAGAACGGTTAATTAGTATTAATAATAATCAATTAGTTACAGATGCTTTAGCAGGTTCCGCACCTAGAGGTAAGACCCCCAGTCAAGATGCTAAACTAGCCAATAATTTATTATGTAGTGAAAAAGATTTACGAGAACATCAATTTGTCATAGATTTCATTATTAAACGTCTCCAATATTTAGGATTAAAACCCAATTATTCATCCCAACCACATCTATTACAATTGTCAAATATTCAGCATTTATGGACACCAATAACTGTAGAAATTTCCCAAAATATTCATCTATTAGAAATATTAGCAGAACTCCATCCCACACCAGCAGTGGCAGGAGTTCCTAGAGATATTGCTCAAGAACAAATACAGAATTTTGAAGCTTTCGATCGCTCACTATATGCAGCCCCCATTGGTTGGATAGATCATCAAGGAAATGGAGAATTTACTGTAGGTATTAGGTCAGCTTTAATTAATGGAGACCGCGCTAGACTTTATGCTGGTGCAGGTATAGTTGCTGGTTCAAAACCAGATCAAGAGTTAGCAGAAGTCCAACTCAAACTTCAGACATTATTAAAAGCTTTAGTTTAAAATGAACAGGACTTACCCACGGGCACTACACGAGGGTGAGGGCGAATGGAATTTGCCCCTACATATGGCGTTTTCAAGGTGAATTTGCGTAAGTCCTGTTTATGCTGATACCCTAATTTAAACAATCACAATTATTACTTTAATTCATATCTTTGTAAGGTTAAAGATTTAAACTTTCCTGAAACATCATAATGAGCAATTAATTGGTGCATTTCTCTTTCATTAATTAACCAATTAACTACACAATCAAAAGCAGTCCCTATAGTTACTTGCTCAGGACAACTGAGAGAAATACCATCAGGTAAAAAGAAGGTTTTATTTCCTGCCCAACTCCAATTAAATTGAGTAGTAACAGGTTCAGAAATTTGTAAATTAGGAGTAAGATTTATTGACGTTCCTTGGCAATTTTGTGGTAAATCTCTTTGAGATAATTGTTCTAATTCAGTTGACCAATAGTCAGAGGGATAGCCAGTAGAGTCTTCTCGAATATTGACAGTTCTAAACAAGTTTCCTTTGTCATCATAAATGATAATAGAACTATGTCTGAGATGTTGGTATTTAAAAAATAACTCTATCGCCAAAGAAGCCTCTGATTTTAACTGAGTTATAGCAAAAATAGCATGACCAGAGGGAAAGAAATAAGCCCGCATTACTTCCGCTAGAGGATGAAACACTCCATCAGATAAACTATTTGCTGATTGATTCAAAGTCCAACTTTCTTCTTCCACATTATCTTCAGCATAAATATATTTATTTAGCTGATAGATCTCTGTTTTGTCAGAATTACTCTTAAAATGTCTAAGACTACGAAATGACTCTTTTACACATCCTTCTGGAGTATATCTTGTCCAAATACCATGCCAAGCATACAAATGTTGATCAATAAAGTTTTTCCAGTTTTGTGTTTTAAGATCCATAATTTTATTTCCTCAAAAAAACCTGCATTATTTAAATTAATGGCGACTATAAGCACTTTCAAACTTAGTTGTTATCAGGTACACCCACGCGGGCAAGATACCCGTACTATATAATTTTCACCATTTATCCTGTACATCATTTGCCCGAAATATGCTGTAACTTGTTCAGCGACAACTGCCAAACAAACAGATCAGACAAAAGCAGCAACTATAACAATTCTAAATGATATTATAGAAAGTATTATATGTAGTCAAACAAGAACAGAAGTTGGAGCTATTTTCTTAAGAAAGCATGTGATTTTACATAATAATTTAGGATGGCTGTACAATAATATTCTCTAATAATTTTTCGTTTGAAATTCATTAAATTATGAGAAAAAAAGTGGCAATTGTTACCGGTGGTACTCGCGGCATTGGTTTTGGCATTTCCCAACAACTTGCGGCCGATAGATATGATCTGATTATCGGGTTTAATAGTAATGAAACAGCCGCAAAAGAAGCTAAGAAAAACCTAGAAGCTGATTATGGTATTAAAGTATATACCATCAAAGGAGATGTTGCTGAAGCAGAAACCGTAGATAAATTTTTTGACTGTTTAGAAAATAATTTTGAGGGTAAATTAACAGCCCTTGTTCACAATGCAGGGTTATATTTAGGAATGACTACAACTCCTGAGTCAGAGCAAGCAAAATTAGCCGTTGATGGTCAAAGTCAGCTATTAGGAGATGGTAATTTAACCAGTTTAGCAAGATATGAATATTATCAAAATGTTTACCCTAAATGCTTTATTCGTTGTGTAGAAACAGCTGTTAACTATATGGAAGATGGTAACGGTTATATTGTAGCCACTTCTTCCCCTGGTTGTAACATGACCCAAACCCCAAAACTAGCTTATATTTTGCCAGGAACAGGCAAAACTGTAGTAGAGTTTCTAACTAGATATTATGCAAGACTATTAGCATCACGACATATTACTGTTAATGTAGTTATTCCTGGATTTACTAAAACAGAAGCTTGGAATTATTTAACAGCCAAATCTGGTGGAGTAGATAGTGAAATGATGCAGCAAAGAATTAAAAATACCCCTATGCAACGTTGGTGTTCCTCAACAGAAATAGGTCAAGTTGTCGCCTTTTTATGTTCTCCCAAAGCTGCTTTTATTACAGGGGTTGCTTTACCTATTGATGGAGGATTACACTTACAGTAAATTGAGATATTTAACTTTGTAATAACGTCCAAAAATAGCCATCAGGAGCAACAAAAGAAAAGCTTTTTTCTTTAAATTCATTAATTATTATTTCTGTAACTCCTGTGGCTTCACTGTTACTAACTTTTTGATGATATGAGTCAATATTAGTAACTTGTAGAGTATATAAAGATGTTCCTAAACAACCAGGACGAGAATAGGTCTGTTTATTCTCTAAATTTCCTTCTAAACGTAAAACTTCAAAGTTACCTGACTGAATTTTATTTTTTTCTTTCAAGTCATAACCAGGAGCAATAAAATAATAGT
>JAKQYF010000183.1 GCA_023356535.1 Trichodesmium sp. MAG_R03 | reverse complement strand
ATTAATTGGATGTTTTCTAGGCTTAATAAGGCACTATCACAAACCATAATACTATCTAATTTTATTTGCTTTTTTACATTACTTAAAATCTTACCTGCGGACTGCTTTGTCTGATTCATTACCATCACCAGTTCTCATAAATAATGGTATTCCACTATCACTACAAAAATATCAAATCTAATACACATTGTTTTAAATCTGGCCGATGGTCACGTGAATATCCCTTTGTAATTAATATTGGTCTTTTTTGATAGACTTCCAGTCCGCTTCGCGATCGTTTTCAGCAATTTCAATATTATTATATTCCCCATGTAGATGAAATGATGTTGAATCTAAGTGAGCAAATAAGGTGTCTATTTTAAACTTTTTAATAACTAATAATCCTATCTCTATAAATAAATTTGTTAGTCCTAATTTATAGATATCATCCATGACTCTACCTATTTGATCATCATTTAAGTATTCACTATTTATACCTGTGCCTAATAATTTTTCTATAGCTTTGTCTTCAAAAAATTGACTAAATAAATATAATGGACGCGAGACCATCCCTAACCCATTCAAAATTAAAGCTTTTATTGCTTGTCCAGTAGCAATTTTTTCTCGATTATCTACTCCTAATTTTTGATTAATTAGTTCTACTATCCCTATCTCATCAATTAACCCTGCAACTATTCCTAGGTGGTCAAGATTTTCAACTGTTATTTCTTCTATTAAAGACATTTTTTTGATACTCAATAAGGATGCAATCATCAGTTTTATGATCTCACTTGAAGTGACTAAAGACCATAAGTAATTCTACTTAATTAAATAGATATTGTCTTGTAACCTCTTATAATACAATACGAATTGCGGAATGTGGGTAAAAAGACTTTTTCAGCAAACCCAGGACTGTTCATGCTAGTGGAATTTCAAAACCTCAAGGACGCAGCAAATAGGGCCAAACCAATTTGCTATAATAAACCAGTATCACTATTGGGAATGGCATTATTAACTATTAAATTAGTTACTTGAGGCGTGATCATGCCCATCAATGTACCAAGTAAGCCAAGTACAAAAACCCCAACTAGATCTAGTTCATACCCTCTAACTCAAAACCGGAAAATTTCGAAGATAAAGTCCTGTTAATAATTTTGCGATCGTAGAAAATCCTGAACCACTACTTTCAATTGATCAAAAACAAAAGGAAGAAGATGTTAAAGAAATCACAGATAGTGAAGCTTTTGAACATGTAATCAAAAATGCTGACAGACTAAGAAAATTAAGAAAAAAATGAGAAATAGCAAACAAATAAAATAAATCTTTTTAGCTACTTACTACTCAAAACAACTCTTACTGGAGTAAGTAGGATTTCCTAACACAGTCTTTTTAAGAAGCCGGGGAGTAGGCAGGAAAGTTGGATGCAACTTCTCTACAGAGGAACAGGAAATGTATAGAGGGGTTAGTCGGAGAAGGAATTTGACATTTTGCCTCACTGATGAGGTAATAGAACAGTGGGTAAACCAATAATAAGAGTGGACGTAGAGGAGCATTTAAGTACTTATAGCGACGTGCCTATTTAATCATAGGCCTTTCCACCCTCTTAAAAGAGGCTTTTTATCTTTTTTTTAGACTTTTTTGTTTAAAAAACTATTTTGGCGGTATTTTAACTATTTTAACTTATAACTTATAATAGTTTAATTAATTAGGGTTTGCTGAAAAAGTCTTTTAAGGAGCAGAGGAGTAGGTAGGGACGTTTCGCTGCGTGACATGAAACGCATTTTTGTTATGCAACGTCCCTAGAGAGGAAAAAGGAAGGTATAGATGAGGTAGTCGGATATGCTTGTTCCTTGATTTTTCTGCCATGGGAGTGCCCGAAATCCTCACTTTTTCAGCTTTTAACCACCGAACTTTTGGTGCTTTTTACTGATCAAATAAGACTAAAGCCTTTATATATCAATGCTTTTATAATTAATCAGCAAGCCCTAATTATAATGATAAAAAACTATCATCAGTTTACCAAACTCTACTTAGATGATTGCAGAAATTATATGTGTTGGTACAGAACTACTATTAGGAGATATTCTGAATAGTAATGCTCAATTTTTAGCTCAAGAACTAGCAATATTAGGAATGACCCATTACCATCAAAATGTAGTGGGGGATAATCCAGAGAGAATAAAACAGGTATTAGCGATCGCCTCCCAACGCTCTCAAATATTAATTTTCACAGGAGGCTTAGGTCCAACTCCAGATGATTTAACCGTAGCAACTATTGCTGAGTTTTTTAATACCTCACTGATAGAAAGACCTGAAATTATAGAAGATATTACCAAAAAATTCGCCCTTAGGGGTCGGATTATGACTGTTAGTAACCGGAAACAAGCTTTAATTCCCCAAGGAGCAAGTGTTCTACCAAATCCGATAGGCAGCGCTCCTGGAATTATTTGGGAACCAGTAGAGAATTTAACAATAATGACTTTTCCCGGAGTTCCTGCGGAAATGAAGGTAATGTGGCAAGAAACTGCTATCCCCTATATGCAGAATCAAGGTTGGTGTGAACAAACAATATATAGCCGGACTTTGAGATTTTGGGGTATAACAGAGTCAAGTTTAGCAGAAAAGGTAGCTCCATTGCTAGAAATGGAAAATCCTACTATTGCCCCTTATGCTAATTATGGAGAAGTAAAATTACGGATTTCCGCCCGTGCTAAGTCCCAAAAATTAGCGGATCAATTAATTATTCCTGTAGAAGAAAAAATCAGAGATATTGCAGGAATTGACTGTTATGGAATTAATGATGAATCTCTAGCTTCGGTAGTCGGAAAGTTATTATTAGATAGAGGTGAAACTTTAGCGGTAGCAGAATCTTGTACAGGCGGTGGTTTAGGTAGTATATTGACTTCTATTCCGGGCAGTTCAGGATATTTTTATGGTGGAGTTATCAGTTATGAAAACCAAGTAAAAATTACTCTCCTAGATGTTAATCAGAAAGATTTAATTGCTGAAGGTGCTGTGAGTCATATAGTAGCAAAGCAAATGGCAAGTGGAGTGGTTAAGAAGTTAGGAACTAATTGGGGAATTAGTATTACTGGTATTGCTGGACCTGGAGGTGGAACTGATACTAAAGCTGTAGGTTTAGTTTATATTGGCATAGCTAGATATAAAGATGAGGTAGAAAGTTTTGAATACCACTTCAGTAATTTCCGCGATCGTGATTGGATTAGAAGAGTTACTATTTCTACAGCTCTCGACCTGTTAAGAAGAAAGTTATACCTATCTAAGGAAACACTACAACATTATAAAACTTCATTATAATCAAAGTTAGATAATTTGAAATTTTGGCTTTTGTCCATAGTTTAATAAAATAAACTTATAACTATAATCACTAAATGGCCATGTAAAACTATAGTAAAGATCCCGTGTTAATATAAAAGTAAAGATAAATAAACAAAAAGCCACGATGATTATTTCTTCTGGCTTGTTTGTAGAAATCTTCCAATAACCTTGTTTGAAAAGGGAAGCGGCAGATCCCGCCCCGCTTACCCCTTACTATACAAAAAAAATTAAAGTATAGTGAGAGTAACCAGCGGGAATTCAATATAAATGGATTACATTGAAAAAATACTAGAAAAATTAAAGGAATGGACTCGGAAGCTAGTTGAGGCTTTGTTAGGGCCACAAGCACAACCAGAACTTGAGCCTATTCCCATTCCAGTAAACGACCGCTCCCGTCGATAATTTTATCATTCAAACTATAAATTATTTGTTTTTGTTTAGCATTCTAGTTTTACATGGGCCAAATTTGAATCTCTTGGGTTTGCGGGAACCAGAAATATATGGCTCTATAACTTTAGAGAATATAAATCGACTGTTAGAACAAGAGGCGACAGCTCTTGGAGTAGAAATCTCTATATTACAGTCTAATCATGAAGGGGCCTTGGTGGATACAATTCACTCATCTAGTGAGCAACACCAAGGCATACTTATTAATGCTGGTGCATATACTCATACGAGTGTGGCCATTAGAGATGCTATTTCTGGACTTAAGATCCCCACAGTAGAAGTTCATCTCAGTAATATTTACCGTCGGGAAGAATTTCGACATTATTCTTTTATTGCACCAGTAGCTATTGGTCAAATTAGTGGTTTTGGTACAGAAAGCTATATATTGGGGCTAAAAGCAATAGTTAACTATCTTAAAAACAGGGGTGGTTAAAAAATAATTATCTAAAATATAGCTCAAAGTTTTCTGATACAAGTCAAAATTACCTAAGTTTATAGATTAAAAGCAAAAGGCCAGAAAAAAATATGTGCTATAAATTTTAATTCACCATTTTATATCAGGGAGAAAAGAAACATAAACAGTAATTAAAGCAATATAGTAGCTTATTGTATATATTGCTTATTTTTACAATTATCAAAGATAAAAATTTTTGCCAAATGCTTGTTTATTATGGACATTAATTGAGGAAAAAAGCCATAATACTTTTGATGTTAATTGGGTAAAGTCAACAAAACTAAATCTTGGCACAATCAAAAAAAGAACATAAAAAAAGTCAGGGGACAAATATATCTGACTACCTCCTCTATAAATTCCTATTTATCCTGTAGATAGCTAATCTGATGGCTACCCTACCTGGTTGCTGACTTCGACCCTTACCAAAGTACTTTTTTAGTAAACCTTAAATAGACATGAATAGTATAAGAAAATTAAATAATAAAGTATAGAATAATAAAAAATAATGCAGTATTCTCTCTTAAGTAAATTTCAAGGTGCTTTACTAGGAGCAGCTTTAGGAAATTATGTAGGTTCTCACTTTGAGTATCAGATAGAAAAAAATCGGGAAGATTATAAATTTTTTATTGATCAGGATAAATTTTACTTATCAAAGTTAGAGAAAAATGACTTACAAAAATGGGGAGAAATTACAATTTCTTGTGCAGAAAGTTTAATTAGAAAACAAGCATTTAATGAAGATGATTGGCAGAAAGTTTATAAAGAATGGCAAGATAAGCAGTATAACCACAAAGGTTATACTTGGAAGTCAAACAGAATAAAAGATTCTTCAAAAAAATCAGAAAAATTAGTAGAGATAGTTAATAATAATCAGTCTGATTTTCACTACATAAATAAAGATGATATTTTGATTCCGACAATTAGTAATGCAATTATTGCTAGCTTGCCAGTTTCCTTGATCTACCATGAAGATGAATTTAAACTAAAAGAAAAATTGCAACAATGGGGAAATGTTTGGGAAAATAATTTAGAGATAAATCTCGGTAATTTAGTAGTTGGATATATAGTAGCCCAAGCTTTGACAGACAGATTAGACCCTTTGACTCTTATACCGAAAATTATCGACTATATTGGGGAAAGAGAACTATTAGTAGAGCAACTTAGACAAGTAGAAAAATTGATTGATCAGGGAGCAAATTTAGATGCAGCAATAAATCATTTGTCGAAAAATTTTAAGTTTCTTGAGAAACAGCAAATATTGGATGAGGGTCAACAAAGATCCTGCTCTTCTACTTTTTTTATATCTATTTCTTTAGCCTTATATTGCTTCCTAAGTACCCCGGAAGACTTTGGTTTAGCAGTATTGCGTTCTGCAAGAACAGGATCGTCAACTCAAATTTGTACTATAGTAGGTATTTTATCCGGAGTTTATAACAGTAGTGCCGGAGTTCCTGTAAAATGGCGAAAAAAAATGAGGGTTGAACTTTTGGGCATGAAGGATGAAGTAGAGATTCTGAAGTTGGCCAAAAGGCTTTGGGCACTTTGGTGTGGAGTTTATGATCCAAATAATGTTATACAAAATATGGTTCCAGCAGTTGCTGCAACTAATGTCATTCGTCCTCGCTCTCACCCAGCTAGTGGTTCTTGAAAACTCTATGATGTTTTGACATCAGGAAATATGCATCTTACACATTTGATTGGGAGATTATTGAAACCCCAGAAAAAAGAACAAATATCACATTGGTCAAACTTGGTAACTTCGCCAATGTTGGTTGTGCTAGGGGTAGTTTCTCTGACTGCTACTATGGGCCGACGTCATTATAACCAGCCAGAGTTAAAAGAGGGAGCTACTGCTACTGAAACTATCTTGGTTCCTCAAGATGATACAGTTAGCGATCATGAACTTACGAATAAAAGACTTGAATCAGCTAGACTTGGAGATATAACTGTAGTGATGATTGATCAATCAGTTAATCAGAGAGTAGACCACGAATTAGCAGAAATACTAACACTGGGTAATCAAGCTAGAGATATAGTTGCTAATTTTCCTTTTGTAAATACAGGTATATTATCAACAATTACTCAGCGACACCTACGTCAAGTTTCTCAACAAAAGTGGCAAGCTATTCAAAAAATAGTTAAGGAACAGTTACAAGAAAGACCTCCTGGACCTGAGTCAAAAAAGACTGCTTTTGCTAGGTCAAATCAAAATATAGTAAAAGTTAGAAGTAAAAATAATAATATTATACAGCAAATTTCAGCAGATGAGAAATTGTCAGAGGGATCATCAATACTGGCAGGTAATAAAAAAAATAGTTATATAGTTATTAGTAATATAGATAAAAGAGCAATTTCAGAGTTACTGACTTATCGCAAAAAGAGTTTATTTGAAAACTACCTCAGAATTTTAGAGGAAGTATCACAAGCTCGCAATTTTTATAAAAAGGCAACAGAACTTTTGGCTCAAGAGCAAGAAAATGAAGGTTATCAGGTATATGATCGTACTGTATTAGAGTTGTATGATTCTACTTGGCAAAAAACTCAAATAGGCATTAAAATTGTCAAAGATCGGATGTTGGCTCAAGGATTATCACCAAATTTCCCGAAACGGAAATGGGTAGATGGAATCAAAGCGCAAGTAGCTGGTGTGCTGCCATTGGAAACTGAAGATTTAGCAATTAATATTTTGAAGAATATTTTGGAGCCTAATTTAGCTAAAGATCAAGATAAAACTAGCGAATTAGGAGAACTAGCAGCACAAAAAGTTAAACCTGTGGAGTATAAGGTCCGCAAGAATGAAGTTATTGTTAAAAAAGGAGAAAAAATTAACCGTAAAGCATTTATGCTGTTGGATCATTTTGCTTTGAGTCGTCGCAGAGTGAATTGGCATAGCTTGGTGGTATTTGTCTGTATTGTGAGTGTTTCTGTAGGTATAGTAGTTATAGTAGGAAGAAAATGTAAATCTGGTTTGAGGCGCAGAGATCATATACTTTTATTGTTGTTGACTTTGAGTGGGCCATTACTGTTGGCGTTGAAAGGACCTTGGAGTATTAGTTTGCCAGCAATTGGTTTGTTGGTGGGAAGTTTCTACGGTTCAACTATGGGAGTAACATTGATGGGGTTGATATCTGTGGTAGTGACTATTGGTATGGATGTTGATAAAATAGATTGGTGTGCTAGTGCTGCTGGTGGTATTATTGGTAGTTTGGTAGTTGAAAAAATGCGATCGCGTGAGGAACAGGCACTTTTAGGTGTAGGGGTGGGGTTAACTCAAGGTACAGTATATTTGTTGACACATTTGATTCTTCGTGCTACTTCTTACGAATTATGGTATGCAATTATAGTTCCAGTGGGTTTGCAAGTACTAACAGGTTTGGTTTGGAGTATTGTAGCTTTGGGTGTGAGTCCATATTTAGAGCATTTATTTGATATAATTACTCCGATACGTTTGTCTGAATTGGCGAATCCTAATCGCCCTTTGTTGAAGCGTTTGGCATCAGAAGCACCTGGTACTTTTCAGCATACTCTGTTTGTGGCAAGTTTGGCGGAAGCAGCAGCACGAGAAATTGGTTGCGATGTAGAATTGGTGAGAACGGGTACTTTATATCACGATATTGGTAAAATGCACGATCCATTGAGTTTTATTGAAAATCAAATGGGTGGAGCGAATAAACATGATGAAATTAATGACCCGTGGGTGAGTGTAGAAATTATTAAAAAGCATGTTACGGAAGGGTTGGTGATGGCTCGTAGGCATCGATTACCAAAGGCTATTAGGGCGTTTATTCCTGAACATCAGGGTACAATGTTAATCGCTTTTTTTTATTACCAGGCTAAGCAAAAGGCTCAAAAGAAAGCAAAGGTGATTAAGGAAGAGCTTTTTCGCTATGCTGGGCCGATTCCGCAGTCACGGGAAACAGGTATTGTGATGTTGGCTGATTCTTGTGAAGCAGCGTTGCGATCGCTTAAGGATGCAACTCATAAGGATGCGCTACAGATGGTGAAGAAAATTTTGCGGGCACGGTGGCAGGATAATCAATTGGTTGATTCTGGTTTGACGAGAGGAGAGATGTCGAGTATTGCAGAAATTTTTGTACAAGTTTGGGAACAGTATAATCACAAACGTATTGCTTATCCTAAAGCGGCAATGAATACAAATCGGGTAAAAACTGCAAAATCTAGTTGTTAGTTATCAGTATGTTTTCAGGATATTATCTTAAAAATCGCAAAAACTTATCTATCACTATTGTTATGAACTACATAACAAAAACGACCAATGGTATTCTTTTGTGATTTCGCTATATTAAGTGTTCAGGACTTACGCAGTTGCGCCATATATAGTGAATTATTGGTGATAAATTCAGATATTGACACTACACGAGGGTGAGGGCGAATGCCAGAAAGCCCTTACATATGGAGTTTTCAAGGTGAATTTGCGTAAGTCCTGATCAAGAGACAAATATATCCGACTACCTCCTCTACCAATTCCCCGTTCCTCTGTAGGGAAGTTGCATAACAAAAATGCGTTTCATGTCGCTAAGCGTTACGTCCCTACTTCTCTTCCTGGGAGATATTAGGGGTAGGTTCCCTACTCCTGAAAAGCTGTTCTACTATTAAGTGTTGTTGAATTGTGACTAGCTTTGGCATAACTCCTTCCATATACACTTGCGATCGCCAGTTCATCTTTATTATACCTAATCATCTGGACATGATATTACTGGAAAAGCTTTACAGCACCTACAGTTCTTTGGACAGAGTTTAATACCTTAAGCTCGCTGAAAGCCTTAGCTAGCAATAGTTATTCCAAGAACTTCCCACAGTCTAGTTATTTAACTTGAACAAACAAAGGTTTTTTGAATAGATTGCTGACGCAAAGCTCCGCTAACGCATGAAGTTAAAGTGAAGGTTGAAATATTCTTCAGTCCCCGAAGGCAAAGTTCCTTCTATATATATAGTCATTTTAAATAAGAATGAGACTATTTTTCGCCTGAAATACTTTCATAGCAAGAAACACTTGTCTCAATTCTATTGTGAAACGACTATAGCTTTCAACTAGCTTGTCACCCCGTGAGGTCCTGAAGATATCAAGACTAACGAGGGAGAAAGAGCAACCTGGAATCAGATGGGTGTTACATTTCCTCGCATTCAGGGAGCAGATATAGTGGGAAAAGTTGTCGAACTTGGTGAAGGTGTCACGCTAGAGATACTGAATCAACGAGTGATTGTATATCCTTGGGTTCGTACTGCTAAATTTGCAGAATATGAGCATGTCGGCAGCGAATGTTATGGAGGTTTTGCTGAATATGCTGTCGTTCCGGCAACAAATACTTACTGTATTAATTCCAACCTATCTGATACTCAGTTGGCAACGCTGTCCTGCCCTTATTCCACAGCGGAAAATATGTTAACTAAAGCCAGAGTTTCAGCCAGAGATACAGTATGAATTACGGGAGCATCTGGTGGTGTAGGTCTTGCGGCAATTCAATTATGCAAAATTCGTGGGGCAGTAGTTATTGCTATTATGGGAGCAAACAAAGAGCATTTAGCTAAGGAGTTGGGTGCTGATTATGTTTATTGTCGAGACGAACAACTCGGTAATAATTTAGCAAAGCATGAAATTTATGTCATGAGATGCTAATGGTGGATACTGCTACAGGTGGTGCCCGTAATCAAGGGGGTAAAACGTTTGCGCCAGAAGCTCCAAGATTGGGGGTGGAGCCGAAAATGGATGTTTTGGGTGAGGCGATCGCTGTTTATAAATAGTTCAGAACTTATGGAATAGCTCTGTGTTGACTTGAGGTAGAATCCAGAAATATGTTTCTGTTAACTTAGGGTCCAGAAAACCATAAAGCCATAGCCATTGGTATTGAGTCTTGACATCAGCAACTAGTTGCTGTTCAAAATGAAAAGCAACCTATTTTTATTAAAGATATGAGTTACCAGGTTCACCTGTAGCTAATAAAGAGTTTTTGTCTAACTTTAATAATAGTTTCCTGATTAGACATCCAGAAAAAATGTTACCATCTCTTTTTAATAATTGACCTGATTTTACTTTATAATAAACTGGTTATGTTGAACTATATAAGCTGCTTAAAATTGCTCAAGAAATTACTGGAAAACTGCCAGTAGTAATTGATTCCAATGATTTAGTAAAAAAAACCAAAGCAACTGTAAAAGCCTATTGTAATGTTATAGGTATACCATTTATTGAAAAAGCTTTAGAATGGAAAGCTGAACTTAAACCTGAAATTAATCAATGGGAAGGGGGATGCCATAATTATGTATTATCTAGTCAAGGATTTAAAGAAAGAGAAAAAAAAGATTATATTAGGATTTAAGATAATGAACATTTAAAGAAAGCTTATGAATTTTGTTTACCTTACTATGAAAAACTTTATGAATATCGACTATTGATTGAATAATACCAATTACCATAAACTTTGCTATATTTGGATTTTTTATTTCTAAATATTATTTGTTCGAGCAAATACTTGATATTTGGTATAGCAGTCGAAGCAAAGGTTAGGATATTACTAAATGCTGAAATTTAGTCAGAGATTACTTCTGACTTCTTACTTACCCGTAGTGCTATACTTCGACTGCTATAACTTCGGTTATGAAAAAAAAGGAATCATGCCTTGTCGACGTAAAAGCCTTTTGCTGTATATATTTAAGCCTATTTTTGACGGCTTTTTTGTGTAAGTCCTGCTATTGCCGAGGAATTAAGCCAAAAGTTAATTCTTTAGTGACTAAGCTCCTCCATGACCTAAAGCCAAACCTGTAATTAACATACCTAATACTAAAAAAGGTTGAGCGCTTGCTTGATATTTCACATCATTTTCTAGAGGGTTTCTGAGAAAATACATATCCTGAAAAGTAAT
>JAKQYF010000182.1 GCA_023356535.1 Trichodesmium sp. MAG_R03 | reverse complement strand
CATGACTTGGCTGGAGCAATAGCAGTTAATCCACCACATCCAGATCCAGAACTATTTCAGTTTACTGTTCAATATTTGGAGGAGAAAGCTGGAATTCTAGCAGATCTTCTCCATGCTCCAAGTGTCACTTGACATGATTCTAGTTGGGAAGCTTACAAGACTTTCACACCCAACTTTAATTATCCATCTAGACCATCCCTATCTCCAATCCTAATTTTGCTTAGCTTGGGCGACCCTTTCAATTTGTTTCCTCAGTATCTTCATAAACTGCAGGAATTTGCAGAAAATGACGAAAAATTTGACATCCTCCCCGGTCTAAAGGCACTGGGTAACAACCGAGCCGTAGCCCCTCGGCGGGTTGACATTTCACAGGCTGCTGCTACTGTGGCAGTAGTCTGGCTGCTGGCCTCAATGTCCGTTTTTGTCTCGGTAAGCCCACCCGCGACTAATATATTTCTTGTGAACTAAAAAGCAAGATGGACTAAGCATGTGAAAAAAAATCAACTAAAAAATCGCCCGCTTATGGGCGAGGCTTTAAACCCAATTTTTCGGTAAAAACTATGTATCATGTCACAATATTAGGAGCAGGAATTATTGGATCGGCGATCGCTAAGCTTTTACATTACACCGGCTTACAACTTCTGCCTCCCTTTGCGCTGTGTTGGATATGTATCTCAATGGAAAAATCATCCAAAGTGGTTTTCTCAAACAAGAGCAGATTAGCTGAGATGCCTTTCTGGCCAATCCCTTTGGTTGTTACTATACTCAGAAAGATAGAAGTATAGTAAATTTGGGATAAATTTTGTCTCTATAAATTTTTATTTACCTTATCAAACTTTAAGTTATAAAGCTGTATTTTGATTGTCTTTCCTCAGAGACTTTAACCAAATAGGAATCAAAATCCAAGCAACTACTACAATTAAAGCAACTACACCAAATTGTGCAACCCAACTTACTAATTTTTCTAGAGGCACAACCTGTCCAACAAAAAAGGACAAACTTACTATTACAAATGCCCAAATAGTTGCTCCGGCAAAATTACATAGTAAGAATTTCCAATAAGGCATTTGAGCAATTCCAGCTAAAGGTCCCGCAAAAATTCGTAATAAAGTAACAAACCTACCAAAAAATACTGCCTTAGCGGCATTTTTCCTGAACTGATTTTTTATATCTATCAGTTTTGTTTCTTTAATCTGGAATGTTCTACCTAACTTCAACATTAATGGCCAACCACCATACTTGCCAATCCAATATCCACAACTATCCCCGAATATAGCTCCCATAATTGCACAACCCAAAACATACCAATAAGTTAACTCTCCACTTCCAGCAAGAAACCCACCCACAAGGGTGACAGTTTCTCCTGGTATAGGGATTCCTGCATTTTCGAAAGCTATGCCCAAAAAAATAGCAAGGTATCCATATTGATTGGCTATGAATTGAATTGTTTCTAGTGATACAAATTCTAATGACATTGGACTTTACTCTTCAAGTTAACTGAATAAAATTTATCATTTATATATATTTTACGTTCATGTTAGTTTAGGATAGTGGAAACTAATTTCTGACTTAAATCATCTGGGTACAGATAAGAGATATAGCAGTTCTCAATATTAATAGGGAGCAAATAATCTATCAGTAAAAACAACTTAAACTCTTACCAATCAATACTTTTTTTCTTTAAAGTTTTGTGTTTGAATAACGTGATAGTAGTACTAAAAAAAATATTTTCCTATTCACCCTTCTTTTTTAGAGTAAACTAAAAAAAATCAACTTCTTTTTTTTTTGATTAATGGTGATACCTATGAAAACTGTTGATATCAAATATATTATTCTAGTTCCGCACCACTCCTTAGACTTGACTGAAGCAAATGCTATGAAGAAGCAATTTAAATCTCTGAGAGCAGCACAATCTAATCTTTGGATTGTTGACATGGTAAATGTACAGTTTATAGATAGTTCTGGTTTAAGTGTATTAATGGCTGGTTTAAAAATAGCTCGTGAGTATGATTGTCGTTTAGTGATTTGTAACCTGAATCCTACAATTAAGCTAGCTTTTGAGATTGCTCAATTAGATAGAGTTTTTAAAATTTTTAGTAATCGTGATGAAATTTTTTTGGAGTTTGATTTAAAGTAAATATTCAGGTGTAGAAGCTGACAATATCAGCCAAATTACTCAAATACATAAATTAGAGATAATTTGTGACAATAGGATTATAACGAAAGACAGCTATTCGGATGAGATTAAAAATTAGAAATTTTATAGATGAACTACATCACAAAGCTGCTTGATTTTTAGTCCATAATTTTGATGTAATTTTACTTACAACTTTTGAAGTTTTTCAGATGATCACCAAGTCTGCTAGGAAGATTAGAAGTAAATCATTCAGGCAGATGCTTAATTGTGATCATTACCAGTTTTAACTTTTTTTAAAATATAAAGCTGTTGAACATAACAAAGTCATTGTAGATGTTTCAGAAGCAAACACTATTAAAACTATTAGTTAGACCGGTGAAATTCTCAATAATCTAGGCCGGAAAAAGTTGTCACAGGTAATAATAGGTTTCGTCTTGAGCACGACTTAAACGTAGCACAATATTTATCTAAATGTTGACAGAAGACCCGCGCTCTCCCTACGGGAGAGGATAGGGATCAATGCCAATCAATCTTGCGGTTTGACAAATAATCTGTTAGAATGTAAATGTTGAAAAGCAGGCAGTAGATGGTTGAAAAAGCTTACAAATCTAGGTTTTACCCAACTTCTCAGCAGGAAAGTTTGCTGAGGAGAACTTTGGGCTGTTTCGTTACGTCTACAACAAAGCCTTAGCTGTCAGGACTCAAGCTTGGTATTAACACCAAGAACGAGTGGGCTACAAACCAACCTCAGCTATGCTTTGGACCCTGAGAGCTAGAAGACTATATCATGGTCAATAATGTTGCCGAAAGATGAAATCATAATCAGGAGAGAGAACTAGAAACAATTTTACGTTTAAGCTTTCGTGCATTTAAACTTCAAATTGTGCTTGCTGAAACACTATGTTAAATTAAAAAAGTCCCTCAAAACTAAGAGAAAAATTGGTATCAATTTTATTTATGCTATACTCCCTAAAATCAAGCATTACCAAGTGTAGGCATTTCTACAGAAGAACCAGAGTTCGCCTGCCCAAAAGCAGGCAGATCAAGACCACTGGCTTGACGGTTTCTAACTGCTAGACGATAATTAACACTTTGTAGCTCTGTATGAAGTTGACGGTTTTCGTTCTGCAACATTTCAACTTTTTCCAGCACTTGTGCAAGCCGCTCAGAAAATTTCTGACGGTATACTTCTGGTAATTCTTGTACTACTTGTTCTAACATTTGGGAGCGATCTGTTAATTCTTGCACAGAATGACGCAAATTATATATTTCTACATCTCGTTCAGAAATTTGTTCTTGATAAAAAGTTACTTGTTGTTCCACTTCATTGAGCTGTTCCTTGAAACTTTGCATTTGAGACTGGTAACCTTCAGGAACAATAGGTGTTGGTACAATACCTGTATTTCCCTTAACTAAGCGAAAAAGCTCTTGAGACAATTGTTGAATTAATTGGTCTCGCATTTTTAGTTCTTCGTTAAGACGAGACATTTCACCTTGAAGTTGTTGTGAAGTTAACTTTTGCATTTGGCTCACTTTTAGTTTAGTTCCTTATTCTTCTATTGATACTCCCTGGCCTGAAGAACGGAGATTCTTCAGCGGTTAAATTTTCGACTCTTAGATGCTTTATCTAATAACAATTTCCTAAAATTTCCTAAAGTTAGACTAGACATACCATGAAATCTTGGTTTTCAACCTTGATAGATTAATTTGACAAATGTTGTTTAAGTTTATTAAATTAGTATAAATTCTTATTCTAACTCCTTTGAGAGAAAATCTCAAAAATGGTCTAGGGTCTCCTAGACGTCTTTTTAGTGTTTGAGCTTTATTCATCACTATTGATTACTTTACATTACGTCTAACAGTGGGTACGTCTGCTAGTAAGCTTCTTACCTAATCCTACTCTCCCTAAGACCTACGTCCCCATATTATTCCCTAAGACCTACGTCCCCATATTATTTATGATTCTAAAATAATATAATAGCATACTAAGTAGGAATTGCTGAAAAAGTCTTTTTAAAGACAGGAACAGGGAATGTGCCCAACCCTACCCCGATTTGTGTGTCAATGCTTTTATATTTAATCAGCAAGCCCTAAGTAGGGTCTGCTGAAAAAGTCTTTTCAAGAAGCAGAAGAGTAGGGAATGTATAGATGAGATAGTCGGATATATTTGTACCTTATTTTTTTCTGGCATGGGAGTGCCTGAAATCCTAACTTTTTCAGCCTTTTACCACCAAAAAGCTGTTAATTTTCCCTAGCTAAATCAGGCTAAGGTCTTTATATTTCAATGCTTTTAGATTTAATCAGCAAACCCTAAGTATATTATCTGGAACTCGAAAATATAAAAAAGCTCCGCCCTAGAAGGGCAGGACTTTAAATACATTTTTGAAAATCATCTGCGGTCTGAAGGCGCTGAGTTTCCTCCTAAGCCGTAGCTCTTCGGTAGGTTAACGTGTCATTGGGCATTGAAACTTTGTGTTTTCACCACTAGCTACTATTGTGCTAATGCTGCCACTGTTTCTGATTGATTTTGAGTATCTGTGTTAGTAGTTTTGGGTACGTCCTGTTTAACTGTTAAGTAGCGAATAACTTCTTCACTTAAACGCATTGCTCTCTCTAATACTGCTATTTGAGTAGGAGGACCTTGATAGTTCATCTGAATATATATGCCTTCGCGTTGATCATTTATCTCATAAGCTAAACGACGCTTACCACGATGTTGAATTTCCAGATTATCAGCTCCCTGTTCCTGCAACATATCTTTATATTTTGTAATTGCCTTGTTTACTTGCTCTTCAGTCAGATCTGGGCGCAGGATATACATTGTTTCGTAAATAAATTGCTTCATGAAAATAATCTCCTTTTGGACTACATGGCTTCTACTAAAGCTTAAGAATTGGAAAAAGCAAGGATATTTAATCTTACAAAATTTTTGCCAAAAATTCTAGTGCTAATCTCAAAAATTTTTAGCGGACTTGCATATAAACAGCATCAGAAATAGTTGGTATTTCTGCGTAACGCCCCATTGCTGACTGAATTACTGTATAGATAAATGAACCTAGAATCCCTAAGAATATCATATTATAGAGAGTCTCCAGAATAAATCCTCCTAAAGTACTCCCTAATATTGATAGAATCAGAGCACATAAAATCAAAACAATGTCCAACAGAATTGCCTGCATTGTATTAAAACGAATAAAGTGAGATATATTATTATTTCTTACGACCAGTAAATACAAAGCAAGGAATATAATGAGGCCAGAGAAAGGTATACCTTGATAAATCTTTAACAAAGGTTCAAGAGGGATAAAAATTAGTCTTAGGGGAGGAAACTGTTGAAATAAGGATACTCCATATTTATATCCATCTAGTAAGGGTAATAGGTAAGGTAAACAAGCAAAAATTCGGTCTTGAACTGTTGTGGAACTACGCCAAGTCATAGAAAGTATCTCCTGAATTTTGTCATATACAAACACATATAGATTCAGGATAGCGCATTGATATCTTTCCCGGCCTAAAGCCACGGAGGCTACTCGGGAGCTGAAGCTCCTCAGGGAGTCAAGGTTTCACATATCAAAGCCTGGTTTATAGCCTACATTCCCACGATACAGAAGATTTCGGGCAAATGATGTATAGGCTAAATGGTAAAAATCATGTAGTGGGGGCATCTTGCCTGGGTAAATGTACCTCATAACAAAGGAAAGGGCTGTAAGATTTAGTATAAACAGCAAGTAGTCAATAGTCAGTAGTCAATAGTCAGTAGTCAGTAGGAAACGATGGGTAGCTTACGTCTGGCTAAATTAAGTATTTATGATCAATATTTTTCTGAGAATTTGACTCTTGAGAAAGGCCAATGAAGATGATTTATACAGTATAAATACTTACCAAGCTACCAATTTTTATCATACTTTGACAATACTTTTATGATACCAATTGAAGTGCGGAATGTGAGTTTTAATCCCCCACTGAACTAAAACAGGACTTACGCCAAAGAACTACTTGTAGTGTAAATATCTGAATTTGTTGCCAAATATACACTATATATAGCGGTACTGCGTAAGTCCTGTAAATTTTACAGGACTTACGCAATGACACTAATGGTAGTGGGAATTTTGGGAAAATAACAAATTTATTTGCTATATATAGCGGTACTGCGTAAGTCCTAATTCAGTAGCTACTGTTTAGGATGGGTCAGGGCCTCCTTCTGAAGTAACCTTATGCCTTATGCCTGGGCGCCTCCTGCCTTCTCAAAATCCTGAGCTTGGTAGATATTGATACTATATATGCCAATCCTATTTTATTTGTGTCCAAAATCCTACTGCTTTTTGGGAATAGGAAATAGGAAATAGTTAATAGGCAAGAGTTTCAGAGTTTATTGCTACTTTTTGAATGGCCACAACCTAATTTAGGATTCATAGGTTCTATTCATCAACCTTTCTCAAATAGATGAAAATCCTTTTAAGGGTGATTCTCCTTTCTCAAGCTAGCTAGTTTCATGCTTAATTTTAGATAATATTTGCCACATACACATAATTTTAATTCATCAAATCAAAATTAATTATTCTATACTAGCAATACGAAAACCCATTTCACACTCATACTGATCTGGCTGAGTATCCATTAACTTAGGAATTGGATGACCACAACTAAGTTGACCACTGTTCCAACGGGGTTGACCGCTTTGATCAGCTAATAAGCAATTTTGACAAACTCTTGAAGGAGTAAGAAGCTGATTTTCCATCAGAATAACTAACATAATTAAACCTCAAAGTTGGCTTATATTTTAACATTTAATGTCTGGGTTTAATATTATGAGATATTAAAGTTAATTACAGTGTAATCAAAATTTATAAAAATTTGTATTTAATTAAAACTGAATTAAAATGAAGTTAGTACTGATTAATTATTTCTTCCCGCGCAAGAGGCCAAATTTGATTAATCCTCTTTTATATCCACGGCTCATTAATTCTAGGGACATAGCAGCTTGAATAGTTTTCCAATCACTGAAGAGTAAACTAACAATAACTTTGGGGTCAAAAGCTGATTCAATCACCATATCCCAAAAGGGAGCAACAGCAGTTGACCAGTCAGCAATACAGATATCTTGAAAGCTAATATTCTCAGCGATCGCTTCATACTCCGGCAAAGAAATAATATAAGGCAAAGCATAAACACGATAAATATCGGCCAAGTGTCTGCGTTCATCATCAGTTAGTTGTCCATAATGGCCATCTAATGTACGATGACACCAAGTAGCCATAATTATTGTGCCACCAGGCTTCAACACTCGATGGCATTCTTGCAAAAATTTCTGTTTATTGGGCATATGTTCTCCACTTTCGAGAGACCAAACCAAGTCATAAGACTCATCAGCAAAGGGCATATCCAAGGCATCAGCTACTATGAAATTAGTCTGTTGACTTAAGTTTGCGGACTCAGACAGTTCCTTAGCTCTTTTGGCCTGCACAGGAGAAAGGGTGATGCCCATAGCAGTGGCATTAAATTTTTCGGCTAAGTACAATGTACTACCACCGATGCCACAACCTACATCAAGGATAGAGGTGGGAGGCCACAAATTTGATGCTTGACTTTCAGCTCCCCAGTTAAGTAGTTCCTCAATCATATCTATTTGAGCTTGTGGCCTGTTTTTTTCCTGTTTGCCATCTGGCCCATAGTGACCGTGGTGCATGTGTTCCCCCCATACCTGTTCCCACAAACTGGAGGAATTATCATAGAATTGTTGAATTTGTTCAATTAGGGTTGAGGTCATAATTATGGATTAATTCAGGCTTTAAACTTATGGGTTGAAACTATAGCATTTTTTTTGAGCGTTAAAGTTAAGCAACCGTACTTTTAACTAAACTTATTGTAGCATTCAAATAAATCGTGGCTTTAAGGTAGCAAGAGCAAAATATAACTCAATAGTAAATCAAATAATTTTGCCTAACTACTTAATTATGTAAGAAAACAAGGAAACTTGGTTTATACAATCAATCTAAACATACAGAACTAAAAAATTACAATGGCTCTAGCTCGAACTATTTGTCAAGGTTTTATTATTGTCATTACTATTGGCAGTATATTACTAATGCTACCTATCTCCATGAAGAATGGGAATTGGAGTCATCCTATAACTGCTTTATTCACAGCTACTTCTGCTGTTTGTGTGACTGGACTGTCAGTGGTAAATGTAGGAGAATATTATTCATTTTGGGGGCAGTTTTTCCTGTTATTATTAGTTCAAATTGGGGCTTTTGGTTATATGACTGCTACAACTATTCTTTTGTTGTTGCTGGGTCGTAAATTTAGCCTCAGAGAGAAAGTTGCTCTTCAGCAATCTTTGGAACAGGTTGGATTAGGAGGTGTCGAAGGTCTAATTAAGTCAATTTTAGTAACAACAATTCTGTTTGAATTGACTGGTATTTTGTTACTATTGTTGGTTTTTGTGCCAATTTATGGCTTTCAAGAAGGTTTTTGGCATTCTATTTTTCATAGTGTTAATGCTTTTAACAATGCTGGTTTTAGTTTATATTCAGATGGGTTTGTTCAATATGTCAAGTCTCCGTTACTAAATTTTGTAATTACTGGTTTGATTATATTTGGTGGATTGGGATATCAAGTTATTATGGAAATGTTTTTATGGCTGAAAAAACGTTGGCAAAGAAAACCAGCTTGTTACACTTTTTCCTTGCATTTTAAAGTGGTGACTAATACGACTCTTTTTTTGTTGATAGTTGGTTTAATTGCTTTTTTTCTTGCCGAATTTAATAATCCGAATACTTTAGAAAATTTAAACTTAGGGGAAAAATTAATTGCTGCTTGGTTTCAATCTGTTACTACTAGAACGGCAGGTTTTAACACTATTGATATTAACAATTTGACTAATGCTGGTTTATGTATCACTGTTGTTTTAATGTTTATTGGTGCTAGTCCTGGTAGTACTGGAGGAGGGATTAAAACTACAACTGTTAGAATATTATTTAATAGTACGAAAGCAGCTCTACAAGGTAAGGATGAAGTGTTATGTTATCAGCGCAAGATTCCTACGATAGTTATTATTAAAGCTATTGGTATAGTTTTTGCATCAACTCTATTGGTAGCTGTTGCTACTACTGTAATTGTATTTACTGACCAACAATTAGAATTAATTCAAATTTTATTTGAGGTTGTATCTGCTTTTGCTACGGTTGGTTTATCTCAAGGTCTTACCTCTAGTTTGACAATTCCAGGACAATTGGTTTTAATTGCTATAATGTATATAGGTAGAGTAGGTGTATTATTGTTAGTGTCTACTGTTTTTGGGGAACAAAAACCTAGTGCGGTTGAATATCCAGAGGAAAATTTATTTGTATAATATGAGTTTGAAAAAATATTCCATTGTTTAAGTTATTGATGCTCAAGTTAAAACTTAAACAAAGTTAGAACAATATATAGATCTTTGGAGGCAGCGTTGTGTTTGCTATTCAGGAATAGAAGCTATAATGCTGAATTTTTAGTGAAATTTTCATCTTGGTATTTTTGGCAAAATTTGCGCTCGAAAAATCAACAATTCGCTGTAATTGGTTTAGGCAGATTTGGTAGAGCTGTTTGTGAAACGTTGCACAATTTAGGTTATGAAGTGCTAGCTATTGATAAGGAAGAAAAAAAGGTAAATTTGGCTCTAACTGATAAAATTTCTTCTCATGCTTTTAAGCTAGATGCAACAGAAATTAATGCGGTTAAACAGGTTGGTATTTTAGACTTTCATACAGTGGTTGTCGCAATTGGTAATTATTTGGCGGACAGTATTACTACTACTCTTAATCTCAAAGAGGCAGGAGTAAAGTTTGTGGTAGCTAAGGCTTCTTCTAAAACTCATCAGAAACTGTTAGAAAAAGTTGGAGCAGATCATGTGGTTTTTCCTGAAAGAGAAATGGGTTGTGAATTAGCAAGATTACTAACTAAACCAAGAATAATTGATAAGTTTGACATTGACCAAGACCATAGTATCGTAGAAATTATTGTACCGGATAAATTTGATGGGAAAACTATTGCTGATTTAGAAATACGGAATAAATATGGTTTAAATTTATTGGCAGTTAGCACTCAGGGTGAAACTTTTACAATTAATCCTAAGTCTACTACTATTTTACAAAAGGGAACAGTAATAATTGTGCTTGGTTCTAATCAAGATATTAATCGTTTGTCAACGTAATAGGAAAAAGCCAGGGGTAGACCTATGGCGGGCAAGATGCCCGCACTGGGAACATTTGATTTTTAATATCTGTATTTTGTCTGCTTGGAATTTGCTGTATCTATCAGTTTTATATTTATTCAGCTAGGCCTATTTAACTTATAAATAATTTTAGGTAATTATGGGAAGATTTTCTGGTTATCAAAAGGGAAAAATTACAACTAATTGGCTACAAAAATATGTGCCATGGCTCTATAGTTTTTGGAAGTTTTCTCGTCCACATACAATTATTGGTACAACGTTAAGTGTGCTGGCTTTATATATAATTGCCATGGGCGATCGCTCTAATTTTTTTGATGCATCTTTTTTTATATATAGCTTAATTCTGTTGTTGATAACTTGGATTAGTTGTCTATGTGGAAATGTTTATATAGTGGGATTGAATCAGTTAGAGGATGTGGAAATAGATAGGATTAATAAGCCTCATCTTCCTATAGCTGCTGGTGAGTTTTCTCGTTTTTCTGGTCAAATGATTGTGGTAATAATGGGTATTTTGGCTTTGATTTTTGCGGGGTTGGGGGGACCTTTTTTGTTGGGTACTGTGGGGATAAGTTTGGCAATTGGTACGGCTTATTCTTTGCCTCCTATCCGATTAAAAAGATTTCCTTTTTTGGCGGCGTTATGTATTTTTACTGTGCGGGGAGTGATTGTTAATTTGGGTATATTTTTAAGCTTTGTTTGGGGGTTTGAAAGGGTTGAGGAGGTTTCAGGAGGTTTAATTGAATGGATGGGTGAGTTGGGTGAGGTTGTTCTACTTCAAAAAAGCTTGATGGTTCCAGAAATTCCTCTGACGGTATGGGCTTTAACTTTGTTTGTGATAGTATTTACTTTTGCTATTGCTA
>JAKQYF010000181.1:1279-11245 GCA_023356535.1 Trichodesmium sp. MAG_R03 | reverse complement strand
TGATGGAGACCAAATGGCGGTTCATGTGCCACTGTCTTTGGAGTCGCAAGCGGAGGCTAGGTTATTGATGTTGGCATCGAATAATGTTTTGTCTCCGGCAACTGGTCGCCCAATTATTACACCTTCTCAAGATATGGTATTGGGTTGTTATTATCTAACGGCGGAAAACCATAAAGTTCAAGGTGCTAAAGAACTTTATTTTGCTAACCTTGATGATGTGGTTTTAGCTTATCAACAAAATCAAATAGATTTGCATACTTATGTGTATGTAAGGTTAGCTCCTGATGTTGAGATTGAAACTGATAAACCAGAAGAAATGACTCCTGATATACAACAGATATCTGATGAACTTGTGGTTAAAACTTATTGGATGGCATTGGATAGTAAGATATTACCTGATACTTTGGGAGAATTAAAATCAGAGCAAATTCTAGAGAATGGGGAAGTAGTCAAGACTTATCATTTGTATAGAATTTATTATAGTCAGGAGGGAGAGATTAAGAAGATTGATATTAAATCTCGGCAAGTTCGGGAGAACAATGGAGTAGTAACTACACAGTTTGTGGTGACAACACCTGGTCGAATAATTATCAATCAAACAATTCAAAGTGTGCTTTAGTTCAGGGCAAGACTTACTACATCTAAATAAGAAACTGAAATCGGGTTGATGGCCTTGAATGGCTTTGTTGCACAAAGAGAGTAAATAGGGTAAAAATAATAGTGCATGGTACAACAAACTTACACCAAAGTAGATATGAGTAAATCCAAGTCCAAGTCTAAGTCCAAATCTAAGTCTAAGTCTAAGTACCACCTCAGCAACTGGTCAGAATATGATGATTCTTTAAAATACAGAGGGAGTTTGGCATTTTGGCTAAATGACGAAGTGATAGGGCAGTGGGTAAATCAACAGAGGACTGGACGTAGGGGAGCATCTAATACTTATAGCGATGTAGCTATTGAACTAATGGTTACTCTAAGTAGTTTGTTTGGACTAGCAGGACGACAAACAGAGCGGTTTGTAGAATCTATATTTGACTTGATGGGACTAGATTTATCTGTACCAGACTATAGTACAGTATGCCGTATACTCAAAAAATTAAAGATTGTGATACCAGTAATACCAACCCGTGAGGGGATGCACTTAGTAGTAGATTCTACGAGGGTTAAAGTATATGGTAAAGGGGAATGGAAAACCAGGATTTACGGTGTAGGTAAGGGTAGGACATGGGGTAAATTACATTTAGGTGTGAATGTTTGCGCAGCATTCCGAAGGAAAGCCACAGGAGAGATTTTCACAGCAGTTGCCACAACTAATGATATGAGTGACGACCAAGTATTTGGTGACCTATTAGATGGTGTAGTTGGCGAGATTAACCAAGTATCAGGTGATGGAGCTTATGAGAAGTGCAAGTGTTATGAAAAAGTGAGTCATTTGGGAGGGAAAAGGACGATTCCACCACGCAAAGATGCGGTGATTTGGCAACAAGGCAACTATAGAGGAACTCCCCATCCTAGAGATGAAAACTTGAGACGCATTAGGCAAGTGGGACGAAAAAAATGGAAGCGTGAAAGTGGCTACTATCGATGCTCCCTATCAGAAACCACAATGAAATGGCTCAAAGTGATATTTGGAGGAAAGTTGCGACGACGAAAATTCGACAATCAAGCAGTGGAGTTGTTTATACAATGTGCCATGCTTAACCGAATGATTCAAATAGGTAAACCCAAAAGCTACAAAGTTGAAATCTAGTTAACTCAATTCAGGGGAGTTGTCATGTTGGTGGAGGATGGTGGCGGCAGCTATCTCCCCACTTTCATGCAACAAAGCTGCCCTGAATTATTGTTTTTCACAAAATTTCCTCTTTCTTGTAAATTAACAAATCAAGGTAAAAAACATGATTTTTTATAATAGAGTTATCAATAAAGGTCAACTGAAAAAACTAATTTATTGGTCTTTTAATAATTATGGTACAGCAAGAACTGCACAGATGGCAAATAAGCTGAAAGATTTAGGATTCCGTTATGCAACAAAGGCAGGAGTTTCTATTAGTGTAGATGACTTACAAGTACCCCCTTCTAAACGACAACTTTTAGATGAAGCAGAGCAAGAAATTCGCAATACAACTGAACGTTATATTAAAGGAAAAATTACAGAGGTAGAACGCTTTCAAAAAGTAATTGATACTTGGAATAGTACTAGTGAAAATCTTAAAAATGAAGTAGTTCGCAACTTTCGAGCAACTGATCCTCTGAATTCAGTTTATATGATGGCATTTTCGGGAGCGCGGGGTAATATCTCTCAGGTACGCCAGTTAGTAGGAATGCGTGGTTTGATGGCAGATCCACAGGGGGAAATTATTGACTTGCCAATTAAGACAAATTTTCGGGAGGGTTTAACTGTAACTGAGTATATTATCTCTTCTTATGGCGCGCGAAAAGGGTTAGTTGATACAGCATTGAGAACTGCTGACTCTGGTTATTTAACTCGTCGTTTGGTTGATGTGTCTCAGGATGTAATAGTTCGAGAAGCAGACTGTGGCACAACGCGGGGAGTAACAGTAACCAGCATGAAAGATGGCGATCGGGTTTTGATTCCGGTCAAGGATCGACTATTAGGAAGAGTTTTAGCTGATGATCTCAAGCATCCACAAACAGGGGAAATTCTTAGTAGTGGAGATATTCAGGCAGTAAAAAATCAAGTATTGACGGAGGACTTGGCTAAAGCAGTAGGTAAGGCTGGTGTGGAACAGGTGTTTGTACGATCTCCTTTAACTTGTGAATCACCTCGTTCTGTCTGTCAAACTTGCTATGGGTGGAGTCTTGCCCACGGTCATATAGTTGACATGGGAGAAGCTATTGGGATTATTGCTGCTCAGTCGATCGGGGAACCAGGTACGCAATTAACTATGCGGACATTCCATACTGGAGGTGTATTTACAGGAGAAGTAGCTCGTCAATTTGTAGCACCTTTTGCAGGTGTAGTCAAGTATCCATCTAATGTCCGTACTAGGTCATTCCGAACTCGTCATGGGGATGAAGCAATGATTGCAGAGAATAATTTTGATATGATAATGTTAGGAGTTGATAGTCGTCAAGAAAGTATATCCATCCCTCAAGGTTCTATTTTGATGGTGCAAAATAACCAGCAGGTATTAGCAGGAACAGTTTTAGCAGAAGTACAGAAAATAGGTCAGGTTAGAAAAACAACTGAGAAAGTCACAAAAGAAGTTGCTTCAGACCTAGCAGGAGAACTTAAATTTGCTCAGTTGGTGCAAGAAGAAAAAGTTGATAAACAAGGAACAACGACTCGCATTGCTCAAAGAGGTGGTTTGATATGGATATTGGAAGGAGAAGTATATAATTTGCCACCAGGTGCAGAACCAATGGTAAAAAATGGTACTAAAATTAATATTAATAGCGTACTAGCGGAAACTAAATTGGTGACAGAACATGGTGGTGTGGTACGAATCTCTTCCTCTCCTGTGTATAATCTTGGAGAGCAAACTGATGCAAATGTTTTGGCCCAAACGACTCAAGAATCAACAATAGATCAGTTAGAAGAGTCGATAACAACTACTTCTGCCCAACTGCCAGTACCTAGCAAAGGGTATGATAATTTGCCTCGCGAGATTGAAGTGATTACCGCCAGTGTACGACTAGACCAGGCAAAAGTTTGTTTAGAAAGTATTTCCAACCGTGAGCAGTATATCATTGAGACCCAAAATAATCAACGGTTTGCCCTTAAAGTTACTCCTGGTAGTAAGGTTGGCAACCACGAAGTTATTGCTGAACTTTTAGATGAACATTATCAAACTTCTACAGGTGGTATTATTAAATATGCTGGAGTAGAAGTTCTCAAACGCGGTAAAGCAAAACAAGGCTACGAAGTAGTCAAAGGTGGTACCTTGCTATGGATTTCTGAAGAATGCCATGAAGTTAATAAAGATATATCTCTGCTCTTGGTAGAAGACGGTCAATATGTGGAAGCTGGCACAGAAATAGTTAAGGATATTTTCTGTCAGTCTAATGGAGTTGCAGAAGTACACCAGAAAAATGACATTCTCAGGGAAGTTGTAATTAAACCAGGAAAACTACATAGTGCTGACTATCAAATAGATTTAGGGGATTTAACCGTGATGGATGGTCAAATTGTTACACCTGGACAGGAAGTAATTCCAGGGTTAGTAACTTCTGAGCTCAAGTATGTTGAGTATATAGAAACACCAGAGGGTCCTGGATTATTATTGCGACCTGTGACTGAATTTAATGTACCTGATGAGCCTGGTGTGCCTTCTCAGAAATCAATTAATTCTTCTATTGAATTACGGGCAGTACAACGGATACCTTTTAAGGATGGGGAAAGAGTTAAATCTATAGAAGGTATAGAATTGCTGCGGACCCAGTTAGTATTGGAGATTGGAGAAGAAGCTCCTCAATTAGCTGCTGATATTGAGTTATCACCAGACCCGGAGGAAGAGGATGTAATGCGTTTGCAGTTGGTAATTTTGGAGTCTTTAGTTATTCGCCGGGATGTAGTGGCAGATACAACTCATGGTAGTACGAGTACTCGATTATTAGTTGGAGATGGAGATGTAATCCAAGCTAGAGGAGTAATATCTCGCACAGAAATTTTATCTAAAGAATCTGGGGAGGTTCGGGGCATCCGAGAAGGTTCAGAAGCTATTCGCCGTATTTTGATAGTCCGAGAAGCAGATTTAGTTAAAATACCAGTTAAGACTTTACCCTCTGTAGCTGAAGGTGACTTGTTGGTTGCTGGTACTGAAATTGCTCCCGGAACATTTATTCCACAGTCTGGTATGGTGTCTCAAATTGAGCAAACTGTTTTAGATGATGGTAGTAAAAGTTATCAGGTAATCTTGCGTAAAGGCAGACCTTATCGTGTGTCTGCGGGTGCAGTATTGCTGACTATGGATGGAGATTTGGTGCAACGGGGGGATAGTTTGGTATTACTGGTATTTGAGCGGACTAAAACTGGGGATATTATTCAGGGTTTACCTCGAATTGAAGAGTTGTTAGAGGCACGCAAACCAAAAGAATCTTGTGTTTTAGTCAAGTATCCTGGTCAAGCTCAGGTTAACATTAATGATGATAATGTGGAGATGAGCGTGGTCTCCAGTGATGGCACAATTACAGATTATTCTCTGGGTCATGGCCAAAATGTGATTGTTGCTGATGGACAAAATGTTGACGTAGGTGAGCCTCTAACAGATGGGCCTCAGAATCCCCATGAAATTCTAGAGACTTTCTTTAACTATTACCGAGAACATGAAAGTATTTATTCAGCTTGTTTGAGGAGTTTTGAGGCATGTCAGAAGTTCTTGGTCAATCAGGTGCAAGCAGTTTATCAGTCTCAGGGTATAGATATTTCTGATAAGCATATTGAAGTAATTGTGCGCCAGATGACAGCTAAGGTGAGAATTGATGATGGTGGTGATACTACGATGTTGCCTGGGGAGTTGATAGAGTTACGACAAGTAGAACAGGTTAATGAGGCTATGTTTATTACAGGTGGAGCAACTGCTCAATATACACCAATGTTGTTGGGGATTACAAAAGCATCGTTGAATACAGATAGCTTTATTTCAGCAGCAAGTTTCCAAGAGACTACACGGGTGTTAACGGAAGCTGCCATTGAAGGTAAGTCTGATTGGTTAAGGGGATTGAAGGAGAATGTAATTATTGGGCGATTGATTCCTGCTGGTACTGGTTTTAATGCTTATGAAGATGCCCTGAGTGCAGAGATTAATCGTTTGGAACAGAGTTGGGATGATGATGAGGATCCTTTTGAGGAAGATGATTTGCCGATTGTGGTAGACGATCAGACGGCACGTTCATTAGAATTGGAAAATAGTCTAAATTTGTCATCTGTTAATCAGAATTTTGCAGATTCTCAAAGCATACCTCAAAATAAAAGTCAATTTATTGATGATAGTATGTCTGAGTTTTCTCCGGTTAAAGATAAGTCTGGGTCAACTTTAGATGATTCAGATTTCCTACATGGTAATTTTGATTCTAGTTTCCCTAATGATCTAGAGGATGATTTAATAGATGATGATGATAGTGATGATGCTTATGATAGTTTTAATGATTTTGATGAAAATCCACCAGAGTTGATTTAGGTACAGGGCGATCGGCATTCAGCTCTCAGTAATAGACCTCTCCAAAAATACCAATTTGGGAACGGTAGGTAAGGGTTTTATAACGAATCTATCCCACATTCCCCCTAAAATTTTCAAAGTTGGGAGTTGAGTTTCAGTCAAAGATTGTTTAAAATGTAACTCAGATAATGAAAAAAAGTCCATTGGGGTCGGTCTATTTGTATTAAGTGGACCGACTTTTTTTAACACATAATGTGATTTGTCCCTACTATCAGTATTGACATAAACATCAACTATGGAAAGGGGTATTAGTTAGCGATCGCTGATCCACATCCCCAACAAGAATAATTATTATTCTCACAAAACCAGTCAAATTTCTACTCTGACTTATATTCTTGAAACCCTTATTCATAAATAGCTTTGAGGTGCTTGTCACCCCGTGAGCCGAATGATTCACATAGGTCAACCTAAAAGCTACAAAGTTGAAATCTAGTTAACTCCACTCAGATGAGTTGTCGCGTTGGCGGAGAATGGTGGCGGCAGCTATATCGCCAGTTTCATGCAACAAAGCCGTTATTTTAAGTTAAATCACTCCAAATCACTGCAATTTTAAATGATTTAGGATTGCTACAGTATTAATTATTTTTCATGTCTAAAATTTTCTCTGCTACATTTTCAGGAATAGGCATTACAGATAATCTATTTCCTTTTCTAACAAGTAATAACTCATCCCCAGTAAATTGTTGTTTCAAGTTAGCTAAAGATATTAACTTCTGAAACTCTTCTACAAATTCCACAGAAACAGTTTCCCACCGAGGTGCATTAGGAGTAGATTTTGGGTCATAATATTTACTTACTGGATCAAATTGAGTGGGGTCAGCAATGCTACTTTCCAAGATTTTTACTAACCCAATAATGCCTGGAGGTATAGTTTTAGAATGATAGAAAAATACTAAATCTCCCTGATTCATTTGTCGCAGAAAATTTCGTGCTTGATAATTTCTTACTCCATCCCAGATACAAGTTTTTTCTTGTTTCATATCTGAGATACTGTAAGTTTTTGATTCTGATTTTATTAGCCAATATTTCATAATTAAGGGAATAAGTAATAGGGAGTAGTAATACTAATTACCATAAACTTTACTATACTTAGATTTTATATTTCTAAATATTATTTGTTGGAGCAAATAATATTTAGAATCCTAACTTCACTTATAAAGGAAAGTTATTTTTGCAAGCTTTTAAGTATAGCAGAATTTTTGAGAATTAATATAAGATGCTTTTGGATTGCCTATACTAACTATAGTCTATCTTAACCTCTACAAATGGTGTATAATTTCATATATATGGGTAAGTCCCGATCAAATAACCTTTTCCCACAAAACCTATGAGCAAAACCCAAATCCAACTACCTACAGAAACCTGGATAAGAGCAACTTGGGAAGAATACATCCAAACCATTGAAGACCTAAGTTATGAAAAAGCTAAAAGTTACTACCATAATGAAAAATTTAGAATAGAAATGTCACCATTAGGAAATGAACATGGTAGAGACCATGCAGTTATTATCGGTGCAATTGCTTTCTTTGCTGCCACTAAAAACATTGCCCTGAATGCTATAGATAATTGCACTTACCGCAAAACTAGATTTCGAGAAGCTCAACCTGATGTCTCTTATTACATTGGTGAAAATGCTGATGTCATTCCTTGGGGAACTTCTATTATTGACCTAGATATTTATCCCCCACCAACTCTAGTTATTGAAGTTGCCAATACTTCTCTGGCTGATGATAAAGGGGAAAAGCGCTTGCTATACGAAGCACTCAACATTGCTGAATATTGGATAGTTGATGTGCAGAATGCAGAAATTATTGCCTTTGCTGTTGCTGACGGTGGTAGTAGAAAAATTAATCAGTCTCAAGTTTTACCTGGTTTAGCTATTTCTTTATTAGACGAGGCACTTCAGCGCACTCGTCAAATAAATCAAACTCAAGTTTATGCTTGGTTATTAAATCAGTTTGAGAAGGCAGAGGCACGGGGGAAGAAGACAGAAGGTGACCCTGATCCCTCCTAAACGATAGCCACTGAACTAAAGTTCTGTAGGGTATTGAAACACTTTTATATTAGGACTTACCCAAAGGTACTATATATAGAGTCTTGGTGCGTTACCCTAGTATCTTTCATGTCGCGAAGCGTTCGCTCCGCTTGGCGTCAGCAAAACACACACTACTAATAGCATTCATGCGTAAGTCCTATAGAACCCATTTGGTATCTCTAAAAATTTAGGCGATCGCTAACCTTTTAAGCATCAGTCGAATAAAACAAAGATTAATCTTAGCAGTAGCATTTTCCAGGGTTCGCATCAATTTTTTTGGCCAAGCTTTTACACCTCTCCATCCAGGAATTGGTTCTTTCAATGACCCACCTGGCTTTGACGCGAACTTACCCTGTTTTTCCTTCCTGTTTTGTCTCCGCCTTTGATGGTTTTGGTGATAGTTTCAGCCGAATTTTGGTCATTATCGCAGGATAGATTTTTTTAACTCCTGATGGCATTTGCCCAACTCTTGTTTATGATAATTGGCGATCGCTACCTAGTATAACACTAGAAGGAAAAGATACCAAATGGGTTCTATCTATTTAACATTTACGATTACTATATAATATCTTTCTGTTTTTGAAACCAAATAGTTAAACCTAAATAAATCAGTGAATGTAAACATAAAACTCCCCAACTTAAACCTAAATTTTCCCAGTTAAGATTATAAACATCTGAACCTGAAAATGGTAATGGAACCGTACTTCCGTCTGGTAATTGAGTTACTTCTGGTACCATTTCATTAACATTTACTAGTGCCCCATAAGCAGCTACAGACCAACGACTTAACATTACCCAAGAAAATTTACTAGCTACACCTGTCATCTCAAATAAAACACCAGAAAAAATAATCTGAGGCAACAATATTAAAGGTAAAGCACTATTAGCTTGAGAAGCATTTTTAACAATAGAGGAAATCATTAATCCCAGGCTCATACAACTTATTAAAGTTAAAAAGGTAGTAATACTAACTCCTATTGGCCATAAAATTAATTCTGGCTGGGGACTTTCAAATCCCAGAATAACTACTGATGCTATTAATAGAGTTTGGAAAATTGCTAATAATCCTAAAACTATTACTTTTGAACTTAGATAAGCAAATAATCCTAAATTTACTAATCTTTCTCGAATATAAATAGCTGATTCTTTGACTATTTCTTGTAGGGAACTTGAAAGACCAACCCATAAACAGGCACAAGTGAATACAAATAATACTCGTAAAGCTAAAGGTGCTAAAGTAGGTTCTGGGTCGCCAATTAATGGATTTTTATCTCTTATTGCAAATAAAATTAAACCAATACCAATGGGAGCGGTTAATAAAGATAAACCTAAATTAATTGGGTCACGGAAAATTAATTTTAAATATCTTTGAATTAAAATAAGCAGTTGTTTACCAAAATAAGGAGGTTGTTTTTTGGGAGGGAAGTTGGTAGGAAGTTTTAAATTATCAACACTCAGATGATTAGAAATATAGCGCCGATAATATTCTGATTGACGAAAATTATTTACCCATTTATTTACATTTTCATCACTGGTTTCGAGTTGATTGTAAATATCAGCAAAGTCACCAGTATTGATTGAGAAAAAAGTCATAGCTTCTCTCGGAAAACCAAAGTAACATAAACGTCCACCTCTACCTAAAAAAACTATGCGATCGCAAATTCTAATATTAGCTGTGGCATGAGTAACTAAGATAATTGTTCGTCCTTGATTTGCCAATTTTTTTAATAGTTGCATCATTTTTTTATCTAA
>JAKQYF010000181.1:0-1269 GCA_023356535.1 Trichodesmium sp. MAG_R03 | reverse complement strand
CTAATCCTGGGTCGAGTCCAGATGTCGGTTCATCTAAGAAAAATAACTTGGGATCTGCTAATAATTCTAAGCCAATACTTACCCTTTTTCTTTGCCCTCCACTTAACTGACTAACTAATACATTTTTTCTCTCTGTCATCTCTATTTGTTCGATGGTTTTTTCTACTACTTCTTTAATATTAATATCTGGAGGTAAGCGCAATTTTGCAGCATAAGTTAAAACTTCTGATACTGTTAATTCGGGATGAATAATATCATCTTGAGGAACATAACCAATCTGAGTTCGATAAATATTAAAATTATTTCTTAAATCTTCACCATTAATATAAACTTTGCCTTTAGTGGTAGGGTCTATTCCTAATAATGTTCGCATTAAAGTAGATTTACCAGTTCCACTTCCTCCCACTAAAGCAACAAATTGCCCAGGTTCGATCGCAAAAGAGATATCATTTAACAAAGCTCGTGTTTTTCCTCGTTGGTCTCTTACTATTCTGTAGAGGCGATAGGCATCAAGACGAATTTGGTTACCGGAGTTGAGGACTTCCAAGTTATCCCCACGACAAATAAGGGTAAAAGGTCCAATTTTAATTACCGCTCCGTTAGTCAAAACAATAGCGCTTTTAACCCGGACTCCATTAACAAACACACCATTAGTACTATAGTCGCGTAAAATATAGTTACCTTGACTATGAGGTTCAATGGTGGCATGACGACGGGATATAATAGGAGCATTCAATTCTAGGGTAGCATCAGGATCGCGCCCAAGCAACACTGATCGATTTTTTAAAGATATTGAGGGGGTTTTTGGTAAAGATGTTAAAGCTACAGGATTATTGGGTTCAAAATATTTGAGCAGGATTTGGTTTTGGGGGTCGAGACCAATTTTGATTTCTATGCCATTTTCTAGAGGATGACCTTCAGATGGAGTAATTCGGGTATGATCGAGAAATAATCCGTTTGTACTTGGTCGATGACTGTCACCATCATAAATATGGTAGTGATCGTCAAATTTCTGGATCAGGGCGTGATAATTAGAGATGAGCAACCAATCTGGAGGCACTACTAGATTGGCATGGCGGCGATCGCGTCCTAATATGTGGCACTCTTGTGTCAGTTGGAGAGTAATAATTTGCCCTTGATTATTTAATTCTATATAAGGATTATTAGTTAAAAGAGTCGTTTGCTTTGCTTTGTTACTCATAATAATATTAGATTTTAAATTCTTTGGCACAAATTTATAAAGACTATTGTTGATATTTAAATTGCAAC
>JAKQYF010000180.1:5810-11408 GCA_023356535.1 Trichodesmium sp. MAG_R03 | reverse complement strand
GTAAAGCGATCGCTACTCTGGAAAAAAAGCCAGCAAAAAGGTTTTTATGGGGTCCTCTGGTAAAGTAAAGCGATCGCTACTCGGAGAAAAAGGCCAGCAAAAGGTTTCTTATGGGTGCTTCTAGTAAAGTAAGGCGATCGCTAAAAACCTAAAACCTAATACCTGCTACCTGTCACCTAAAACCTGAAACCTGCTACCTATTTATTTTATACTAATTCAGAGCTAATGCCTGATGCCCCTATGGTGGTTCTGCGTAAGTCCTGTCTATATTCCCTTTTACCTGTTGCCTGTTACCTTTGACAAAAACTTGGATATATAATCTAAAATATCAAACAGCTTATCGTTTCTAAACTTTGTGCATCCTCATATAATATAGATATAATATAGAAAAATTAGGAAAATATGATTTAATTTTTGCTATGTCTGTATTATGTATCTGGCCGGAAATTGATGATCATCCATATTCAGGGGCGATAGATTAATAAAACTTATCAATTTAAAGTTAACGAAGTGGGAAATGTGGGTTATGATAACTGAACAGGACTGAGGTAATAGGATACGTAAGTCCTGTTGAAGTAAAAATTTAAGGTATTTGATCAACAATGTACATAAATAATACAAGCTGTAGTTGCTGTAATCCCATTTTCAATCAATTTCTGCTCGAACTTCTGCGCCGTAAATTCTTAGAGGGAACTAAAGCATTATCTAAGGTTGTTATGAGAAGTAATTTAGAGCCAGCTAAAATCCAAGGAGATGCCACTATAAGTAAAGGAATAGACAATCCGGCTCCGACACTAACTAATGCTGGGATTCAAGATATTTCAACAACACCGAACCCTGATATAGGTAAAGCGACAATTTATCGGGCTAAGAAAATTATTACGATGGAAGCGGCTCAACCGGAAGTTAATACAACAAAAAAAGCAGGAGAAAAAGTCCACGCAGCAGTTGCAGTAGAGGGTGATACTATTTTAGCAGTGGGTACTTTCGAAGAGGTGAAGAAGACTCTGAGAGAACTCGGTAAGCCAACTAATAAGATTAATGACACCTTTATAGAAAAAGTGATACTTCCTGGATTTGTTGAACATCACCTTCATCCATTATTGGGTGCTATGAGCCTAGCAGTAGAAGTGATCTCTATCGAGGAATGGGAATTGCCTGGGAAACTTTTTAAAGCCGCAAGTGATGAAAAAGAATATAAAGACGCTTTAGCCAAAGCTCTTAAAGAGATGGATAAACAATCTAAAACTCCTCTGAAAGAGATGGATGAACAATCTAAAACTCCGAATGAGGAGACACTTTTCACCTGGGGTTATCACCAGTATTTCCATAGTAGTAACCCACTAAAACCACTTTATCGCAAAGAATTGGATGATTTGTACCTTGAAACCTTCCCTGAGAGAGGGGAAGAAGACCCAAAAAACTATCGCCCTATCGTTATTTGGCATCGCTCCTGCCACGAGTTCATTTTTAATACGGCGGCATTAAATAAATACGAGATCACAGAAGAGCTTGTTGAGAAGGCAGATGAGTTAACTAAATCTCAAGCAGATTTTGAAAATGGACATTTTTTTGAAACAGGAATGGAAGTGATCCTGGGTCAAATTGCCGAAGACTTTTTAAGTGAAGAACGGGTAAAATATGGAGTCGATATGCTTAGGAAGTATTTGCTTTCAAAAGGAGTCACGACGATCTGTGAACCTGGAACTCAAATGAATAAGGATCTTCAAGAGGTCTGGAACGAATTATTGAGTGATTCCAGTGCTGCCTTTCGAACTTACTTTACCCCTGATGGTCGAGTCCTTTACGATACCCACAAGAAAAACAATAATCTGGGGATGCTGATACCAAATACTGAAAGCTGGTTAAATATAGGTAAGGGGAAAGTTAAATGGTTGCCAAAACAGATTAAGCTGTTTGCAGATGGCGCTATTTTCTCCCAACTGATGCAGTTAGAAGACTCCTTCCTAGATGGACACCAAGGGCAGTGGATACAGGAACCAGAAGACTATAAGGCTGCCTTTAAGCTCTATTGGGAAGCGGGTTATCAAATTAGCACTCACGTCAATGGGGATAAGGGTCTGCGGGTTGTTGTGGAAACATTAGCAGAAAATATGAAAACCTTTCCCCGTAAAGACCATCGCTTTACAGTTGTTCATTTTGCTGTCTCGACTGAAGAACAGGTGAAAAAACTTGCAGAAATGGGAGCCATTATTACCGCTAATCCCTACTATGTAAATGCGCTGGCGGATAACTATTCTGCAAATGGACTAGGCCCATCCAGAGCTGACAATATGGTTCGCTTAGGGTCTGTCGCTCGCGAAGGCATGATTCTTTCTCTTCATTCGGATATGCCTATGGCTCCGGCTGATCCCCTCTTTCTAGCTTGGTGTGCTGCAGAACGCCCTAATATCAAAGAGACTCGAGTAGTTGCTAAAAACCAAAAGATCAGTATAGAACGATCGCTCAGTGCGGTAACTATCGAATCTGCTTATTGCCTGAGTTTAGAAGATGAGATTGGTAGTATCAAGCCTGGCAAGAAAGCTAACTTGACTATTCTGGAAGCTGACCCAATGAACGCAAAACCATATCAGCCTGAGCTTGGAGATCCAGATGATACTGTCATGGTACAAAGAACAAACCAAACACTACAACTCAAAGATATTCCTATTTGGGGGTGTGTATTTGAGGGTCAAATGTATCAAGCCGAACTGGAACAAAAAGTACAAGATGCTCAAATTAATTTTGACCATAAAAGAGCAAACCTAATGGACTTGGCAACCATTAGGGGCTAGTAACTGTCAGCTATAATCTGGTATTACCTAACCTATTTAGGTCACACTAAGAATAATACCTCACGGGGTGAGAAGCAGCTCAAAACCCCAAAGGTCCCAGCAACTCACTCATCCAGAGCCCTACCTTTGGGCCACTCCATCTGCCTCCACCAGGAGGCTCTCCTTCTAAAACTTGTACCAGTAGAGCTTGCTGCTGGTAGATATTGCTGCTGGTCATCTAGCAAGGGTTTGGCTCCCTGGTTCTGGTGACGACCATCTTCTATCGCTGCTGGTCCTCCTGTGTTAAACCGTTGGGCTATCGCTTCTTACCATTGCAAGCCTAACCCTCTCACTGTCGCTACTTCTTCACTCTTTGAACCTTTGGCCAATAGCCAGATAATCTGCCACTGAGAGCGTTCTACCACATCTCTAGCGCCTCGATAAAGCTTCTCTATTTCTTATACTGCAAATTTGCTCTTTAATGCTCAAACATTTTCCCATTGCTTTGATGCCTACCCATTCCTAGTCACATACACATACATATACTATATAACCGGATTCTATATGAAGTGAGATAATAGTTTCAGGACTTACGCAAAGACACTATATATAGCGCATGACAATTTCGACGATTTTCACTGTGGCTTCATGCGATCGCCTAACTGTTTTTATTCAAAAGGACTTACGCAGAACAACTATATCTAGTAGGGGTTAACGGCGGTTAACCCCTACAGATGGTGTATATTTTCATATTCAAATTAAGTAACTTTTAACTTTTCCATCAGTGATTTGTCGGTAGCACTATACCTTCTGACAGATTAAAATGGTGCCACTCTAACCACATTTAATTTTTCGACATTATTTAAAATCTCAGGCGCTACAGCTTTAGGAATACAAACCACATTCCCCGCCGGCATTTTCTCCAAGCGATCGCCCACCACAGAAACAAGCTGACTCAACTGCCACCGCATAATTTCCCCATGGACCGGAATAATCTCAATTTCATCTCCCAGAGCTACAGACTCAACCAACTGTAAAACAATACTTTCTGATGTTGTCTCCATCACAATTCCTAAATACTCATGAGTACCCCTACTACTCTCCAACTGCTTATATACAGAATCACTTCCCGCAGGACTTTCCAACGAAGCAGAATCATAATCACGGTGAGGAATAGACTCTAACTCAGCCACAATTTGATTCAACATTTCCGGAGTTAACCTCCCTTCCCCATAAGCATCGATCGCTTGGCGATAAGCCCTACAAGTCACCGCCACATAAAACGATGACTTCATCCGCCCCTCTATTTTCAGAGAACAAATTTGATGCTCAAAAAACCCTCCTACCTGATGAATACCCCATAAATCCTTAGAAGACATAAAAGTAACCAGGCGATCATCCCTTTTTTCCCTCAACTCATAGGGAAAACGACAAGACTGAATACAACCACCACGATTAGAATCTCTACCTGCAGTAAAATTCGAGATTGTACAATTACCCGAAAAAGCCATACACATAGCACCATGCACAAACATTTCCACATCAATGCCAGTTTGCCCTCTAATTGCCCCACCCTCTACCACACTAACTTCTCGCCCCACTATCAGACGCTTCACACCAAACTGTTTCCACATTTGACCAGCATAAGAATTCAAACAAGATGCCTGAGTCGAGAGATGAATATCGAGATTAGAACTACGTTTCACCACTCGCAAAACCCCCAAGTCAGAAACAATAACCCCATCAACGCCAATAGATTCCAGAAACTGACAATATTCTGCCAAACCATCAAAATCATGATCATGGAGAAAAGCATTAAGAGTCAGATAGACCTTAGCATGATTTTCGTGAGCAAAATTTACCCCATATTCCAAATCATAGTCAGAAAAATTATCTGCTCGCGTCCGCAGACCATATTTTTGCCCTCCCACATAAACAGCATCAGCACCATAAGTAACAGCAACCTTTAGACGTTCGAGATTTTTAGCAGGAGCTAATAATTCTGGTTTCCACATATTATCATTATATATATTCATAGTGATTAACTTATATATTTTAGCTCCTATGTGTCAATACTTTTATTAAGACTTACCCATGAACCCTATTGGCAGAAGAGGAAGTTGGATATATTTGTCCCTTCATTTTTCTGCCGTGGGAGGGCCCGAAATCCTAACTTTTTCAGCTTAAACCAGCAAAAAGCTAGTACTTTTTTCCACCCAAATTAGGCTAAAGCTTTTAGATGTCAATGCTTTGCTGATTAATCAGCAAAGCCTAGCTAGCGCGGTGAGATTCCAGCGGACACCAGACGGGAACTTATATCATCTAAATTTTATCAAAACCATCCTAGAACGCTTGACTGATATTGTTGACCCCATCTAAGCTGAAGCCAGTCATATCAGGTTCTGCTGCTCTCAAAACATCATCGCCTCCATAACCAATTAAAGTATTACTGCCGCTACCGACTCCGCTGAGAACATCACTAGTTGTTATGAAAGCTTCAGACTCAGGAATAACACTACCAAGATCATCATTTTCAATAATCCCTTTTGTTGTGGCTAATATATTAGGACTATCGGTGTTCATAGTAGTAGGGTCCAATAGATAAACAGTGAAAAAGTCATCTAACTCTGGCTCTGTATCACCAATAATAGGTACTGTAAAAGTTTTTGTTGTTTCACCAGGATTAAATGTTAACACACCCCTCGTAACTTCATAATCTTGCCCTGCTATAGCTTCATCAGGTATAAAAAGTGCTATTTTCACAAGACCAATAGGGTCTGTATCATAACCAATTTCAATAGTCTGTTCACTAGGAGCATTGAGA
>JAKQYF010000180.1:0-5800 GCA_023356535.1 Trichodesmium sp. MAG_R03 | reverse complement strand
TAACGGTAAAAGTTGCGTCCGTGGTCCCAAAATCCCCTTCAACTACACTAACTTTGTCCATAGAAACTTCATATTCTGGTTCTGGTTTTGGTGTAGGATGAGCTCTTAATCTGAAATCTTCAGCTTTTAGGTCTGGTAGATTTTCAAGAACTGCAAATTGACCGCCATCACCAAAACCTTCTTCACTACCATTGGCATTATAGAATAGCTGACCAGTTGTACTATTGTAGACAATTATAGCGTCAGAAGTTGCAGCATTATCGGTGACAGTGTCAAATTCAATGTCAATGCTAAACCCATTTCCAGCATCACTGGAAATTTCTGTAAATTTCCTTTTAGCAAGGATAATTGTATCTTGATCGGGAACAAAATCTGTAATTGTATCCACACCAAGGGCCTTAAAATCAATTTCTTCTCTAGCGTCAAAGATAAAAAAGTCTTTACTGGCATTACCAGTAAGGGTATCATTCCCCCTACCACCGTTGAAGCGATCGCGACCTTGACCACCTATTAATACATCATTACCATCTCCGCCAAAGAGATAGTCAAAACCCTTACGACCTTCTAGGGTGTCATCACCATCCAATCCAAATATTTTTTCCCTACGTCGAGTACCAATTAGTTTTTCGGATTTTGTAGTACCAATTATTCGTTTCATGATCATCAATCTTGATATTAAGTTGAATATCTCAGGACTTACGCAGAATTGCCAGATCTAGCTAATGGCATTTGCCTTCTACAGATAGCATATTATCTACGAATTTGTTTAAGTCCTAAATTCCTAGGATAACATAGAATGTACAATTAGGGCTTGCTGAAAAAGTCTTTTTCAGGATTAGGGGACCCACCCCTAACATCTCCCAGGAGGAGAAGTAGGGACCTTGCATGCAAGGTCCCTACAGAGGAACGGGGAATTGGTAGAAGAGGTAGTTGGATATATTTGTCCCTTCATTTTTCGGCCATGGGAGCGCCCGAAATCCTAACTTTTTTAGCTTAAACCAGCAAAAAGCTAGTACTTTTTGCTACCCAAATCAGATCTTATGCTTTTATATGTCAATGCTTTTATTATTAATCAGTAAATCCCAATTATTGGGACTTAGACATTTTTTTGTGGAAAAAATGCGTCAAAGCAAGTCTAGACAAGGGAATTATGTTAATGCTATAAAAATGCCTAGACCCTAAGGCTATTCAGGATTTATATCGTTTTGACGTGAAAGCCAATTCCGGTCTATATTTGAGCTTTTTTGCTGCCTCTATTTTGCTTAAGTCCCATTATGTCAACTTTTGTCAGGACTTACACAAAGGTATTATATAGGTATTATATATAGAGCCTTGGTCCGTTATGAAGTGCGCTTTTCATGTCGCAAAGTGAAACGCGCCCTACCAATAGGGTTCATGGGTAAGTCCTGATTATTTGACTTCAGTAGTCAGTCCTGAGCGAAAAACTCTACCAATAATCTCCTCAATAGGTGGGTCAGTTACTGTCAAATCTTGCACTTCTAATTCTGCCAAAATTTGGGCTACAGTTGTAGTTAAATTTTCTCGACGTACCAACAAACGTACTGCCTGGCCTGCTAATGTTTCTACCTCCCCATAATTAGATAAAAGTTGCTGAAAATTGTCCACATCTGGAGGTATGGGATTAATTAATTCTATTTGTACCTCTCGATAAGGAGTAAAGCGATCGAGTAAACCATCTAGACTACCATCATAAATTAATTCGCCTTGATATATTAGCAACACTCGCTTACACAAAGCTGTAATATCTGCCATATAATGACTCGTCAATAACACTGTTGCTTGATAACGTTGATTATATTCCCGTAAAAATTCCCGTACTGCTACCTGAGCGTTAACATCTAAACCTAAAGTTGGTTCATCCAAGAATAAAACTTGCGGTCGATGCAATAACGCCGCCATTAACTCTGCCTTCATCCGTTCCCCCAGAGATAATTTCCTGACTGGTTGTTTCAACTTTCCCTCTAGGGACAACATCTCTGTGAATTCCATCAACCGTTGACGATATTCTTTGTCGGAAACACCATAAACTGCAGCATTAATTTTTAGGGAGTCTAACACAGGCAAATCCCATATTAGCTGTTGTTTTTGCCCCATAACTAGAGTGATTTGCTGTAAAAATTCTTTCTGGCGCTCAAAGGGTATATTATCTGCGACTTTAACTATCCCATGAGATGGATGAATTAAGCCTGTCAGCATTTTTAGAGTAGTAGTTTTACCGGCACCGTTAGGCCCTAGAAATCCTACTATTTCTCCTGGGTCTATTTCAAAGGAAATATTTTCAACTGCCTTAACATATTGATATTGGCGACGAATAAAATGACGCAATGTTCCTTTAATTCCAGGTTCTTTGATAGCTACTGGATAGACTTTGCTTAAATTCTGAGCGAGTATGATAGACATGAGTTTCAATATTAATTGGGATTTACCAACGGGCACTACACGAGGGCGAGGGCAAATGCCATTCGCTCCTACATATGGGGTTTTAAGGTGAATTTAAGTAAGTCCTGTATGAATTGGGATTTACGCAGAATATTAAATTACACACTATTTGTAGAGGCTTTCCGGCGGTTTGCCCCTACTATATAACTATATCAGGACTTAGGCTAAGGTAATATATATAGAGCTTTGGTTCGTTACTAAGTGGGCAATTCAAGTCGGGAAGCGTTAGCACAGCTTGGCGTCAGCAAAACATACCCTACCAATAGGGTTCCTGGGTAAGTCCTATATATAGGTTGTTCTGCTTGACCTTGACATTTTCCCAGACCTATATGATATAATTAGGACTTACACCAAGGTACTATATAGAGTCTTGGTGGGTTACTCAGGGCGCTTTTCATGTCGGGAAGCGTTGGCGCAGCTTGGCGTCAGCAAAACATACCCTACCAATAGCGTTCATGGGTAAGTCTTAAATAAATGTTTGATTTGATTCTTGAGTTTTTTGTAACAATGTCTAAATTATTTAATCGTATTTCGTCCTTTGTTGTTGCTAGTCAAATTGACTCCAATAGTAACACTGACACCGAAACAGTTGCTGAAATTGTTGCGGTTAGCACAGATGGCCAGACTCTTGTATATTCTGATTCTGAGAAGGAAAATATTGGATTTGTTGATATTAGTGACCCCGCTACTCCAGTTGGAAAGGGGGTTGTTGATGTCGGTGGTGAGGCAACTTCTGTTGCTGTTAAAGGTGACTATGCTCTTGTTGCTGTGAATACAAGTGATAATTTTGTTAACACCTCAGGACAGCTTCTTGCAGTTAATATCTCCACCCAGGAAATTGCTAAGACTTGGGACATTGGTGGAGAGCCAGACTCAATTGCTCTCAGTCCTGACAACAATTACGCGGTGATTGCTATTGAAAATGAACGGGATGAGGATCTTGGCGATGGTGCCCCTCCTCAACTTCCTGCTGGATTTGTTGTGGTGGTTGATACTTCTAGTGACTCTCTCGATGCCTGGTCTACCTCTACTGTTCTATTAACTAATTTGGATGGAGTCCTTTTCTCTGAAGATCCTGAGCCCGAATATGTTGATATTAATAGCAATAACCTAGCGGCTGTTACGCTCCAGGAAAATAACGCCATTGTCTTGATTGATTTGGAGACTAAAACAGTCACCAAAAGTTTCTCTGCTGGAACAGTTGACCTAAATAATATAGATACGGAAGAAGAGGGTATTATTGATCAGACTTCCTCCCTTGCAGATGTTCCTCGTGAGCCAGATGGTATTACTTTTATCGGTAATGATTACCTGGCTACTGCTGATGAGGGAGATTTAAATGGTGGCAGCCGTGGTTTCACTATTTTTGAACTGGATGGAAACATTGTTTCCACTTCTGGCAATAGCATGGAGCATATTGCTGCTAAGGTTGGACACTATCCAGAGGAGCGTTCTGGGAATAAGGGAAATGAACCAGAGAACGTTGAGTTTGCTTCTTTTGAGGATACAGACTATCTCTTCGTTAATTCTGAGCGTTCCAGGCTCGTCTTTGTTTATGACGTTTCCGAGCCCACACAACCAGTATTTCAGCAAGTTCTTCCTACTGGTGTAGGACCTGAGGGGGTAAAGGCTGTCCCGGAACGAGACTTGTTGGTTGTTGCTTCAGAGGTGGATGATCGGGGAGACAAGATTCGCTCTGTCATCAACATTTACGAATATTCAGAGGCTTCTGCTACTTATCCAACTCTCCAGTCTGTAGATGGAATAAATGGTGCTCCTCCTATTCCCTGGGGTGCCATGTCTGGCCTTGCTCCTGGACCAGAGAACATCCTCTATGCTATTGAAGATAGCTTCTATAAATCGAACCGTTTTTTCACTATCGATACGTCTACTCAGCCGGCTACACTGGTAAATGCAACTCAGATTGTTGATACCAATGATGCGTTTGCTGCAGTTTCCCCATATGGCGAATTCTCTGCTGAGGATCTTGAAGCCCTTATTAATGAAGATAAAACTGTTAATATTGACCCCGAAGGAATTGCGGCTACTGGAGATGGGCATCTTTGGATTGCCTCTGAGGGTCGAGGAACTGTAGGTGATGAAGATCGGCCTGTTGAGAGTCTCAATTTCCTATTTAAGGTTAATGAAGCAGATGGCACGATCGTTGAAGTTGTCACTCTCCCCAATGAACTCAACGATAATCAACTTCGTTTCGGTTTAGAGGGGGTTGCTTACGATAATGGCAATCTGGTGGCCGTGACCCAGCGTGCTTGGGGTGATGACCAGAACCCCCGTGTTCTTGTCTATGATACTAATACCTCAGAGTGGGTCGGGGATTATTTCTACCCCCTGGATGACCCCGAGTCTCAAAATGGGGGATGGGTTGGTCTTTCTGATATATCGCCTCAAGGTGATATGGAATTCCTTGTTCTCGAGCGAGATAACCAAGGTGGGCCTGATGCTGCTATTAAGCGACTGTATAGCATTGATCTGAATCAAGTTGAAGAAGGTGCAACACTTAATAAAGTCTTTGCTTATGACTTGATTGATGACCTCAAGGCTCCTGGAGGTCTTGTTTATGAAAAGGTTGAGGGGTTGGCGGTCACTGATGATGGTGTCTGGGTTATTAATGATAATGATGGGGTTGATGGTAATAGTGGAGAGACTCAACTTTTAAAGGTCTCACTGTCTAAAGCAGGTCAAATTACTGGGGATGATAACAATAACAAACTCCAAGGTACAAAAAATAATGACATTCTCAACGGCTACCGCGGCAACGATACCCTGTTTGGTGGAGAGGGCGAAGACAAGCTCAGCGGTGGTAAGGATAATGATGTTATTGAAGGTGAAGGGGGTAACGATGAAGCCAATGGTAACCGTGGAGAAGATTTTATTAATGGTGGTGATGGTAATGATCTGCTTTATGGTGGTAAAGAGGCTGACTATATGCTGGGAGGTATAGGTAATGATATTATCTTTGGGGATAAGGGTGATGACTTATTAGAAGGCAATGAAGGGGATGACTTGCTTTATGGTGGTCAGGGTCGCGATCGCTTTGTGTTGTCTCCAGGGAACGGTAGCAATATTGTTCAGGACTTTGAGGATAATATTGATTTCTTCCAGCTTGAGGGGGGTCTTGCTTTTGAAGATTTGACTCTAATTGAAGAATCAGGTAGTACTGTGGTTAATTTTGGCTCCCAAGGTTTGGCAGTTGTTTCAGGGCTAGCTCCTAGTTTTCTTACTGCAGAAGATTTTCTCATTCCTGAGTCTGAAGTTTCTATCAACAAAGTTAGTGTAGTTGAAGGGGATGTTGGGACCACGGAGGCAACTTTTACGGTTA
>JAKQYF010000018.1 GCA_023356535.1 Trichodesmium sp. MAG_R03 | reverse complement strand
CTAATACCTAATACCTAATATTAAGTCTCAATAGAAACTGTAACCAAACCAGCATAATCTCCAGTATTAGTCCTACCAATTATATAAACATCAATTTCAACTTCACCAACTTTATATACTTTTAAATCACTTAAATATTGCTTCATTATCCTGACAAGTTCTTGATACCTGTTAACCATCTCAGACTCTTCAGCATCATGCCAACCTTTAGGTGTAATTACCCCTTGAAAAAAATCATCAAATTCTATAACTTTAATTGGAGTATCCAAAGCATGTTTAGTAATTTGCAAAACCACTTGATTATCCAGTGAAACTTTTTTACCAAATTCCCAGTTCAAAACTTCAAAAGGATAATCATATTCACTCATCCATACTAAACCCTTTATAGCTTCATGTAATAGCTCAACAATTTCTAAATTAGTCATAGAGATTTCCCAACTTTCTTCTTGCTTCTTCCCTTCTCAATAGTTTATTGAGGTGGAATATCTAACCCACGTTTACCACCCCAACGTTCAACAATTTTATCATCATAATCATCAGCAACTTCCAACACTGCCAAAACAGACTCTTCCAATTCATTTGGGTCACAAGTAGAACCAATTATACTGTGTTGAAATAAGATATTTCCATCAGCATCTAAAGAGAAACCACCAAACTGCATATCACTACTGGAGCGCAACAAAAATTCCAGTAAATCATACTTTAATTCAGCTCCAATAACTACAGTAGAACAAGTATTAATAATACTATCCTCACCCCAAGGATAAACTCTCACTTCCACCCAAGCAGACCCTAAACACAGACCAAACCCTGGCTCATCAAGTTTTTCCCAAGGATAATCACCAAATAATTCGTCCATCCACCCATCAATTTTTTGATAACATTCTGCTTGAGCTGGTGTTTCAAATTTCATATTTATCATCTCCTCAATAATAGCTATTTATAATAATCATCCTAATATTACCTAGGCATAATCATATTAACTCTCAATAGCTACCTGTTAATATTTTTTTGTGAATAAGCGATCGCCATTTCAGGTATCAGTTATAAGTTGTCAAATTTAGATTTCAAAACTGCCAACATCAAGTAATATTAATACTTAAGCTTTTTCCTTATTTTTTTGATTATAAGTTGTCTAAAATACAATTATAAACTATAAAATGGAGCGATCGCTTATGACAATGACCATGGTTGAAAAAATCTTGGCCAAAGCATCAGGAAAATCTACCCTTAACCCTGGAGAAAACATTTGGGTCAAGGTTGATGTATTAATGACCCACGATGTTTGTGGTCCTGGCACCATCGGTATCTTCAAGCGAGAATTTGGTGAAAATGCCAAAGTTTGGGACAAGGAAAAAATTGTCCTAATACCAGACCACTATATTTTTACTGCCGACGAACGGGCAAACCGCAACGTAGATATTTTGCGAGACTTTGCCCAAGAACAAAACATCAAATACTTCTACGACATTATTGAACGCTCAAATTTCAAAGCCAACCCAGACTACAAAGGAGTTTGCCACGTTGCCCTGGCCCAAGAAGGCCATACTCGTCCGGGAGAAGTCCTATTTGGTACCGACTCCCACACGTGTAACGCAGGAGCTTTTGGAGAATTTGCCACAGGTATCGGCAATACAGATGCTGCCTTTATTGCAGGTACAGGTAAGCTATTGGTCAAAGTGCCAGCAACTATGCGGTTTGTCTTGAATGGGGAAATGCCCAATTATTTATTAGCAAAAGATTTGATACTACAAATTATTGGAGATATTTCTGTATCTGGTGCTACTTATAGAACAATGGAATTTGCTGGCGAAACGATAGAACGGATGACCATGGAAGAACGGATGACCCTATGCAATATGGTTATTGAAGCGGGGGGCAAAAATGGAGTTATCGCTCCCGATGAGACTACCTTTGAATATTTGCAGGGTAAAACTGATCAACCATTTGAGTCATTTTATTCTGATGAGAATGCCAAATTTTATAGCGATCGCTCCTACGACGTCACAAAATTAGAACCCGTAGTAGCTAAACCCCATTCTCCAGATAATAAAGAACTCGCCCGTAACTGTCAGGATGTTAAAATTGACAGAGTTTATATAGGTTCCTGTACTGGAGGAAAAACTTCTGACTTTCTTCATGCAGCAAAACTCATTAAAGGTCATCAAGTTAAAGTTCCAACTTATTTAGTACCAGCAACTCAGAAAGTTTATGAAGATTTATTTACTGTCAAACATGATGGTCAAACCCTCTCAGAAATATTTTTAGGTGCTGGTTGTATTGAACCTGCAGCTCCATCTTGTGCCGCTTGTTTAGGGGGACCAAAAGATACATTTGGGCGACTAAATAAACCAGAAATTTGTGTCTCTACAACTAATCGTAACTTTCCTGGTCGAATGGGGAATAAACAGGCACAAGTTTATTTAGCTTCTCCCTATACAGCAGCAGCTTCAGCACTGACTGGATATGTGACTGACCCAAGAGAATTTATGTAAATTTCTTGCTAAATGAAACTTTTTTTGTATCTTTGTAAATCAATAATTTCTTAGTTATTTAGGAGTTAAAAGATAGGGAAAAATAATTTAGGAAAAAGGTTGAAATAATACTGTTATATTCCCTATCTATCTTATTTTTGGAACATATATCTTAATCTGGGATAGAATTAGCTCTAATTAGAGTCGGCTATAAAAAAAGCTTTAAGTCTAGAAAACTGTAGGGAATTGATGTTTACTCAATCTTTTTTCTTAGAGTAATAATTTGGGTTATCTCTTAACTCTAGTATAACTTATCCCTAATCTTTAATTCTTCCATTATTCTGAAATTTATCAGAACGCTGGAGATAAAATTGTGCAACTTTGTCTTCTGGGTTGATTTGTAAAATTTCGCTCATTATTTGTTTGGCTGCAGCAAACTTTTCTTGAAAATAAAGAAAAATTGCTTCTTCAAATTTACTTTTAGTTTGTTTTTTTAATCCTTTTTGTTCTTCTGTATCTCCATCAAAAATTTCAAACAGTCCAACGGATTCTTTTTTGCCCTTCACATTTACTCTATCGAGGAAACGATAATTATATTTATATGCTTCTTCCAGATTCAATAAAGTCTTTTCACTAATTAAAATACTTACTCCATATAACTTAGTTAAACTTTCTAAGCGAGATCCTAAATTAACAGCATCACTAATCACTGTACCATCAATTCTTTTTTTCCTCCCACAATTCCCAACATCAAATCTCCTGTATTAATACCAATACCAATTTTAATCATTTCCTGTGATAATTTTTGACGTTCCTGATTAAAATCAGCCAAGTTTTTCAACATATTAATTGCTGCCTGAACTGCATCATCTGCTTTTCTGCCAAAAATAGCCATAATGGCATCACCAATGTACTTATCGATAAACCCTTCATTATCTAAAATGGCAGGTTCCATTCGGGATAAATAAGCATTAATAAACTTAAAATTTTCCTCCGGGGTCATACTTTCACTTAAAGTTGTAAAAGAACGAATATCAGAGAACAAAATAGACATTTTTTCCTTTACACTATCTCCCAACTTTACATCTACAATATTCTCACGTTTCAAGAATTGTAAAAAATTATGAGGAACAAAACGACCATAAGCATAACTTATTTTACTAAGATGAATATGAGTTTTTATTCTAGCAAGTAATTCTTGTTTGGAAAAAGGCTTAATCAAGTAATCATTTGCTCCAGAAGCAAAACCTTCTAACAAATCATAAATTAATGGTTTTGCAGTTAACATGATAATAGGTAATTCAATATGTAAATATTTTTCCCGCAGTTTTTTTGTTACTTCATAACCAGTCATGTGAGGCATCATTACATCAAGTAAAATTAAATCTGGCATCAAGCCTTTTTTAATTATTTCTAATGCTTCAAATCCATTATTCGCTTCAGTAATAGCATGATTTTGTAAAGTCAAATTATTTCTGATGACTTGCAAATTTACTGGTTCATCATCCACAATTAAAATTGTAAAATCTTGCGTTTCTGCTGCTAAACTTTGTAGGAAAACTTTTTTACTTTTCGGTTCAACTTCTGTAACTAATGGTATTGATGGAGATAGTGCAACTTGTGGAAAATTAACTACTTGAGTTTGAGAAATTAGAATAGTAAATTTAAACTGGGAACCCACACCTACTTCTGATGAAACCTACAGAGAGCCTGTGTGTAATTCTACTAATTGTTTAGTAATAGCTAGACCCAAACCAGTACCAGCATATTCTCTAGAAGTAGAGCCATCTACTTGTTCAAATGATTCAAAAATTTTATCTAATTTATCTGATGGAATACCAATACCTGTATCAGCAATAGTAATCTCTAATAGAGAAATTTCATCACTGGAGTTTTGATTTTCTAATACTGTAGCCGACACCTCTATTTTACCTGACCCAGTAAACTTAACTGCATTACCGATTAAATTATAAAATATTTGCTGAAGTCGATTTTCATCAGCATCAACAAAAGGTGTATCATAACTAATAGAATTAATTAGTTGTAAAGACTTTGTACCAATCATGGAATGAGAAAGATTAATTACTATCTCTGCTACTTCTCTCACTCCCACTGGTTTTAATTGTAATTCAATATTGCGATGTTTAAGTTTATAAAAATCAAGAATATCGTTAATTAAATTTGATAACCTTTTGCCAGATAAAACCACTAGAGAAAGATTATTTTTAACCTCAGAAGATAATTCTCCTGCTGCCCCATTTATTAATGATTCTGCAATGCCAATAATTCCATTCAAAGGAGTACGAAGTTCGTGAGATGTGTAGGCTAAAAATTCGTCTTTTAATTTATTTCAACATTCTAATTGTTTATTCTTAATTTTCAGTAAATTCAAGGATTTTTGTAACTAAAAAGCCATTGAATTAAAAGCTTTAGCAAGTTCCCCTACTTCATCATCACGATTAAGTTTAATTTTTTGATTAAATTCCCCTTCAGATAAGGCGGTAGCTGCATCTTTTAGTTTTAAAATAGGTTGCACAACCCAACGAGATGTTAAAATACCAATTCCTGTTGCTAAAACTAATGCCAATAGACAAAGTATAATAGTGATTTTTGTTTGTTGATAAATGCTATATAGAAAGTCTATTTCTGGAATTACTATTACTATTAACCAGTCTAAACCATACTGATCTTGAAAAGGTTTTATGTTAATAAATTGTCGTTGATTATTAATCTTAAATTGCAGATGTTTTTGATGATTAATTGATGTATTTAAGTCAAATTCTGTGGTCAAATATTTGGCTGTAGCTTGAGTCAAATAATTATCACTTTCAATCCCTTGAACTCTCTCAGCTCCGTATGCTTTATTTATACTACGAAAAGGCTTTTCTTCTGTAGAAGTTGCCACTAACATTCCCGAACGCTCAATAATAAAAATTTGTCCAGTTTTACCAATTTTTAGACTCCCTAATAAGTCACCAATTTGTGATAGATTAATATTAGTTAGTAGTACACCCAGCAATTTTCCCTGGTCATTATAAAAAGCTTGAGATGCTCCAAGATAAGCGGTGAGACCAGCAGTATTAGGATAAATTTCGCTCCAAGTAGGTTTGCCACTAGCTACAGCAGCTTTGTACCAAGGTCTAGTACGTGGGTCAAATTCAATACTACTTAATAGTTGAACTCGCTCACCAAATTGATTTGTGGAATAAGTTTCAAAAATATAATTGCTTTGTTGGGTTGATACTCTCAGATGCTGAGTATCCTGAGTAAGTCTTTCGGCCCCCAAATTAACTTTATTTTCTAATCCTAATCCTGTAAAACCAAGAACATCAAATATTTGTAATTGTTGCCAAAAATAATTTTCCAATTGAGAAATATTTTCTAAATCTAATTGGCCATCAAAAATAGCAGTAGCATTAATTTGATTAACTTGATGGGGAACACGAAGGTAAGCCTCTAAATTTTGTTCAACTCTAGCAACCTGTTCATTCAAAAGTTGAGTAAGTACATTATTAACAGCTCTCTGTCTCTGAGAGTTTCTCACAGAAATATATCCTATCAAAGCTACTACCCCAAAAAGTTGCACTATAAATGGTAGTATCAAAGTTATGGGGAGGGGAACTTGTACCGTAATTTGAGCAAAAAATCTACTCAGATATTTTAAAGCCATAATGTTTGGTTGAGAGTGAATTACTCAGCCAACAGATATTCTTTAGCTGCAGTATAACAAACTTTAAACGTACCTCTCAAATCTCACAATTCAATATAAACATATTATATATCTTTTACTATATAGCAATCCTAAATAGATTGTGACTATTCAAACACTAGAAATAAATTCCGAAATTCTTGTCTATTTACCATTGCAACCAAACCTATTCAGAAAAAGCGGTGAAATTTTGAACACAAATCAAATAGGATTGCTATATTTATATTTGAAAGCTGATATTTCCTAGCTGATCATAGAATCCTTTATGAGCTTGATCACGGTCAATAAATTCACCAATGCCCCAAATCCTAAGACCAATTTTTCCAGGGATTTTTCGATAAATTAAAATTAGAATATCTCTGATCGTGAGAAACTTCTTCTCCTATCCATTCAGGCAATTCAACTCTTTGATTTTCATCCTTAAGTTCAACTTCAGCCACAATTAAACCTTGATTATCTCCGACAAACTCATCAACCTCCCAAACAAATTTACCATGATAAACATGATATCTAACCTTTTCAATTAAAGGTGAACTACATAAACTATTCAACATCTCTTCAGCATCTTCAAAGGGAATCTCATACTCATATTCCGCTCTAGAATTATTAAAAGAAGGTCCTTTAATAGTTAAATAACCTTTATCGCCTACCACTCTCGCCCTTAATGTTATACCATCTTCTGTATGCATATAGCCTTGACGATACAATTGTCCAATAGCTTGGTTTTGCCATCCATTGCCTCTAACTAAAAACTTCCGTTCTATCTCTATTGCCATTTTAATATTTCATAAATCTTCAGAATTAACATTTAATACAATGATTATAATCATAATGGGAGTTTCCGGTGCTGGTAAATCCACTATAGGAAAATTACTAGCAAAATATCTAGATTGGCATTTTTTTGATGCAGACTCTTTTCATCCCCAAGCTAATATCAAAAAAATGACTAATGGAATTCCTTTAAATGATGCTGAGCGAATTCCTTGGCTAGAAAAAATACTAAATGCAATTGATGAATTGTTAGGAGATAATAAAAATATTGTATTAGCTTGTTCCGCTCTTAAACAAACCTATCGTGACTACCTTGCAACAAACACAAAAAATGTCAAAATCGTCTATTTAGAAGGGTCTTTTGATTTGTTTGCCCAAAGACTAACAGCCAGAAAAAATCACTTTATGAAACTTGAGATGCTTCAGAGTCAATTTGATATTCTTGAGAAACCAAAACAAGCAATAATAGTAGATGCTGCAAAATCTCCAGAAGAAATTGTCAATTGTATTAGGAAAAACTTAATTATATAATATAAATAGAATTTCTATATTTGTGCTTCGATCAGGAATTGCTGGGCTTGGTGTATCTGAAAAACCTAGATTATAGTTGTACTAATGGAAAATTTAAGTAGGGCTCGCTGAAAATGTCTTTTTCAGGAGTAGGAGGCCCACCCTTAACATCTCCCAGGAGGAGATGTAGGGATGTTTTGCTAACGCAAAGCTCCGCTAACGCTACGGGACATGTTTGCGCAGCATTCCGTCAGGAAAACGCATTTTTGTTATGCAACGTCTCTACAGAGGAACGGGGAATTGATAGAGGAGGTAGTCGTATATATTTGTCCCTTGATGTTTCTGCCTAGGGAGCGCCCAAAATACTAACTTTTTGAGCTCTTAGGAGCGAAAACTAGACACTTTTTTCAATTCTAAAAATGCTAAAACCTTTATTTATCAATACTTTTGGATTGAATCAGCAACCCCTAAGTAGGCATTGAGCCTACTTAATTAACCGCTAATTTATCTTACACCAAATCCCAGATTATGGTATAAGATGAATTAGCAACTTCAGCTTATACCTAAAAACAAGAACCCTTCCTTTACTTCAAAAAACGACTAGCCATTCCCATCACATCAGCAATATCAACATCTCCATCTCCATCAGCATCCAAAAAACTATTTAAAACATTATTATTGGATGTAGATGCTTGCTCAGGATTTTGAGTATCATTACCAGTTTTTAATAAATTAAGAATTACCGGAACCAAAGTAGGTAATAAATTCTGAATTTGTGAGGTATCAAAACCAGTTTTTTCAGATATACTTTGAATAATATTAGTGATTTGATTAGAGGAAAACAGAGAAGTAACCGCATTGTTATTAGGAGTTGTACCCGCAAATTGATTGATAATTTCTTGAACTCCTGTACTACCTGACTCTTCTCGTTTTTGTTGCAAAGCTGAACGTACATGACCACCCAAAATTCCCATAGCAGCTTGAGTTAAGCCGGCATTTCCTCCTTGATTACCATTTAATTGCTGTACTGTATTAAGAATATTGCTCAACTGGTTACTACTACCCTCTTGATTAGGATTATTAATAGCACCGACAATGTTATCGAAAAGTCCCATATTTTTTTACTCTAATTGACAAAAAGTTCAGAAAGTATTTTGGCCTCACTAAACTCTTAATATATTCTCTATGTTAGCCATTTCAGGACTAAAGTAAAGTGAGCTACTAATTAAATAGCTATTAGGTTTTTAGAGAGCTCGAAATCCTTGCCGCTTTTTTTGGGCCATAAAATAAAGTTGCCCGTTTAAGGGTAAGGTTTTCAACCTAAATTGCTACCTAAAAAAGTTTCTACTTCCTTACCAGTAGGTTGAGCCGTAACTGCTCCTAATTTAGTAGTAGTTAGGGACCCCACAGCACTAGCATAAGTAACAATTTGTTTTGCTACTCCTGGTTGTTGTAAACGGCGAACACCATATTGACGCAATTGATGTATAAAACCTGCTACAAAGCCATCTCCTGCGCCAGTAGTATCTACAATATCCAGGGAAAAAGCAGGTACCTTTCCTTCATTTTCTGACAAGTAATAAGTACAGCCTTGACTACCTGCAGTTACTAATATACCTTCTACTGAATCTAATCTATAAGCAATTACACTAGGGTTAGTACAGTCAAATAACCACTCTGCTTCTTCTAGAGAAAGCTTGACAAAATCCACTCTTTTTAGTAAAGAATATATAAGTGCTTTGGCATCATCAGGATTAGGCCAAAATGAAGGACGCCAATTGACATCTACCATAATTTTAAGATGATATTGGTCAGCTAAGTCAAGGGCTTGATAAATAGTTTGTCTTGTTTCAGGATAAGCTAGTCCTAGAGTTCCTAAGATTAAAAATTCACCATTCAAAAACAAAGATTCTGGCAGAAGTTCAGCTTTAATGCGGGTATCGGCAAACTCTGTTGTTGGATGTTTTCCAAACCCAGCAAATTCGTGCTCTCCAGTTTGAGAACGTAATACATAGACCTTTCGTGTTGGTGCATAAGAATGTTCCTGGATACTTGAAGTATCTACCCCAATCTCCTGTAAAAGTTGTACTAGTTTTTTACCTTCTGCATCCTTTCCTACAGAACTAATCAAGGCGGCAGAAGTACCCAACTTGACTAAACCACAGGCAACATTAGCAGGTGCACCACCAAGATAAGTTGTCCAAGACTCTACTTGATTTAAACTTTTCTCAAGTTGGTCGGCTAGATAATCAAATAAAATTTCACCAAGGCAAATAGAATAGGGATAGGTCATATAGATTTGAGTCTGGTAAAAATATAAATTGGTAATAAAAAATATAAAATCATTAATGATTTTGGTGGTAATCAAAATCAAAAATTTTTTTAGATATTAATGACAAAAAGAAGTTTATTTTAATTTCTGGGGGCTTTCCTGTAGTTTTTCTACTTAAATAGATTTCATTCACGTAATTTTTGTCAAGATATCTCTGATTTATCTCACACGCAATCCCAGATTATGGTGTGAGCTTCAAGAGCAACTTCAGCTAAAATTATAATTAGACAGGTATCCCTAAAATTATAATTAGGCAGATATATATTATATTAGGTATAGGCAAAATTTATGACTGGTTGCAAGTCTCAAACCCATACATCCCTTTCTGAAAGAGAATTACAAGTTCTGGAGCTAGTAGCAGATGGATTGACTAATGAAAAAATAGCCGAGAGGCTAGAAATTAGCAAGCGAACAGTAGATAATCATATTAGCAATATTTTCAGTAAAACTTCAACTCATAATCGAGTCGAACTTGTTCGCTGGGCTTTATGGTGGGGCAAAGTATGTTTGGATAATATTAATTGTTGTAATGTTAAACAGCCAAATCAATAGTTTCCATATCATAATAGTTGAGAAATGAGAATTAAATAAAGTCCTGAATTGTTTTGAAAGAACTCAGATGATATGGAGTTTAAGCAACTTAACCTGTATAGATAATAAAATCTTCATTCCTTAGGGAATAGGGAATAGTATTAAACTGTACCTCACTATCCTCAAAAGTACTCTCGAGATCTATTAGTAAGTTCTGTTATTATAGTAATATTGCTAATGCTTGTCAGGTAGTGAATTAAACTAAAAATAGTCTTGCAATGGTAAATCCTTAGAATGGAGACTGGGAAACAAAAACAAAAACGTTATCAAATTAGCTGTAAGGGACTCCCTCTTGCAGTTTATCAAGAAGTAGCAGCTCATTTACGCCAAGTAGGCAAAGTACAAGTGGGTTTATTTTCTCCTCCTTCTTCAGAGCTATTTGACTACAACAAAAGCCAAGTAGGAGGTTTATGGTTAGAGTATTCTGAAGATGCTGAAGATGCTATTTGTTACAAAATAAACCGAATATTGACCTATTATCAGGAAATATTTGGTGATTGGGAAGAAAATTTAGATGATAGCTAGTCAAACACCAGGGAATTTCATTATTCTAGGGCCAACCGAATCTAATTTGCTTATTCCTATGTATAGTGTTTTAAATTTAAAATAACACTATATATGGGAATTATATTGTTTATAAGCGCAATCAAGCCTGGTTTATTGACAAGATGGGTTTTCTCTGTATCATTAGTAACTTCTTTTGACTTTTTAGTCATATCTAGCTGAAAAACTTCCCTTAAATTGAAAAGTTCAATTCTTCATCTGTGATAGTAATTAGAGATTCTGGATCTCGAAGGTTTGAGTCAGGAAGTGCCAAAATATCGGGAAATTTAAAAGGTTTTATCGAGGAAGATTTAGTTAAGCAAATTGATAATTTTGGTAAAGAATATCAGAGTTATATTGTTGAAGTAATTGGTGATACTGATGGTCAAGTAAATAAAGAAATTATTAGTAATTTAGATACCTAGTTAGAACAGGTTGCTAAGAGTAATGAATCTGTTAGTAGTTTGGCAGCAGGATCTAATACAGATTTAGGTTTAATGTGAGCTTTAGTAGTGGTACAAAAACTGCAAAACAATCCTAGTCTGCAAGAATTGGGTTTGCTGTTTAGGGCTTATTCTGCTGCACAATTGTATAATCCTAAGGGAGATTATCCTGGGGCAAATCGAAATCCCGATCAGAGTCGGGGACTGATAGAGATTCGGTTTACTCCTAGTGCAATGGAGAGGTACTGATAACTGAAATAACTATGGCAAGACACAAACGAGTACTGATTTTAGGTGGCATTGGGGATAGCAGGAAACTAACAGCCTTAGCCTCTACTATACCAGGATTTCAGGTAATCAATTCTCTTGCGGGTCGCACTTGTCAGTCTATTATGACATTCAAGCCTACACGAGTTGGCGGTTTTGGTGGTGTATCTGGCTTGAAAGACTATCTACGAGAGCAAAAAATAGATTTGCTAATTGACGCTACCCACCCTTTTGCATCCCAAATTTCCTGCCATGCAGCGATCGCTGCTTCAGCACTAAACATTCCTCATTTAATGTTGGTTCGTCCTGGTTGGAAAAAGCTGGAAGGCGATCACTGGCTAGAGGTTGAAAGTAACGAAGTTGCTGCTACAGTTTTACCAGAATTAGCTTCACGAATATTTCTGAGTATTGGTAGACAAGAACTAGCAAGTTATACTCACCTTACAGACCTCTGGTTTCTGATGCGGATGATTGAACTACCCCAACCATATACTTCAGTACCCCCCGGAAAAATACTGACTGAGCGGGGACCTTTTTATCTGGGAGAAGAGCGATCGCTTTTGCAAAAATATGAAATTGGGACAGTAGTCAGTAAAAATAGTGGTGGTGATGCTACTTACCCTAAGATTGTTGCTGCACGAGAATTAAGTATTCCAGTGGTAATGATACAGCGTCCGTCTCTTCCTGAAGGAGAGCAGGTCAGTGATATAGAAAGTGCAGTTTCTTGGCTCAGAAATTATAGTGATTAATTAGGGCATGGGAATTCAATCCAAAAGCATTGATACATAAAGGCTTGAGCATTTTTAGACTTGAAAAAAGTGTCTAGTTTTCAGTCCTAAGAGCTCAAAAAGTTAGTATTTTGGGCGCTCCCTAGGCAGAAAAATCAAGGGGCAAATATATCCGACTACCTTCTCTAACAATTCCCCGTTCCTCTGTAGGGACGTTCCATAACAAAAATGCGTTTCATGTCCCTAAGCTTTACGTCCCTACTTCTCTTCCTGGGAAATGTTAAAGGTAGGTCTCCTACTCCGGAAAAAGACTTTTTCAGCAAGCTCTAATTAGGACTCAGAAGTTAGGAGTTAGGAGGAAAGAGAATTTAGGAAGATTTGCATATTGGCTGAAGACAAAACATTTTTTTTACCGAATTCAGCTGATTTGATATTATACCAATTTCATCAATGTTTGTTATACTTTCATGACTTACGCAAAGGTACTATAAGTTCTAATTCAAGGACTACATCTATCAATACTTTCTTACTAACTAATATCAAAAATGTGGTAGCCCCATGCAGGTAAATCCAAATATAGACCTCGTGAAATCAACTTATCTCCCAAGCGATCATAACTAATATCACTCATTAAATCTTGCAGTCGATACTTTTCACCTCTGAGACTCTCAAATGGTAAAAGAGTATAACATTGTCCTTGTTCGGAAGCATAGTTAACAGTTATCAATAACAGTCGCTCATCTTTTCCTTGCCAGGTAAAAGCAATAAAATTATTCCATGTGAAATTTCCTTCCCATGCAGGTACACATTTCAGTAATTGCCAATTTCCCTCTCGGACAATATCCAGAGCCAAACAATCTAATAATTGATGGTAGAATCTCTCTAGGTTGGGAACAGTAGCTTGTTGAGGAGCATAACATAAGTGCATCGAAATTTTCTGAGACCAACCTTGTAACTGACCTTGATGGAAAAAACGTAAACCAGGGGTAAAATAAGTCAAAATAGCAGCAGCTTGATGAACTCTTGATGGGAAAGTTGCATTTGCTCTAAATTCATCGTGATTTTCTATAAACCGTGCCAATTTACTTTGAAAGTTAATACCAGCATAAAGATGTTCTCTAACTGGGGTTGCCTGCTGTTCCCGGAGGCGATCATATAAGCGTTTGTCATAAGTGTAGTCAAACCCTAACTGTTGGAGTTCCCACTCCAAATTCCAATACACTTCTGCTATAAAAAGAAAATCTGGATATTGCTGTTTAACTTGGGAAATGGCATCAGACCAAAACGGTTGCATTGGAATACCCCAAGTCTGCTCAAAAATATCTGGCAAGATTAGCATTGCCATATCACAGCGAATGCCATCACACAACTGAGCAATATTGAATAACTCTGCTAACATTGCCTCCTGTAATTTCGGGTTGCCATAGTTCAGTTGTAAAGTATCAGGCCAACCAGGAAAATAAGGGTCTCTTCCATGAGCAAATACTTGGCTACCTGCTGGCAATTGTACTTCTATATAGTTGTGGGGTTCTCGTTCGAGATCCTCTTGGCTTCCCTGAATATAAAAGTCAGGATTTGTTTGTACTAAAGGATAGTCAAGGGCAGTGTGGTTGGAGACAAAATCTAGTATAAGTTTTAGTCCCCGTTGATGGAGGCGATCGCCCAACCTCAACATAGCTGCACTATTACCTAGGCTTTTATGGATGTGATAAGCAGTTACAGCAAAACAGGACCCACAAATATAGTCTTCTTGGAAGTCATCACCAAAAATTTCTATCGCTTCCTTTCGCCAATCAGGATTTTTACGAGAGATATCTTGCCCCATTATTCCTGTTTGCCAAACTCCTAAAAAGTACACCCAGTCAAATCCTATATTTGCTATTTGATCTAGTTCATCATCGGGAATATCATCTAAGGTGACACGAAAGCCCAACTCTTGAGATAATTTGTTTAGCCAAACACGGGTATTTATTTGATATAGGGAAGGATTAATCATATAATTAATATCATGTCCAGTTGACGCAACAAAGTCACTAATAGCTATTATTTCACATTTGAAAGTTTAAAACTATTTGTGACATCTTGAAAGAAAATTTTGTCTCACAACTAATTAGGGTTGGCTCAAAAAGTCTTTTTCAGGATCAGGGAATCTCCCCTAACCCCTCCCAAGAGGGTTCTCTACAAAGGAATAGGGGTTGTACTGCGTAAGTCTTGTTCGTAAAAAAGTATATGGTGTAAAGACTCAAACAGCTTAAAAGTAGAAGATTATATTTTTGGCTACTTAGGAATGAGGATTTATTAACTTCGGTGATTTTCTGCACAGGAGCATTTCAGTGCAATACTCAAGCGCCAATATTTGTGGATCATATTTTATCCCCATTCCTTAACTTTCTAACTTGTCTTATTTTGAGCTACTATTGCTAAGTTAGCTAGTGTTTGTGTGGTGGTCTGCGTTCATCTAACTTCCGATACACATCCCGTAACTCAACATTATGGTGAGCTAGAGCAACTAAAGTATGGTAAAATAAATCTGCCACTTCTGCAGTGATCGCCTCTTTCTCATCATCTTTGCAAGCCATTACCACTTCTGCCGACTCTTCCCCTATTTTTTTGAGAATTTTATGATCTCCTCCAGCAAATAATTTACAAGTATAAGAACCTTCTTCGGGATGGTCTCGGCGATCACTAATCACATCAAACAGTTGAGATAACATATCGGCCGGTGGTTTCACAACTTCCCCATATACCTGATGAAAACAACTCCTTTCTCCTTTATGACAGGCAATATCCCCCACCTGCTCTACTCCTACTAATAAAGTATCGCTATCGCAGTCATAGCGCATCCACTTAATATCCTGAAAATGACCAGAAGTTGCACCCTTATGCCAAAACTCTTGCCGAGAACGACTCCAAAACCAAGTTTGCCCTGTTTCTAGAGTTTTTTGTAATGATTCCTGGTTCATCCAGGCCATCATCAACACTGTACCATCCAGATAATCTTGAATAATAGCGGGTACAAGTCCCTGTTTATTGTAACAAACCTGCTCTACTGGAATTGATTGACTTAAACCTACTGGTTGAGACATAGACATATGTGCGTAAAAAAATTTGCTTGTATACTTGGAGTTTAAGATATTTTGTTAGTGCTTTCTAAATTTGTGAAGTACCTGGCAGCAGAGGGCTTTGTATATTTTATGCTGTCATCCTAACTGAACTTTAGGGACAAATAGGTTCAGGACTTACGCAGTGCCGCCATATATACTATATTTTCGGTAATTATTTCAGATATTTGCACTACAGTTAGTTCCTTGGCATAAGTCCTGAGGTTAAAAATATAGTTAAATTATAAGGTAAATCATATAAGGTAAATCAGGACTTACGCAAATTCAACTTGAAAACGCCATATGTATTTTGGGCTGATCACTGCAGAAAAATCAAGGGACAATTCTTCCAATTATCCCTCCAAGGTCAGGGTTAGGGGTGGGTAAATTCCCTTTTCCTCCGTAGGAATGTTCCATGAAACGTCCCTACCTATTCTTGAAAAAGACTTTTTCAGCAAGCCCTAAATATTATTTGCTTGGAGCAAATACTCAATAAAATAGTAGCTTCAGTTATGAAGAAAAGTGATTTTTGCCAGTCTCTAAGCATAGCAGAACTTTTGAGAATTGATATGACACAACGGCAATAATTGCAGTAATAATATCTATCAAATAACCAACTTATACACCAAATATAGCGGTGCTGCGTAAGCCTCGATTTAGTTAAGTTTTAGTTCTCTAATCATATCATCAAACATATACATTGTCAAAAATACGCTTAATAATTCTCTAAAAACTACTGCAAATATACACCCCTTGCCATGATAGAATTAGTCGAATATAAATAAAAGACCACATACCCCATGGGTTGTAAACTATCTTTTCCAAAGGCTTAAAATCGGCGGAAACTCTACCTACTGATTTTTTTCAAAGGTTTAAGATGGACTATATACCATGATAAATCTTGAAAAAAATATGTTTAAGTATCTTTAGGTAAGATTTCAGCTTCTGTTTTTACCCCCGTTATTGGGATTGAAATAAGGAACGTCAATTAAATAAGACCGGAAATTTATGGTTTTTGCTTGGGAACCCTCTTGAGCGTAATTAACTTTCTCCGGCTTTATTTTGTTCTCATTCCTAAAGACAAATTAAGGAGATTAAAATTGGTAGTTACTACACTAAATACCACTAAATCCGAAGAAATTTTTGCAGCAGCCCAAAAACTCATGCCTGGGGGAGTTAGTTCTCCAGTCAGAGCATTCAAATCTGTTGGTGGCCAACCAATTGTATTTGACAAAGTTAAGGGGGCTTACATTTGGGATGTCGATGGCAATAAGTATATTGACTATGTTGGCACTTGGGGGCCTGCTATTTGTGGTCATGCTCACCCAGAAGTATTAACAGCTCTGAAAGAAGTTCTGGAAAAAGGCACAAGTTTTGGTGCCCCTTGTGCTTTAGAAAATACCTTGGCCGAAATGGTTATTGATGCTGTACCGAGCATCGAAATGCTTCGCTTTGTCAACTCTGGTACAGAAGCTTGTATGGCTGTACTCCGTTTGATGCGAGCCTTTACAGGTAGAGATAAAGTAATTAAATTTGAAGGTTGTTATCATGGCCATGCTGATATGTTTCTCGTCAAAGCTGGCTCCGGTGTAGCAACCCTCGGTCTACCAGATTCTCCTGGAGTACCTAAGTCTGTGACTAGTAATACTTTAACTGCTCCTTACAATGATTTAGAGGGGGTTAAGCAACTATTTGCCGACAACCCTGACCAAATTTCTGGTGTTATCCTCGAGCCCGTGGTCGGTAACTCTGGATTTATTGCCCCAGATGCAGGTTTCTTGGAAGGGTTACGGATGATTACAGAAGAAAACGGTGCATTACTTGTGTTTGATGAAGTAATGACTGGCTTCCGTATTGCTTATGGTGGGGCTCAGAAAAAATTTGATGTTACTCCAGATTTGACAACTTTAGGAAAAATTATTGGTGGTGGTCTACCTGTGGGAGCTTATGGTGGTCGTCAGGATATTATGTCCATGGTCGCTCCAGCAGGTCCGATGTATCAAGCAGGTACTCTTTCTGGTAATCCTTTGGCTATGACTGCTGGTATTAAAACTTTGGAATTACTACATAAACCTGGTACTTATGAGCAGTTGGATCAGATGACAAAAAGGCTTGCTGATGGGTTATTGGCTATTGCTAGAGAAACTGGTCATGCTATTTGTGGTGGACATATTAGTGCAATGTTTGGTATCTTCTTCCATAAAGGACCAGTTCACAATTATGAATATGCGAAAAAGTCTGATTTGAGCAAATTTAGCAGGTTCCACCGCGGAATGTTGGAGCATGGCATTTATTTGGCTCCTTCTCAGTTTGAGGCAGGATTTACTTCTCTAGCCCATACAGAGGAGGATATTGACCGGACTTTGGCTGCGGCAAAAGAAGTTATATCTAGTCTTTGACATACTTTTGATATTGGGCTTATAAAGGTGACGCGGAATTATTCAGTCCAGGAAACCCTAAGCGCAGTTTTGAGGTTAGTTAAGGTAAGGTGATGTCCTCACTCTCTGTTCATAGTAATCTTGCCCATCCCCGTCTCCTCTTGTCACGTTATGTGACGCTTTGTATCAGTTTTATAGAGCAGTTATCCCTGATCAGGAACTTCTGAAAACTTTGTGGAAAGTCATCCTTTCGGTAGAGAGAGAATAGGAAAAAAGAGTACAGTAGCTAGGCCAGGATTTACGTAGGGGAATCCAGAAACGCAGTTTTTTTGTAGATGTCTATTCTTAAAACAATGATTTATCCTAAAAACTGGGTTTCTTTGCGTAAGTCTTATAGGTAAAACTGTTTTAAGCCCTGAAAAAATTTATTCCTCTAGAATCGCAAATGGGGCCTCACCTATAAGTACCTGTGAATATTTTTCATAGATTAGAGATTAGGGAGTAGGGTAGAAAATATACTTTATAAGTAAATGAAAACTAGTTTTGCCTACCTACTTAAACTAAGCGGCAAATATACAATTAATTTTGTTTGGCTAATTAATGGTCAGCTTTCCCATAATACGCTCTTCTTTAAGAGAGCTTAGGATGTCCCGCCAAGGGATTTAATTATATTACTAAACTTTTAAAGATAGTACTCTTAAATTAATCTTTTACTTTATAAACTAACCAAAAATGTTTTGCAGAATTTGGCAATGGCTGAAAAGTTTATGGGAAAAATTAGTGGGGTTATTCTCTGAGCTTAAAACAATCCCTTCAGAAACTCAACCAATTTCTCAGTCTCTTCCACCTTTAACAGATACAGATTATGATTTTCTCTTTGGTCAACTTTTAGAAGGTATTACCCAAGGTTGGTCTCCTGAAAGAGTAAAGATATATTTTGACGACCTGGGGGAGCGAGGTAAACCTGAATACTGGCAAGAATGGCTACAAAGGTTTGGAGAAAGATTATTGGCATCCCCGAAGTCTAATGATGAGTTAGCTCAGAGAATGGTTAAGTTTTCTCAATTGACTCGATCGCTCCCTTCTCTACAATCTCTCGGAAATCTGGCTAATAGTATTGGAACTGAACTTTTAAGCCGGAATAATAGTGGAGCGATTTGGGAATATGATGGCCCTGATGCTATTTTCTCCCCCCTTCCCCAACTATCTTTAGGAGAAAATCAAGAAAATGAAGCTTTGGAAAATTTAGTAATTAAGCTTCAGGAAGATCCTAATTTATTGTCTATGGCTGCCCAACAGTTGGGGGTACAGACAAGTGACCCAAGAGTAGTTATTCAGGCAATGGTTAGTCAGCTTGGGGTGGGAGTAGAAAATCAGCAACAGTCTGCTGAGCAAAATTCAGAAATATGGGCTAAGTTGGGTTTAGAGCAAGCAAAAGCCGGAGATTTAGCTGGAGCAGTCGATAGCTGGGAAAGTGCCTTGGCTTTTAAGCCTGATTATCATCAAGTTTGGTACAACCGGGGCAAAGCATTAGTACAATTAGAAAGATGGGAAGAAGCAATTGCCAGCCATGACAAGGCTTTAGAAATTAAGTCTGATGACTATTTGGCTTGGAATAACCGTGCAGAAGCTTTGGGAAAATTGGGGAGATGGGAAGAGGCGATCGCTAGTTGTGACAAGGCTTTAGAAGTTAATCCTGGTTATTATTTGGCTTGGCATAATAAGGCTAATTTTTTTGTTAGCTTAGAAAATTTAACACAAGCAGTTAATTGTTATGACAAGGCTTTACAAATTAAGCCTAATTTTTATGACAGTTGGTACGAACGAGGGAATGTTTTCAGAAATTTAGGTTTGATGGCAGAGGCTTATGAAAGTTGGGAAAAGGCAGGAGAAATTAAGCCTGAGTAAGTTATCCTGAATAGTTTTTTCTTTTTGCTCTAATTTCTAATTTTAAAAGTCGCCAAATTTTTACCGTATTATTTCTACCTAAGAAGTCATTTAGTATAGCAACACTACTAACTAAAAAGTTGCCATCATCACTAAATATCAGCTTTCTTATTGAACCTTGACCGCTTATAATATTTGCGATTTGCTTTTGAGAATCCAAGTTCCAAATTTTGATATTTAAGTCGTAACCACCAGATGCTAACCATTTACCATTCTTGGAAATTGCGATTGTGTGTACTCCACAATTGTTTTGAGGTGATTGTGTCATAACTTTTAAACTTTTTATAAGAGTACAATTAATGATAATTTGTAAATTGAAATCTAGATAGCAAATATATTATTGTATAAATAGATTTTAATAATGCCTAAAATTTGAATCTGTGTAGTAAAAATAGATTTCTAAGTATTAATTGTAATTAGAAGTAAATAGGAAAATCAACTATATTTAGTGTCTTTGCTTATGTGATGAATTTTGTTCTTCAAGGGTTGGCGGAGCCTAGGGGCAGCTATATAAGTAAGTTGGCATTGCTCTGGATCGAACCGTAAAAAATAATATCTGGTTCAATAGAGTCAGATATTATTACACAGAATTTCCCATTATCATGAGGTACAATGTCTAGACTTTTGACGGGGTAAATCTTTTTTGTTTTTTGTTTGTTCCCTACTCCCCCACTCCCCTACTCCATCTTTTAACGATAATTAGTAAACTGCAATGGCATGGGAAAATCTTCGGCTTTTAATCTTTGCATTACTGCTTGTAATTCATCTTTAGACTTAGCAGAAACTCTAACGGCATCACCTTGAATAGATGATTGAACTTTTTTAAATTCATCCTTAATCAACTTAGTAATTTTTTTAGCATTTTCTTGAGTAATACCCTTTTGCAATTTAACCTCTTGTCTAACTGTACCACCACTAGCAGATTCAACTTTACCAAAATCAAATATCTTTAATGATAAATTCCTTTTAGCCGCTTTAGTTTGTAAAACAGTATGAACCGCATCTAAACTCAATTGACTACTAGTATTAATCGTAATTGTATCTTCCCCTAATTCTAATGTTGTATTAGAATCTTTCAAATCATAGCGAGCTTTAATTTCTCGCTCTGCTTGGTCTATTGCATTCACTAATTCTTGTCTATCAAAATCGCTGACTATATCAAATGATGATGTAGATGCCATAATTTTTTCAGATATTATCTTGACTTTACTTAATAAAAATTCCGATCACAAAAATAGCTGACTAAAAATTATTGACACTAATTAAACTTAGAATAAACAAAATAGCTGTACCAGAAGAACTAATAGCAAACATAAGCGATCGCCCAATTGGTATATCCAAAATATAGAATATCGAATAAAAAAATCGCCCAATCACAAAACCAACTGATGCTCCTATGGCTAACATAGAATCTTGTTCTGTAATATAAGCCATAAAAGAAGCTGCTGTAAATAAAATAAAAGTTTCAAAAGAATTTTGATGTGCCCAAGTTGCCCTTTTAGCATAATCAGGTAACTTTTCAAACATAGCACGAGGTGCAGCCAAATCAAAGCCTACTGTAACACGACCGTAGGCTACTACCAAAAAAGGTGCATAGACCAGGATTGCCCCTAAAACAATACAATCTAAAAAGATTGAAGATGGTGGTAATTCCAACAGACTCATTTTTGTAGTAAAATTAACTAATCAAGGTAAAATAGAGTTACTACTTTACGTTGTTCTTCTGCATCTTGACAAGTCTTCAATAAAGTATAACTCTCGTGAAAAGCAAAACAAATTAATTGTTGACACCTAGAAATAATTTCTTGGTTACAAATAGAACTTGCTTCGGCTAAAGATAACTGATCGTTTTTGGGGTTTTCCACCAAATGAATTACCTTTTCTAGCTCTTGTCGAGATTCTCTTGGTTGCCGTTCTAGACTTTGAGGTAGAATTACAGTAACTAAATTAGGGTCGGCTCTCATTACCCCCCGAACTACTGCTAAATTAGTACCCGTTGCACCTGACGTAATAATATGATTTGAACCTAATACCAAAGCATAACTTAACAACTCAATTAATTGTTGATGAGTAATAGGAACATGACGAGAACCTAACATAGCAATTCTCTTAGAACCTGTTTGTTGGATTGCTAAAAGTTCCTCTAAAAAATCATCTACCTTAGGTAGATCAATTGATTGACTCAAAGATTTTATCTATTGTAATAATACTACCAAAGAAATTATAACAAGTAAATATGTTTTTGTACATTTATTTTGTAGGAAAAAACACAATTGAATCGGAAAAATCAATCAATAGAAACATCAGGATGGGCAAAAGCTTTGGCTCAACCAGACTGAGAATTTCCCCTTACTCACTTTCCCATTATTTCCAGTATAGTATCCCCTGAATTAAAAGGGTCTTGATATAGGAATGAACCTGCCAGATTATCACACAATGGACAACAAGTAGGACATTGGTTTGATGGAGATGGTGCTATCCTAGCGGTGCATTTTAATTCATCTATTGCCAGCTTTAACAATAACAAAGACAAAGATATTTGGGTTTTCATGGTACTTAGAATCAAGACTAACAACTTCCTAGCTATGCTCCAAGTTGAAAATGACCCAGCAAGCGTTCAAAATCAAAGTGTTGTGCCATTAATTTTTTGACGAATTCTACTTTAACAGGCTCGTGTAAACGAACACTCCCGAAAGTTCTATTAATGATTTCCACTGTAGAAAGGGTTTCATACTCCACTGACAAAACAGGCACTTCGGTATCTTCAGCACGGCTTAATACCAACTCATCCGGTGGAAGTTGTCCAGTTAAAATTAGACAATGGGTCGAAGTTTCTAAAGCTGCTAGCTGAATATCTGTGCGGTCGCCTCCCGTAACTACTGCCATATTTGTAGCCTTACGAAAATATTTGATAGCTGAACTAACATTCATTGCACCAATTGTCAAGCTTTCGACCATTAAATCTAGGCGGTCAGCACGACAAAGGACCTGAGCTTTTAATTGCTTCACTAATTCTTCAACTGTAACACTTTGTAAGAGATTACTTCTAGGCAATATTCCTAATACAGGTATATTCCTAGCTTCTAGAAAAGGTTTTACTAAAGTAGTCATTGTTTCTTGTGCTGCTAGCGGCACATCATTAATCACTACACCCATAAGGGAACTACCCAAACGTTGTTTAGCTGAAAGTAAAGAGTCTATATAAGAATGTGAATTTGGACGAGTTACCAAAATTACAGCAGAATTAAGAATTTTAGCAACTTCTGGCAGTGATAATTCAAACAGACTACCCTCATCTAGGTTACTAGGCCCTTCTAATATTACCAAACCTTCTCTCTCTACCTGTAGATATTGTGCTAGAGATTTTTGATAATCAGTTTTTTCTTTTCCCAGTAACTGCTTCTCTATAGTACCTTGATCCAGCATCAACAAAGTTGGTTGAACACTATTATGTGAAAGTTTGAGAGAATCAGTTATAAACTGAACATCAGCATCTGTAGAAATAAATGTTGTAGTTAAACAGTTTCCCAAAGGTTTTCCATAAGCAATGGGCATACCTTGTGCTTGTAACTTATGGGCTAATCCTAAAGTAATTGTAGACTTGCCGCTGCAGGCTTCAGTTGATCCAATTAGCAAATAATTTGCAGGTTTAGATTTTGGCACATCTTCACTCCTACCATCAATAAACTTTTGATAATTCTCGCATTTTAGGGCAAAGATTATTTCAAATTCTACAATTTCTACAATTCAAAATGTAGTATTAAAAGTTACATGAAATCTATCCCATGGTTACTCAAGATAAAAATCATGGGTAAAACTATTCCTCAAAGGTGATAGTTGAAATACAAATTTTCAGGGTCAGTTCTGAGGAGTGAGTATTAAGCTAATACTCATTTAAAATGCGTATTAGTAAGCTAAAATTTAGAATTTAAAATTTAGAATTTAGAAGGGTTTTTTCTTTGAACAAGGCATAGAACAATAAGTCATTTAAATGCACAAAAGCTTAAACCTCAATTACTTGTAGCGAAGTAGCTTGCTGTAGAAATTTTTAGAAAAATCTATTGTACGAGTGCGATTATAATTCAGTAAGACATCGATTAAAAAATCAACAAATTCATAGGTGGCCGTCATAAGTTCATAACTGAGTTCTTGATTACCATCAAACTGCATTCGACAACGAGTTATGTCTGCAGGTAATATAGAAACATTCCAGGTAATAATAAAAGGAATATTTTCACCTCCTTCAATACTTCTTGCTCCTTCTAAACTTTTTTGTTTGTACAAACTAATAGCATGACCTAAATATTTACGTCTTTTTTCTGGGTAATATGGATTATAAACAGCTATTTCCCCTTTTTCTGCTGGCTTTAATTGATTAATTGACATCCTAATACTCTCCGTAATCAATACTATAATCAAAGTTTATTGATTTTTATGTTGATTAAATAGACAATTTAGCAATTATATTGATATTGTAATTATATTTCATATAGCAAATAGTTGTAAAAGTTCCAAAACTAGAAGTAAACTCTGAAACTCTTACCCATTAAATATTCCCAAAAAACTGTTTGCCTAGCATTACTGAAGAAAAGCTGAATGTGAGCTAGCTGAATGCTTGCTATAAATTTAATTATTTCAACAAACTTATGATTTATAGCAATTATCAAAACTTTGCTGTACTTTAATTTTATATTTTTTAAAGACTATTTATTGACACAATTTGATTTTTAAGTGACCTCTTTGATTTCTCCAGTTATTTTTACCACCTTCCAAGGGTAGTATTGCTTTCGATAAATGGTATGACTCAAAACACTAAAAAGAAAATGGAAAAAATTATTGTATAACCGTTTACAACTAAAAAAGACATCAGTCCTAAGATTATCAAAAACTACAAGTATTAACTCTAGAGATCAAAAGATCATATTTATAGTTTTTAAGGCGGAATATAGGTTAGTCTTTTAAACATAAGAAAATTATTAGCGGTTAGATATTTTAAGGTTAGTTGAATTATGCCGGACAGTTATTGGCCAAAAAACGATTACTATCAGGAAGCCAAAATTTATCAAAATCATACCTCAGATAATGAACAGGAAAATTATCAGGTATCAGACAAACAAGATACTTCAGATGTTAACCAAATAGAGCAAAAAACAGAAGTGGTAAAGACAACAAAGTTTCAGAAGATTTACGATGGTCGTAGACGTAAAGCAGCATTTATGTTATCGCTGATCTGGACTACTACTATTATCTTGCATTTACTTTCCTGGGGATATTGGATAATTCTGGGTTTGATAGGTTTACTATCAGTGCAATTGTTAAGAATACTATTTGCTAAACCAAAACTACCTCCAAAACCTCTGTCAGAAGAAAATTTGGCAGAATGGCCTTATATATCTCTGTTAGTAGCAGCTAAAAATGAAGAAGCTGTAATTAGCAAATTAGTAAAAAATATCTGTACTTTGGATTATCCTGCTAATAGTTACGAACTGTTGGTAATAGATGACAACAGTACAGATAAAACCCCTTTATTATTAGAACAGTTGGCTCAGGAATATGAACACCTAAAAGTGATTAGAAGAGGTCCAGATGCTGGAGGTGGTAAGTCAGGGGCTCTAAATACTGCTATACCTTTTGTGAAGGGAAAAATTTTAGGAGTATTTGATGCAGATGCACAGGTAACACCAGATCTCCTCCGAAAGGTAGTACCACTTTTTGCCAGAGAAGAAGTAGGAGCAGTACAAGTAAGAAAAGCGATCGCCAATGCAGGTCTAAACTTCTGGACTAAAGGACAATCAGCAGAAATGATTGTGGATGGTTTTTTTCAGGAACAGCGAATTGCTATTGGTGGAATTGGAGAACTCAGAGGAAATGGCCAGTTTTTGCGCATGAATGCTTTAGAAGATTGTGGAGGGTGGAACGAACAGACTATCACTGATGATTTAGATTTAACTATTCGCCTACACTTAAACCAATGGGATATAGACTTTCTCCCTTTTCCAGCAATAACGGAGGAAGGAGTAACTAACCCCATAGCTTTGTGGCACCAACGCTCCCGATGGGCAGAAGGAGGATATCAGCGGTATTTAGACTACTGGAAATTGATTTTGCGTAACCGGATGAGATTTAGTAAAACTTGGGATTTATGGCAATTTTTGATCACACAATATCTATTATCAGTTGCTGCTGTCCCTGATTTTTTGATGTCAATAATCTTACGTCGTTTACCAATAACAAGTCTCTTAACTATATTTACCGTGATGGTCTCTTTATTAGGAATGTGCATAGGTTTACGTCGAACGCGGAAACGACAGATGAGTTTAATAAAGGAGAAAAAGGTAATGAAGTTTGGTTCCATGAAAGAGCATCCATTGTCTTTATTGCTAACTTTAATAGAAAGTATGCGGGGAACTTTTTATATGTTGCATTGGTTTGTGGTTATGGGTGTTACTATTGCTCGGATGTCCATATTACCTAAGAGACTAAAATGGGTAAAAACAGTTCATAGAGGTGATGAAGAAACTTAAAAATTGGGGTGATTATTATCCCAAAGCAGTTATTTTTATATAGGACTTACGCATGAACGCGCTTTGGTAGGGTGTGTTTTGCTGACGCCAAGCGGAGCGAACGCTTCGTGACTTGAATTGCGAACTTCGTAACACACCAAGGCTCTATATATAGTACCTTTGCGTAAGTCCTGTTATAGTTATTATAAAAATTGCTGTAACTATTGATAATTTTTTTAACAAATTAATACAGCACTTTCCATTGTTATGAGATACACCCACACGGGCAAGATGCCCGCACTACATGATTTTCAACATTTACCCTGTACATCATTGGCTCCTTATCTGCTGTATCCAAGATGAAACATATAGCAATTCTATTTCTAAGTTGTAAAATATAAAATTTTTGTAACATAAATCAGCTTAAATAATGCTATAAAACTGTAATTTTTTTTGAACAGCCTAACATAGCAAATATTAGCCCAAATTATTATTTGTTAATAAAAGTTGTGACACTTCAAGTTATTAGGATAACAATTATTAAGATTTAGAATTGCTATAATTGAATGATGTTTATGTTGTCATGCCCATAACAAAAATGAGTAATGAAAATTAAATTATTATCAGAGAGATAAAGAGAAAAAATCGGCAAAACTAGATGATGAATAGAGCAATCTATAATTGCCAAGTTGATTAAAATGTTGGGAATGCTCAAATAAAATATCCCAAACTCTTATTAACTAGAGCAAATCAAAGATTAAGTTAATATGGATTTATTAGAATATCAGGCCAAAGCATTGTTTAATGAGATGGGAATACCTGTTTTGCCATCTCAAAGAATAGATTATCCTAAAGATTTAAAAAGATTAAGAATCCCCTATCCAGTTGTACTGAAGTCTCAAGTTTATACTGGGGAAAGAAGTAGCTTAGGGGGTATTAAATTTGTTGAAAATACAATTGATGCTGTGGCAGCAGCTCAGACAATTTTTAATTTGCCAATTGAAGATGAGTATCCAGTAGTTTTGTTGGCAGAGGCAAAGTATAATGCTGACCAGGAATTATATCTGGCAGTTGTTTTAGACCCAATAGTACGTCGCCCTGTACTTCTCGGTTCAAGACTTGGGGGTATTGATACAGAAACAGCTATCAAAAGTATGCAAAAGGTGGTTGTTAATCAAGAATTTTCCCCTTTTTATGCTCGTCGTTTAATGGTGAAAATTGCCATGGAAGGAAAATTGATAGAATCAGTCTGCCATATAGTGGAAAAAATGTATCAATTATTTGTGGAAAAGGATTTAGATTTGATAGAAATTAATCCTCTGGGTATTAGTCCGAGAGGAGAAATAATGGCTTTAGATGGTAAGGTTAGTGTTAATGATTATGCTCTAGGTCGTCATCCAGACTTAGTGAATGTAGTAGGCAAAAATATTAGTAATAATTATGAAATTAAACAGAAAGAAGTAAAGGAAGTAGATAACAGTTCTTTATTAGTAATGAGCAATATTCATGGTACCAGTAATGAAAAAATAATTCCAGATTATCGACGTCAATTCACAGAATTACAGGGAAATATTGGAATTGTATGCAATGGTGAAGGTTTAACAATGGCTACTGTAGATCTGGTAATACAAGCTCAGGGAAAACCAGCTAATTTTCTCAATATTAAGTTAGGTGATTATTTGGAAGTTAAGGATAGTTTGCGAGCGCAAATATTTGCAGCTTTGGATTTAGTTAGTCAAAAAGAAAATGTTAAGGTAGTTTTAATGAATGTTATAGGTATAGTTGAGACAAGTGATGAGTTAATTACTATAGTATGTGAATATTTAAATAAATTAAAAAGTATAGATCAGGAAAAAATTCGGTTTGTACTGCATTTGTTAGGAGGTAAAATTAGCAAAGCTAGGGAACGTTTATTAGGTTTACCAGTAGAGGTTATGGAAAACTTAGAGGATGCAGTTAGTAAGGCTGTTTCTCTCTCTAAATAGTTATAAAAATACAAGAGTAACTTAAGAAACGCTATAAATAAAAACCTTTGATGTGGTGAGGTGATGATTGTCTGTTTAATAAATACCTATATAAATAATGGTTGAAGTATTATGGATTTAACTAGGTATAGTAAAGTTATAGTTCAAGGTATTACAGAAAAAATATCTACTCAGATAGCCTTAACAATGAGGTCTTGTGGGACAAATGTGGTAGCAGGTATTAGTCCTGGAGAAGAGGGAAAAGAATGGCATGGTATTCCTGTATTTAGTTTGGTAGAACAGGTAGTGGCTAAGGTAGGTGTAATTGATGTTAGTGTAATAGTTATGCCTGCTTATCAGGTATTAGATTCTGCTTTAGAGGCGATCGCTTCTGGTCTTAAACACATTGTGATTATTACAGAAGGTGTGCCTCCCTTGGATATGGTCAAGCTATTGAGAAAAGCTGAGGTGACAGAAACTTTGATTGTTGGACCAAACTGTGCGGGTATTATTATACCAGATCAGTTGTTACTAGGTACTCATCCGACTCAGTTTTATACTCCAGGTCCAATTGGTATTATTAGTCGCAGCAATACTCTAACTTATGAAGTTGCCTGGGAACTAACGAAGTCAAGGTTAGGGCAGTCTGTTTCTGTGAGTCTAGGTTGCGATCCAATTGTGGGTTCTTCTTTTCTCCAGTGGTTGCAAATATTAGATGAGGATGAGGGTACAGAGTTAATTGTATTAGTGGGAGAAGTTGGTGGTGTAAGTGAAGAAGTAGCAGCTTCTTATATTTCAGAAACAAGTGATAAACCTGTAATTGCTTATATTGCTGGTACTTATGCTCCCATAAATAAAAATTATAGTTATGCTAGTCGTTTAATTAATGCTACAGTTGCTTGTAAAACTGAAAGTAAAATTGCAGCTTTTGAAGGAGTTAATATACCAGTAGCAAAAAGACCTTCTGAGATTCCGAGTTTAGTGAGAAATTCACTAGAAAAACAGAAATTTATGGGTTAAGTAGTCAAATACAAAGAGCAGCAGTTTCAATTCCTGCCTACATTGCGGAAGGAAAAGGAAGAAATCATTTGGGTGATTTCTTCGTCATCTTTCCATTGCCAATGGCTCACTCAAAATGCCCCACATTACGCACTTCAATTTGTAACATAAAAATTATTATAAAATCCGTAGCTTGCTACTGAATCGTTGAGTCTTATTGGCCACTATAATTTTCTTCTGACTTTTGACTTATATTTTTATATATGCTACATTTTGTCCTGCAGAATATTAGATTATACCATTTCTCAAAAACTTTTCTACATTTTCTTGAGTAGAAAAGTATGGGTAAAGATCAAGGCAAAACACATGTTGGACGATTAGACAAGCCTCTTTTTATATTCGGATTTGGTATAATTTCTGAGAATCAGATACACCTAATTTTTTGATTTTTCGAGTCAGTTGTAAAGTTAAAAGTGTGAAAACACTCCAATGAGCAACAATTGTAATCAACATTGGGGTTATTGCTAAATAATTATGGACGGAAAACCAGGGAAAAGTTGAAAATAACCATATATTAGGGGAGTTTTCAGGTGTAATTGAAAGCAACAATAAAGCAATAGGTGGTAAAGCAATCAAACTACCTAATATTCCTATAGCCCAAATTTTAGGATTTTTAACCTTCATCAATAGTACAAGCTGAATAATTACTGCATAAATCAAGATTAAATTTAAACTGAGAATTAAAGTCAAAATAGCTGGTAGTATAATTCCGTTAATTTGGTTATTATTGAAAAGTAAAATCCCAGAAATCCAAATTATAGCAGTGATGACTAGATTAATTCCTATTGCTACTAAAGGTGGACTTTTTTCACCCCAGATTAAATCTTGTTTTAAACTAATAGATAATCCTTTGACAATAACAGTTTCATCATTATTAACTTGTAGGTGTCTGTGTCTTGCCCAATCTTGTAAAGTTTGTCGTTGAGAAGATAAGAAAGTAATTAGTAACAAAAAAATGAACAAATTAATAGGCAATAAAATTGACAATAATTCATTGAAAACATAAGTTGAATTTTTCTCAATAATATGGATGCAAAATAGTAGTATAGCAACTTGGAAACATGCCATGAACCAATAGCTTTGTTTTTTGCTAATGATTGTGGCATTTGGATTTCGATAACAACGATTTACAGCTTGCCAAATCCAGTAAATTAGTAAAATAAATACAATTATTAAAATTACTATTTCTTCTGGATAAAGGGAATAAAATTCATCAATATCATATTTATAACCATTAATAAGATTAAAATTACGATAATGTTCATTCTGAAAACCAGCCATAATAGGCCATGAAAACATACCTACTAATATGGCAGCTAACCAAGGTTGATTACCTCCTAAAAATACAAAAATGAGTGAGGCATTGTAGAAAAAACAACAACCTAGAATTAAGATTGCATAAAATGCAAAAAACAAATATAAAGACAAACCTGATGAAAGATTTGCCCACAAATGTAGAGGTAAAAATAGAGTTGCTACCAAATAAATTAAAATTGGAACTCCTAATAATTTGCCAAGCAAAATCTTCTGACTAGACTGGGGACTCTGACGAATAAAATTGAGAGTACCAAGACGTTCTTCTTTGACAAAATTGGCTACTAATATATAAACCCCACCAAGTAAGGTTAAAGTAAACAAAATCCAGCTAAAAGTGAGAAAAATATCTGCCCACCAACGTGACCAGTTAATACCAGTACAATATTTTCCTGCTTGGATACAATAATCGTAATTCTTAAGGTCATAAATAAAAATATCTGCACCAGATTTTTCTGGAAGTTTTGATAGAAAATTTATCATAACAAGAAATTGGCACAGGAAAGATGCAAATATGGCAACCGCTACATTTCTTATTTTGAAGCGACCTTGAATTTCTCGGAATAATTGAGGATTCCAATTGAATAAATTGACTAATGGTTTTGGTTTAGATAACATAAGTAATAACTCCAAAAATCATGAAAAAACTGGCAGAATTTTTCTTTTTTAGTTACAGTAGTTTTCATTTCGTGGGCAAGGTGGGCAAATTTCAAACTTACAATACTTTCCGTTGTTATGAGGTACATCCACCCGGGCAAAATGCCCGCAGTATATGATTTTTACCATTTATCTTACCTTTATGTAAAATTAATATTCATAATTTAATATTTGCCTACTCTACACAAATATTGTAACTTAACTTGCTTGCTGATGTCCAAGTTTGAGAAAAATTGCTTCCAGGTCTTCTTGAGTACAATGGAAATCTATCACTGGGATATCTGCAAGAATTAGCGATCGCAAAAAAATAGCAGCATCTCCGGAAGTTCCCGAAAATTCAACTCGTACTTGTTGAGCTTCTGGCAAAACTTCCCAAGCTTCCACCAAGGGAAAATATTTAATTTTAGCAATTAAGTCTGATAACCCACCCATCACAGAAATCAAAATTTGCTGAGTGCTAAGACGTTGATAAAGTTCTTTGAGAGAACAACTTTCTACCAAATAACCTAATTCCATTATTCCCACCGAAGTGCAAAGTTCTTCCAAGTCACTCAGAACATGGGAAGAAATTACTATTGTCATTCCTGCTTCCTGTAAAGCTTTGATAATTTCTCGAAATTGCATTCTGGCGATGGGGTCTAAACCAGAAACAGGTTCATCTAATAATAGAAGTAAGGGTTCATGAATAATAGTTCTTCCTAAGCTCAGACGTTGTTTCATCCCCCGCGACAGGGTGGAAATCAAACTATTCCGTTTATTCACCAATTGCACCAATTCCAAGACAGCAAACAGTCGGCGCGAACGGTGGGGTTCCCGCAAATTGTAAAGTCTGGCAAAATAGTCAAGATAATTCCACACAGTTAGATCATCATAGACTGGAAAATTGTCTGGGAGAAAACCAAGTTGTTGTTTGAGGGTAGGGTTGGTGTGGTCGCGCAGCAGAGGTTCTCCACTTATATATATTTCTCCTGTTGTAGGTTCTTCAGCAGTGGCTAACATTCGCAAGAGGGTAGTTTTGCCTGCGCCATTGGGTCCTATGAGTCCATAAACTTCTCCGGTAGCCACTTGTAAATATAGATCGTTGACCGCTATTTGGCGATCAAATTGTTTAGTTAGTCCACGAGTTTCAATTGCTAGTTCTTTTAGCATGGCTGTTGTATAAAATATGGTAGATTGATCTAGAAATTTCCCAAAAGATTGTTTTAACAGAAAAAGTATAGATATTTTGTAGTGCTGAAGAGGCTAATGGACATTAGTCAAAAGATTGAAAATTATCGAGTGCTGTTAATGAGGGTTTGTCAGTTTCACAAATCATTGATTTGCTAGTAATGTCTTTAATATATGTTATGCCAGAATAACTTTTTTAATTATTTACTGTACCTCATAAACCACCGAATGGGATGTGAGTATATTATAGCACTTATTGATTTAATTATCAATATAAAAGTTGAAATTTTCGTCAAAGTAGTCTAAAATCCTGATCAGGAGGTAAAAGTCATGGAAAAAAGTTTTGGAAACCTAATTAGAAAAGCTCGCAAGGATAAAGGATACTCCCAAAGAGAGCTGGCCAAGCACCTAGGGGTAGACTTCACCTATTTGTCCAAGCTAGAAAACGATCACGCTGATTATGCGCCAAAAGAAGAAGTGATTCGGAGATTAGCGAAGAATCTCAATTTGAATCCAGAGGAATTGATTTTCCTGGCTGGTAGAATTCCTCAACAGTACGAGGAGATTCTCAAGCAAAACCCAAGAGAAATGTTAGTATTATTTCAACGAATGCAAGAAAATCCTGAATTCGCTCAAGAAATATCTCAAGCCACAAGGGAGAATGAGCAATGAGTATCCTTAAACTGTATAGCTTTGATCCTCAAGAGTTAATTGAGTCTTGGGCAAATGATTTTCTCAGGCGAGTGCACAAAACTGCAAATTTTTCTCCGAAATGGCCTTTTGATGCCTCTTTAGTGGCTAATTTTTTGGATTTAGGAGTAGTCTGGGATGATATTCCGCCTGATGAAAGGGAAGCAATCGCTGTTCGAATATTGCTAGGAGGAGTATTTGTTTAGATAACATAATTAATTTGGGGATAGAACATGAGAAATTATTAATGTTTAACTCAAAGATAGAGGTAACTGTTGAGAGACAAAATTTTTTAACTCTAACATTAAGTCTTCATTACTTCTGTGAGCTTCCCCAATTCCAGAATTAAACCTATCTATTCGCCATTCTCCTTGGATAAAATTTTCATCTTCAGAAATAGTACCAACATAATGAATAATGTATTGTGAATCTATAAGATATCGCTTTGTAAAACTAATTTTACTTCCAATAACTTTACCACGTAATGTCGCCTCTCCTAAATGATTATTATCTAAAATATTACCACTCAAAGTATTACTACTTTGAATAAAGGTGGCTTCAAATCTTGTAGGATTAACTTGTTACCAATAAGTACCTAGCCAAGTTCCACTTAAGTTTGCCATTATAGCTGAATTTATATTTAATACAAAACTGCAAAATTGGAAATCTTAAAAATGAGTTTACAGGAATATAATTGCTCTATTTGGCTTTCTTGCTCATATCATATCTTAAATAAATAGATCAATGAAGATGGGTTATAGTAGAAACATTATTTGCTGATCCCAGCCAATTAAGTACTTACACATAATTATTGACACAAGCGATGTTTAGAAAAGGATGGGATTTCAGCTTCTAAAAAGTGTAATTTATTTTGTTCGCCTGCTTATAAAGTTTTAAGCTTGATCCCTGATTTCAATCCACTAGAGATATTAAGCAAACATAAAGTTTCAACCCTTCTGCTTTAAGGGTTGGTACTGATAAAGGAAATGACACCCAGAGAAAATTTAACTACTCCAACTAAGTTGATAAATAGGACATTTTAGGCAAATAACTCAATACAGATTTGGGTCGAGAAATAATTATACTAGAATCTAGTAACCATAATCAACTAAAACTTTAATCAATTTTTCTATTTTATTCTCTTGTCAGATATTATAGAGTATAGGAGGGAAACTACTGTTTTATGATTGATTTCTAGTGCTAATCAAAGCAGAAAAATCAGAAACAGCTAATCTCAAATATAAAAACTCAGCAAGTTTAAATTATCTTTAAAAATAAATTATTGAGAGAAAAATGAGTCGAAATAAACAACTATTAAGTCAACAGAAACAATTACCTGAAACTCAAAAAAATGATTTTTTTAAAGTTTTTAGTCAGTCTCCAATAGGTACATCAAGTTGGAATTGGGTTTTAACTAGTCATTGTTCTGAAAAAAATCAATTTTTTTTACCTTTGTGTACAACATCTGGTTTGACGACAGATTATGAACCATTATTTTTATTGAAATTTTCTACTGGTAAAAGTTGGAATTTAGAAAATTCTGTTAAAGTGGCTGCTAAAGCTGGAGTTTTTATCACAAAAGTAGGCTCTATTTCTGTTGCACCGCTATATGTCCTTTTCCAGTTATCAGGAAATGATTATATTTATCAAGTTTGGATTAATCATTATGGAGGAAATATTTTGCCTTCTCCTTTAGATAAATTAGAAAAAATGCCATATTTAACTCTATTGTTAATAGAAGATAAATCTCAACCAGAAAGATTGATTAAAGTTAATAATCAAATAGATTGGTCATCTTTGAAAGCTAAAATAGAATCAGTTGGATCTTGGAATTTGGACGCTTTTAATGCAGTAAAATCTCTAGGATATTCTGCTCAAGAATTGTGGGACAGAACAACGGAAAAACAAGTCAGGGAAACAACAATAGCTAAGTTAAATGATCGCTTTAGGAACGGAGACAAAAGTCTAGGAGAATATAGAATGAGTCGACAAGTATTAGGGTTGCCGAGAAAAAAACAAAAAGAACTATTTAAAGAAATTCAAGATTTTTCTAATTTTACACCTGAAAATGACCCCAACGGTCAACATGAAATGGGTCAAGTGATAATGAATGGTGTCGAATATATTTGGAAAATTGACTATCTAGATACAAGTATGATTATGTTATCAGATGCACCAGAAGATATCAATAAAACTACTAGGGTGTTATTGGTAATACGAGCGGATGAATGTTAAGATTATGGCACTTATGGCTGTAGCCGTAAGTCCTTAGAAATGAGAATAAAATATGATCCACAAATATTGGCGCTTTAGTATTGCACTAAAAGCTTTCTGTACAGGAAATCTGGAGGTTAATAAATTCTCATTCCTTAGCTATTGGTACTTAAACATTTTCTGGTTGAAAAAATGAGTAAAGTTCAGTAAAAGTCTTTTTCAGAAGTAGGGAATTTATCCCTCACCTCGACCGTGGAGGAGAGTAGGTAGGGACGTTGTATGGAATGTCCCTATATAAGAACAATGTACCCACCCCTAACCCCTCCCAGGAGGGAGAGTCGGATATATTTGTCCCTTGATTTTTCTGCCATGGTAGTGCCCGAAATACTGACTTTTTCAGCCTTGTTGGACCGAAAACCCAATAGTTTTTTCGACAAAAAAAGGCTAAGACCTTTATGTATCAATACTTTTATATTTACAGGATTTACGCATGAACACCATTGGTAAGGTGTGTTTTGCTGACGCCAAGCGGAGCGAACGCTTCGCGACTTGAATTGCGCACTTCGTAACGCACCAAGGCTCTATATATAGGACCTTTGCGTAAGTCCTGATTTAATCAGCAAGCCCTAATTAATGAGGATTGAAAAAAATGATTTTAGGAAAGGCTACAACGATAAACACTAAGTATTATGCTGAACTTCATCAAATAGAATGTCTGCCAGAACACTTCCGAGAATTTAATAATTTTACTGCTAGTTCAATAGGTATCGGTACATATCTAGGTTCCTCAGATCCAACCACAGATAATTTAGTGACAGAAGCAATTATTCAATCAGTAAAAGGCGGAATCAATTTAATAGATACTGCTATAAATTATCGGTCTCAGCACAGCGAAATGAGTGTGAAAAAAGCTCTATTTAAATTAATAGAGTCAAAAACTGTATCGCGAGAAGAATTAGTTATTTGTTCTAAAGGTGGTTTTATTCCTAACCGAGCAAGAGAAGAGTGGTTTAAAGGAGAATATATAAATAACTCTAAGTTTAATATTCAAGAAACAGATCTGGTGGCGGGAATTCACTGTATGCACCCAGAATATATTCAAGACCAACTAGAACGGAGTTTGATGAATTTGGGCATAGAAACTATTGATGTTTATTATTTGCATAACCCAGAAACTCAATTAGGCATTATTTCTACGGATGAATTTTATCGTCGTCTGAAGGCAGTTTTTTCAGTGCTAGAAAAAGCTGCTGATGCGGGTAAAATAACTGCTTATGGTATAGCTACTTGGCAAGGTTTTCGGGTGCCACCAACAGATGCAAAACATATTGATTTAAGTAAAACTAAATCTATTGCTCAAGAAATAGCAGGGGGAAAAGGCGATCGCTTTCAATTTATCCAACTACCAGTTAATTTAGCAATGTTGGAGGCAGTTATTAGTCCTACTCAATTTGTAGATGGCAAAATTTTACCCGCTATTACTGCAGCAAATGAACTGGGAATTAGGGCGATCGCTAGTGCTTCTATTGCTCAAGCTAAAAACCTTAAGCAGTTTCCTCAAAAAATTATGACTGCCCTTGGTGAAAGCCTGAAAACAGATGCACTATCTGCTCTCCAGTTTACCCGTAGCGTTCCTGGTTTATGCTCGGCTCTGGTGGGGATGAAATCTCCTGACCATGTGGTGGAAAATTTAACATTAACGAGTTTTCCTCCATTAGATGCTGCTGACTTTGCTGAGTTGATAGGATGAAACATTTTTTTTTACCGAATCAAGCAAATTTGATATAATATAAAAATATGAATTGACCAATTTTTGAACCTATAAATGATGTAGCTGAAGTCGAAAATAATATGTCTTATAGTCGATTTAATCTAGAAACAGTTGAACAAACTTTTGGGCTGAAGATTCTTGAAAATTTGGAACTTTTTACCACAATTCCAGAGGTAAAAATTAGCGATTTCTTAAAACAATGTCTACAATATAATACTCCTCTTGCTTTAGAAATTACCACAGAAAAAGCTAGATCGGAAATGATTATTACACCAATTTTGATTGAGCTCAAACAACAATTTGAGTCAAATATTAGTCTATTTTCTGGTAGAGAATTTAATGTAGATAGTCAATTGGGATTGATTGGTTTTTGTGATTTTATTATTAGTAAATCTCCTTCTAAATTAATAATTAAATCTCCGGTTGCTATAATTTGGGAAGCAAAAAATGATAATATTCAATCTGGTTTCGGTCAGTGTATTGCTGGGATGGTAGCAGCATAAATATTTAATCAACGGCAAAATAATAATCATACAATTTATGGCTCTGTAACTACTGGTACTAACTGGAAATTTATGAAGTTATTTGATCAAGTAGTAAAGGTTGATCCTAATGAGTATTTCTTGAATAATATTGGTAAGTTGATGGGAATTTTAAGAAGTTTTATTGAGTCAGAAGATTAAGATTAGATAGGACTTACCTATCTACTAGGAAAGTCTTGATTTGAGATTACTATTCTGACGGACTGCGACTCGAACCTTGTCTTTGGTAATGACGGAATTTGAAACATTTCGGGGGGACTCCTGAAGAACAATTAGAGAACAATAAACCTGCTATAGCTTGGGCAAAAGCCAGAATGGAAGAAATAAAAAGAAAGTATAACGGGTAATATAAACACTTGAAAATATTTGTGGGAGAATTTGCTCACAATTGGCGGGATATTATATTTTAGTTTGAGAGAATAAATACAGCATATTTCGGGCATATAAGGTACAAGGTAAATAGTAAAAATTATGTAGTGCTACCATCTGACTCGCGTAGGCGTACCTCATAACAAGGTCAAGCGCTGTAAGAGGCTGTTTGAAAAGGGTAGGAGTGTAGCTAATCATACTAAATGTAGAACTATGAGACGAATCATCGCGATGTAATCATGGTCTCGGAGTTTAGAGGCTAATACTCAGCTATTAAGATAGGAGGGTCTATACCAATTCCACCCTTCCTAGGTGGGCCCAAATATCCAAGGCTTTTTGAGGAGAATGGAGCCCTTAATTATAATTAACCCCCTGCGAGCTTTTTTACTCCCTCTCATACTTTTCAAGCAACCTCTTCTTAAATTTAGTGATTGCAGTCTGAAATCTGTTTTATATTAATCAGTGATTGCAGTTTACTTTTATTTATATTTATTACTATAACTTGTTTTAGGTGATTGCACCCAGTGATTGCGCCCAGTGATTGCGCTTGACGATTGCATTTTCTTTTGATTCCTATTGATTGCTATAACTTGCTTTAGGGGATTGCCTCCAGTGATTACATTTTAGTGATGGCACTTGGCGATTGCATTTTGTTTTTAGATACTTTTAGAGGTTGTTTAAAAAGAAATAGGGGTGCAGCTCATTATGCTCAACGCCGAACCATGAGACGAATCATCGCGATGTAAATCATTGTCTCCGAGTTTGGAGGCAAATACTCGTAGTCTTTGCTTAACCGCCGATACCAATTCCACCAGCCAAAGGTGCGCTCAAC
>JAKQYF010000179.1 GCA_023356535.1 Trichodesmium sp. MAG_R03 | reverse complement strand
TAGGTTTTTGGTGTTAGGTGTTAGGTTTTTGGCGTTAGGTTTTGGGTGTTAGGTGTTAGGTTTTGGGTGTTAGGTGTTAGGTGTTAGGTGTTAGGTTTTGGGTGTTAGGCTTTGGGTTTTAGGTTTCGGACTAGGTTCCTGTCATATTACGGATTTGTTCTTCTGAAAGTTGATCATTAGGGCTATCGTTCATTTTGATTGTTTTACCCTTAGCACCCATTTTTACAGTCTTGCGGGTTCCTGAAGACAATTTACGGGTTTTGCGTACTTCTTCAATACCAAGATTGAGAGTTTTTAACATTGCTTCATTTCCGATTTTGATAGTTACTCGTTTTGCTGTTTCTAGGAGTTTTGCTGCTTCATCAGGGTTGCTATCGGCAACTGCTGCCGCATTATCAACTAATTTACCGATGTTACACTGTTGTACATATCCCATGACTTCGGGATTTGTTTGGGCCATTCCACCTTGTCCGGCAACTAACTGAATGACAAGGTTTTGAGGAGGTAGTTCTCCTCGTCGCTGCTGACCGGGAATGTCGTAGGTTAAACCTAGTTGAGCAATACGAACCCGTGATTGGGCTCTGCTATCAATATCGAAATCCAGAATAAAAATAGTATCGTCATTGGCGAGAGCGCTGCCGATGAGATAGGGTTCTTGAGTAACAGGAATATCGGCGCGGTCTGGATAAACACGGCTGAGTCTTTGCAAATTTACCCCTTTGACGGTACGAACACTAAGCTTGAGGTTATTAACTACTTCAGCTTGAGCCTGTTGTACTTCTTGAAAAATAGTCTGTGGCAACTCAGAAATAGCTATATCTGTAGTTCCAGTATTACTTGCTGTTTCGACAACGTTAAAAACTCGACCTCCAGTGTTATCACTCAAATATACTAATAAATCTTCGTTGTAGTCACCGACACCCAGGGCAGTAATAGGGATTCCAGCTTGGGCAAATTGTACTGCTAGTTCTCGACAGTCAGTTTCATCTATTGTCTGTCCATCAGTGAAAATGAGTGTGCGCCGACTGCTAAGAACAGAGTCTTGCAATAATTTTAGTGATTCTTCTATTCCCAAAGCCATCCTTGTACCACCACTAAAATTTCGTAATTTGGAGATGGCATTTTGGAGAGTAACCGTATCTGTGGCAGCAGTCAAGGGCAGCACAACTGATGCTGAGTCATCAAATTGTACTAGGGCAATTCGATCGCGGGGGTCTGCTTGTATATCAGTGACTAGGCGATCGAGAGCTTCGACAACAACATCAATCTTCGGCCTCCCCACTTCACTATCATCATACATTGAACCACTGGTATCAATAACAAAGGTGAAGGTTGTTGAGGGACGACTTGCTGAAACAACGGCGTTCGGACGTAATTTTAGCATAACAAACAGCTTTTGTCCAGGGGTGTCAGCGGCTAGAAATTCTCGATGGGGGGTAATGGTTACGTCAAGCATAAATTTTTAAGTAGTAGGTTTTGAGCCTAGTAATTTCCAGAATTATAAAGAACTACTATAAATAGGTTTAATTAAAGATCAATGGAGGGAAAGCTCCGTTTTGGGGGCAAATTTGACTTAGATCGGGGGGAAATAGATCGGGAATTGAGAAATCTCCTGGGTCTTGAAGTCGATGAATATTATCGAAGTCGAGTGGGAGGAGATTGAGACTGAGACTGGTTGAGCGATAGCCCCTACAGATATCTTCTGTCCAAATTTCAACAATAGTTTCTATATGGTAATCATTTATCGAACAGGATGTTTTTTGTTGGAGATTTGAGCGGAGTTGTTTGCGAAATTCTCTATTAAAGAACCGTTCTGGATTATTTTCAAACTCATAACCTAACTCTAAACTGTAGGATACAGAATTTAAGTTAGGTTGATTTTTGTTCGCAATTGTCAGTGTGTATTTTACCATAAATTTTTGTTTGCCAAATTAGATTCTTATTAGTAGGGGTGCGGGAATATGGACCGCGTGGCCGTCCCTCAGAAGAAGGGAAAGGGCTGTAAGAACTATTTGAGTATATTTTTTTGTTTTATTTCTAATAATACATCTCCAAATTTACGATTTGAGCCATCTGAAAGTTCTTGTTTCAAAACTTTCATATTTTGAAACTTCGGGAGTTTTTGAATTGAAGGGTCAAATTCTAAAAGAATTTTTCCTTCTTGGATATATATTTTAGCAAACTTTACCGGAAACCCAGCATCTTTTGATAAATAAATATGAGCATTCCGGGAGCTACCAAGTTCAATGGGTTCTTTTCCTAAGGAAATAGTTGTAGATTCTGAGTTGTTCCAGCGAACTAATAATACTACTGCCTGGTCTAGTTGTTCACTGAAAGCGATGGCCAACCCAATACAAAATCCTAAAATGCCTGCTCCTACCAAACGGGCTGGAATAACACCTACTACTGCATTGAGCAATAGAAAGCAAGTTGCTCCTAAAACGCCTCCCAACCCTCCAGCCACAAAGGCTTTTCCACGAGGCAGGTTAGGAACAAATAAGGAGGTTCCACCACCAACAAGGGTTCCGAGAAAAGTCCAGCCGGTCATTCGAGCTACGATCGCTAAGGTCGGGAGGTTAATGGTTGGTATAAGCGCTAATTGACCGATCGCTCCACCAATTACTCCAGCGAGAAAACCGCCCCCACTTCCAAGAGCAACTTCTTGGCTTGACAATAACCGGCGACGGAGGTTATAATTTTGTCCAATGATTAAGGCTAGTCCAATTCCGAGACCCAGAAAACCGCTCCATGCTCCTATGCGGAAAATACTGAAGATTAGGCCATAATCACCACTTGTGTCAGATAGTTGTGAGATGGCTTTTTCAGCAGCTCGGAAAGCTTGGTCTATTTCTCCAGAGTTAGCAAAAAAGACTAGGTCTGGATTTCCTGTCAAGGCAGTGAGATAGTTACTGTTTGCATCTCCGGTTCCTACTGTTACTAAGTTAATCCCTGTGTCTCGGATTTGTCGAGCTATTGATTCTGAGGCCCTAGGGTTGTTGGGTTGACCGTCTGTAAATAGGAGAATATTGGGAGTGTTGCTGTTTCGCAGAAGAGAAGCGACTGTTTTGAGGCCTTGAGCAAGGTTTGTGCCTCCAGATGGGGTGAGATTGGCGATCGCTTGTTTGAGCTCAGTTTGATCGGCGTCAAAATTGGTCAGAACTTGGGAGTTGTCGGCAAATTCTACGATGGCTACGTTATTAACAGTTAAATTTTGTCGGTTAATGAATCCGGTAGCTGCTGCTTGGACTTCTAGAAGTTTGCCACCCCACATGCTAGAAGAAGTGTCCATGAGGAGAACGACAGTTTGAGGTTGGGGAGGTCGTCTGGTCAGAGATAGCCACATTTCACCAAATATTGCGCCAGCTATAAGACATCCAGTGGCGCCGAATATTCCGAAGAGAATTGGTTTGGGGAGTTTTTGAGTCAAGTTTTGCAAGTTCATTGTAGTTTTTTCTCCTGAGAGATAGTCATTAACAAACCTCTCTATATAATTGCTTTGTTGCATGAAGGTAGCGATCGCTTAAGGGCTAAAAGCGCTAAGATTATAAGACTTCAGTTTAGTCTCTACATCCTTTCCATTAATTGTAGTTGTCACCAACCTTGTTCAACTTATTTAATAACTGGTTTTTTTCGTAGTAGAGTTTCACCCTTATAAACGCTTAGGTAAGAATCATTAATGATGTATTTGTATCCTTTATTGACAGCAACATATCCTATCCCCTCTTGGTAATTAGCAGATAGAAAAAGAGAATCACGATTTCCTGTTTTTCTAATCCCGTAGTAATATAATTTATCTTTTTTATTATAAATAAATATATGAAAATTATTTGTCTGGAAAGATTTAACTAAATCTAAACCTTTTGTTTTGGCAAAGGATGAATTATTCATAGTTTCGGTAGGTATTTCCACATTTGAAGGTGATAAGGAAGTAATTTTTTCAGAACTATTCCTACAACTACACAAACCCAAAAACAGAACAACTAGAAAATACCCAACTCTAAACTCCTTTAAACTTAAATGAATTTTTTCGACTTTCTTGAGCATAAAATTTTACCATGTTTGACTTTTCTATATAATTAGACCATGTAATTGTAGCAAATTCAAACAATTATCCATTTTTCTAGAAAAAATCCTCTTCAGCTTCTTGCTTGAGTCCTTGCTTGTTTAGGAAACTTTTCTATATAATTAGAGTAATAATTATTAATTTTTAGCAAATCACAAAAAAAGTTGTCCATTTTGTCATCAAAAATCCTTTTCAGTTTCTTGCTTGAGTCGGTGGCTCCAAATAAAAAAAGGTACAGCTCCTCCTAGCCCCAAAAGCAACAACACTAACCCTGTCATTCTTAACCTGATTTGCCGTGGTAGCGATCGCCCAAAAGCATTAATAGTATAAGATTTCTGTGTAGTATCTACATCCCTTCCATTAACTGTAGCTGTCACAAAAACTTCATGTTTAGAGGCGCGTTCCGGGTTTGGTTCCCGATAAACAATCTTATATTCTCCTGGCAAAGCATTGAGAAATAATTGCATAGTTTCTTCAGGATTTTTCCAGGATATAATATCTACCACTTTGTTATCGACAATTGCTCGAAAATCCTGTTTTTCAAGCAACATTGCCGGACGTTCTCCATCTTCAGTGACTTGAAGGCGGAGGGTGATTTCATCGTCCTTGACTATGGGACGACCAATAATTTCAGCAGTCTGTCCGAAAACTGGATTGTTAAAACCTAGTATAGCTATAGCCAAACTACTAAGCCATCGGATCGAAAAAGCGGTTATAGAAGACCATACGATAGCGTTCCGGAACTTCGATATTATCACTATAAGTGTAGAAAGTAAGGACATAGTTATGTTTTAGAGGAATTTTACGGTAGAAACTAAGTCGCGTTCCATTAATAGCAATGCTATTGAAAACTTTTTGATTAGGAATTAAAACTGCGTTTTTCCCTTTAATTTGGATCTCCGCAGCGTGCATAGGGATGTCGGGAAGGGAGATATGAGCTTTGTAGTCTGAACCAATGTGAATAGTTCCCTGCCTGGGGAGTTTTATAGACAAACCTTCCTCAATTTTGTCATGATCATCGTATCCGTAGTTATAACGGTAACTGATGAACTTGAGAACGGAACTGTCTATCCTGGGATAGTATCGACTAAGGATTGTCCAACAGGGATCGATGGCATCGTATTCTTCCCCTGAATACTCGAATCCACTTCCTGCTCTCAATGCAGGCATATAACTGGGCGCAAAGTTGGTAAGACTAAAACCAATCCCCAAACACAATCCCAGAATAGCAAAGCCAAAAGGATCTTCATAAGGTTTGGAGGTGGCTGGCATAGTTCCCTGAACCTGGCGCACTAACTCGAAGGTGCTGGCAGCTATGAGACTGGCAAGACTAGCTGCGAAGAGACTAAGAAAAAGGCGTTGTTGGAAGTATTTTGCGTTGCCAGTTTTAATACTACGCCACCGCCAACTAAACCCTTCGGCGAAGCCAACGGAAACTCCCACTAGCAACCAACTACAGACGCGAACAATGAAAGGGCGAATAGCTATTCCGGGAGCTAAGAGGATTTGGGAAATGCCACCTGCTATTAAACCGGATAGAATTCCTATACTAAAAGCGATAAACAAGGGAGCGGGTAGCGTCCGCAGGATGATTTTCGGGCGAATGGGGTTACTAAGGAAGATTTCGTTAGCGACACTACCCATCGCCAGGGATATAGCGATGCAGGGAAATAAGATAATTTCGGGAAAAATGCCAATTTTAGCCAAGAGGGTAAACAAGCCAAAGTCACTAAGGAATAGCTGTCCAATGTTCCATCCTAGAAGGGCGGAAGTTATGCTAGCAAGGATATAGAAGTAAGGTTTCATTGAACATCTTCTTCCAACTATCTTTGCGTAAGTCCTGCAAAAAACAATTACCTCTTCTATTAATTCCTTAACGCAATCTCCTATGTCTTTTCTTCGATTAATCCTCTTTTTAAAAAGAATTAATTCAGAATTTTTCCCTGAAAATTTGTGAAACAACGATTTCGGAACGCTACCCTCTCCTATTTGATAGAAAATAGCAGCGAGTCGGAGGGTTCCTACTTTCTCAAACAGCCTCGCCAAACTCCTATAGTTATGATCGTATTTTTCTGGCGGATACCAAAACTTCTGCATTTTATCCAATAAACTTCTCCATTGGGGATATTGACTCTTCAGAAGGTGCAAATTCTGCCTCTGTGCAATATAATTTCCCATAAGATTGATAACATTCTCCAACTCCTTAGAAAGGGATTTTTTGTAAAGCTGACTCCACAACCCTGACCCAGTTAATAACAACTGAGATTGTTGGAGGATTTTCGGCTGATCGATCAAGCGAGAAATGACTTGACAAATACCGCATTTTAGAGATTCAGAAAGTCTAGGAAAATCCTCAGCAAATTTTGGGGTTTCTAGTAACATAGATTCCTGTAACTTTAACGAAGTAGCATAATGAATTTCCCATTCCTTAGAATTGGCAAGCCATGCTAGAAAATTCGGCAAAAATTGTGGAATCAACATCGCTTTTAACGCCAACAATCGCAGATTGCGATTGCTATAAATACTTGCTCTGAAAGCTTGAGAAGCTCCCTCTCTATCGAAAATAGATTTCCAATCATCCTGATTTAGTTGTGGGTTTCCCAGAGCATTTTCTAAAGTCTTGATATGTTCACGCTTCACCCTATTATTCATCACCGATTTAATTGCCATTTTAATACCAATAGACAGAGTATCCTTAGAAAAAGGTTTAAGCTCCTTATCTAACTTTAAGTCAATATCTACACCAAGTTCATTCTGAACATTATCTTTGACAAATTTAGTTAAGTCAGCAGTCTGATAATCAGTAGTATTACCTTGACTTTGAATAAACATAGTAATCGATTTCTCAACTATTTTCTCTACATCATTTGGACTATACAAAGCTGTAGAATCTTCCCTCTTTTTCCCTTGAGCAATCCAAATTTTTTTCTCGGCTCTATTCAGATAAAAAAGTGAACGTTGTGAAAACTTTATATATTTTTCCTCTGTTTCCAATTTATGATTAATATAACTCACAATATCCTCTACATAAATTTTTCCATCATTTGTTCCCTTTCCATCAAGACTCGTTTCAATACCCCTGCAAAAAATATCTGTGAACACTCCAGACGAACCATCCGAGAGTTCTTGACTTTTTTGAGTCTTTCGAGAGGAAGCAATGATGGCAATTCCTTGAGGAATATCGTCCTCGTTTATATGATTAAAAATATTACCGTCTGCATTTTTACTTCCTTCAAGAGCAGCTCCACTATGGCAAGCATCAAGAATAATAATTGCACGCTTAACTTCTGCCACGTCTAACTCATTCATTAAATTTTTAAAAGGATACCACTCTGAATTATCCAACCCCATTTTTAGACAATACTGATTATTCCCCCGAACATCCCCATGTCCTGAAAAGTAGAAAACTAGCTGATTTTTGACCTCCCAGTTTTTGAGAGTAGACCTCAAAATTTTTTCAAAGCTGTCTCTACTTTTACAATCGTGTACTAATATAGAGTCATTATCTAGACACATCCCTCGTTGTGGATCAGTCAGAATAGAGTAAACTTTGGAAACATCTCGCTTTACTCCCTTTAGCTCTTTACCAGTTAAGGGATTCAAGACCAGAGCAATTCTTTTTGGAGAAGCTTCTAACATTGTTCTTTACTGATGTTTTAATATTTGAACTTTGATGTACTCATTTTCAAAAGAAGGTAGGAGTCGATGCTGATATATTATTTCTTGCAGTTCTATAACCTTTTCTGCTGACAAATTTTTAAGTAAATGCCTTTCCTTATAAGTCCGAGTATAGACAATAACCAATACGGAATACTTCGGTCTTAATTCCCCATTCCCTTGTCTTGACTCCCAATATTGTAAAGTAGAGAACAAGGTTTGAATACCAGTTAGAGTTAATGAAGCAATTGAAGCAATGTTTAAGCCTGTTGCTAAACCACCATCTTTTACTCCAGGTTCTGGTTTTGTTTCTTCAACTTTTACAGATAAGTCACATTCTGTTTTTATGAGATTAGCAAGTTCTTTAAAATAAAAAGAATCTTCTGCTGTAACATCTCCCTCTAACTTAATATAAGCTTTCATATATTATATTGTTCAGTTTAGGCAAAAAATAGTGACACAACTATACTTCACAATTATACTATTGTCAATCGGACATGATATGGTGCCACAACCCTGACCCAGTTAACAACAACTGATATTCTTTGAGGATTTTCGGCTGATCAATCAAGCGAGAAATGACTTGGTAAATACCTCTTTTGAGAGATTCAGAAAGTCTAGGAAAATCCTCAGCAAATTTTGGGGCTTCTTGTAACATAGATTCCTGTAATTTTAACGAAGTAGCATAATGGATTTCCCATTCCTTAGAATTGGCAAGCCATGCCAGAAAATTCGGCCAAAACTGTGGAATCAATATTGCTTTTAACGTCAACAATCGCACATGGCGATCACCATAAATATTTTCTATGAAAGCTTCAGAAGCTCCCTCCTTGTCTAAAATAGATTTCCAATAATCCTTATTTAGTTGTGGGTTTCCCAGAGCATTTTCTAAAGTTATAATATGTTCCTGCTTCACCCGACCGCTCATCACCGCTTTAATTGCTGTTTTAATATATTTCGGCACTGACAGAGTCCGACGGCGGGATATAACTTCTCTAATAACTGTTTCTGCTTGAGAGTTAGCAGGATAAATAACTTGAAAATACTCCGGTAGTTCCAATTTGGCCACTTTATAAGCCCATGCGCGATCGCCATTGGGTATCAGCATTCGCGTCATTTCATTTAATAGCAACGGTGTACAAGGCTTTGTAGCAGGTAAAACGATTGGTGGCGAATGGTTCAATATCTCCTGAAACTTCTCTAACGGAACCTGCTTAGAACTAAGATTTACTTTGTGAGGTTGCCCTATCACTCTATTATCAAACGGGTCAAAAACTAATGGCTTTTCCATCCAGCGCAAAATTGTTTCAATACCTCTATCTCCCTGACAAAAAAAATAACGGTATAGGAACACCCCTTGCCAACGATCATCCCGACCCCGTGTTACCACTGCCACTACTGACCAGATTTCCCCGTACCCTCTTACGACCCGCCCCATGATCGCAGGTTTTGAAAGCACAACCCCTTCTGCCAAGGTAAACTCGCGATTGGCGATTGAATCTAATACTGCTTGCGGAATCTTGTCAATCGTCCGGTTCATATATTCTAGGGTAGACATCCCTAATTCCCATCCCGTTGGTGTGCGTTTGACCTTAATTCCTGTACTAAATTCGTGAATATCTATTTTATTCTGCATACTCATAACTATAAAAAAATTAGCTCTAAGTAAATAAAAAAAAAGAAGAAAACTTGATATAATCTCGATCAAGTTCTGATTTTTTCCCTCCTTTTTTGCCCCTCCCTGTTTAACCAACAAAGGGGTTCAATGAGATTATAGGGTTTCCAACGGCTTGGAACGCGCAAAGTCGAAGCTCGTCCCCCACTACCTAAAGCATCATCATGGTTTGGTCGCGGGTCATAAGATCCTAAAACACCGAAGGTTGATAGGGCAAAAAATGCTAAGTTCTGTTTGGGAACGCCTTCTTTGAGAGCTTTAAGAGTTTTTTTTAAATAAATGCCAAATAAGTCTGTTTTAGGGTCAATACGTCCTGGCCAAATTTCTCCCCGCTCACATTTACTCATCACCACAGCTAGGCGATAGTTGTGGAGACGACCGTGTTCATCCATTATTCCTAGAAAACGACTCATCAGTTGACTATAAAAATCATCTTTGCTACTTTCCCATTCAGTAAAGAGCAATAAACAACCGTCAACATCCGACATAAAACATTCGTTGATGAACTCTTCGTGAACACTAACTGCTGCACTGGCGTATAGGATATTCTCAAATACTTCACCAGGATAGTCCCGAACGTTGAGTATAATTACACTTCTGGGTTGAAAGAGTCCCCTTTTTACTTCAATCTTAAAAGAGTAGTAGTTAAGATCATCGATAGTGTGAATGTAATGGCCAGTCCCATCAAAGGATAATCCCTTCAAGATAGTATCTTCCGCTTTTTCCTTTAGTTCGCGAGACTCATCGCCTATAGGTGAAACTGTGTATTTACTACGAGAACCTCCATACTCAGAATAGTAGCAAAGTCCAGCGAGGTAGGTTGTTTTTCCTGAAGCCCGAGGCCCGATGATACAAATATTTCCCATAAGTTTTTACTAAAGTTAAATGTCACTTTTAAGATAAATTCCTAGATAAATCCAGGGTAGCTCAAGAAGCTCACGGTTATAAATGCTAGTAATAAAACACCTCACACTTAAACCAGAAGTGTATTTATTAAGTTGAGCAATATGGGAGCGAATAGGACGGAAAAAGCGCTTGAAGATATAGTCATTGCGTTGATTCCAGTTCATACGGGAGTTGTGGGGATGAAAGGCCAATTTTTGGGCTTCCTGTTTCAGGTCAATACCTTGGAGTAAGTCCACTTTATTCAGACACAAAGCAATATGTTTGACATTTGGACACTCATAACGGAAGAAACTCACCCAACTATCAAACCGTCCCACCCACTGCTGTTGAGTAATAAATTCATCAGGGTTGCTTCCCATACCTTGGCCGATAATTTCCCGATAGGGAGGGACAACTAGAATAACTCCTTGGCTACTATGAGCAGTTTCTACAAAACTGGCCCATTTGTCCGGGTTATTTTTTTGCCAACTTCCTCGCCATATTTCTCCAGGAGTATCGACCCAGTCGGTATATATTGTTTTGCGCCTAGTGGAAAGGACAACTTCTATTTCTAGGGTCCGGTCATAGGTAGCTTCCCTGCCATCCGTAGCACGGGTTGTCCCCGCTACATCGTCCCACAGTAAAGCCTTTAGTTCGTTGTAGGGGGGGGAAATAACTTTGACAAAATTATTACTACTAGGGTTAGCTAGTTCAAGAGCAAGAGAAGTTTTGCCTGTTGCGCGATCGCCAATATATATGATACCCATAGTTACAAATAGGGGAATAGAAAGGTAGAAATATAGATAGACTTTTAGGAAAAAATAGCTTCAAAAAAACGTCAAAAGCCATTCTAACAATCTTTACTTCTCTTTTTTGTCAAGTTTTATGTTAAGAAAAATAGTTTATAAAGCATAGCTTAAAAAGAGGAGAAGCTAACCTAAACCCTTAGTATAAAACCCACGTTAGGTTTTACTGCGTTCTACCCAACCTACCTTTTTACCCACAACTAATAATTGATAACCGAAATGAAAGTATATATCATTGGAGCCGGACCCGGAAATAAAGAATATTTAACCGTCAAAGCACATTCCCTAATTACTCAAGCAGAAGTCTTAATTTATGACGCCTTAGTTAATTACTCTATCTTAGAACTAGCACCAGAAAATTGTTTAAAAATAGAGATGGGTAAACGTGGCGGTAAACCCAGTATATCTCAGTCAGAAATTAATAGCTTATTAGTAGAAAAATATAAATTAGGCAAACAAGTAATTAGACTAAAAGGAGGAGACCCCTTTATTTTTGGTCGTGCTGCTCCAGAAATTCAAGCATTAATTAAAGC
>JAKQYF010000178.1 GCA_023356535.1 Trichodesmium sp. MAG_R03 | reverse complement strand
AGAGGTCCAGAAAGCGATGTAAATTTACTCATAAAACAACAAAAAAACTTTGATAAAGAACAAAAATTTCAGGGAGATAAAGGGTATCAAGGAGCACAGAGGACTATGACACCCAAAAAAAGCCTAGAAAACAAGAAATGTCGCCAGGAATGAAAGAAGATAACTTGAAATTAGCTAAAAAAAGAATATTCGTGGAACATGTTATTAGGTTGCTCAAAATATTTGGGGTAGCATGAGATTGGTTCAGATTAAAGGAATATAATTATGAAAAAGTAATTTTAACAATACGTGGTTTAGTCAGACTAAGAATAGGAGCATTAATATTAGCATGAACCCTACTATATGTAGAAAAGAAGATAACAAAAACAATAGCTCAATATGGTGAATAATTAACAGTAACTATCTCTAACACCATAAAGTATGTAAAAAAAGACTATGTGGGGGATTAGGCGCTAATTCCTTGAAAAATAGTCACAGTAAGTGCTTGAGTATTTTTGGAGATGTCTATTAGTTGCGGGTGAGCATACCGAGACAAAAAAACGGACGGGTCGGCAAGTATAAGGCTACTGCCAAAGTAGCGGCAGCCCGTGAAACGTCAACCCGCATCGGAGCTACGGCTCGGTTGTTACTCGTTGCCTTGAGGCCGGGGAGGATATCAACAGATAGATGGTTATTTGCTGGGTTTCTCCAGTCTCTAAGAAATAATCTAGTATATTAAACTGAAAAAACTGGAATAAATATAAAAAAATTTTTAACTATCATTTTTCAAGTATTACTTTAGATTTTAAAGATGCTAAAATTGTTAGCTATAATCAGAATGGTGCTTGAAAAACTTCTCGGAGTGCTTCATTAAGAGTAGGTTTCATAACAACTCGGTTTTTATAAGAAACAATTACTCTTCTTAAAGTTGGCAAACTATTTTGCTCTGCTTCTAAATATATAGGTTCAACATAAAGTAGAGATTTATTAATGGGAATTACTAATAAATTCCCTTGAATTGCTTTTGAACCTTGACGATTCCAAAGAGAAACCTGCTTTGATATTTCTGGGTCTTGATTAATCAAAGCTTCAATTTGTTCTAGACCATATATTAATCTTTGTTTGGGGAATTTATATAACAGTAATTTACCATAATTTTCCCCATCTGATCTTGCTGCCAACCAAGCAATTAAGTTATTACGACTTGCTGGAGTATAAGGTAGAAGTAAAATAAATTCTTCTGAAATTTCTGCTGGTAATTTTGTGATGAGATAATAAGGTTTTACTTTTTGTTGTAGATCGCCATAAATTTCAATCGGCACCCGCCACAAGTCTTCCCGATTATAAAATACCCGGGGGTCATCCATGTGATAAGTTGATAATACTTCAGATTGTACTTGAAATAAATCTAGTGGATAGCGAGTATGAGTACGAAGACTGGTTGGCATTTCTTCTATGGAATTAAACATATCTGGAAATACTTTTTTCCAGGTTTTAATAATAGGGTCTTTAGGGTCAGCTATATAGAATTTTACTGAGCCATTATAGGCATCAATTACAACTTTTACTGAATTACGAATATAGTTAAACTCATTATTTTCTGGGTCAGAATAAGGGTAGTGATCAGTTGTAGTGTAAGCATCAATAATCCAGTAGAGATAATTGGGATTTTTTTGAGTAACATTTTTGTCTCCCAAGTTAGGATTAGCTACTACTAAATAAGGGTCATGATCATAACGTAGAAATGGAGCTATACTTCGGACTCTAGCATTAATATTGCGACGATATAATAGCTTTGTTTGAGGTATAAATTCATTTGTTAATAGAATTCTCCAGTTCTTCAAATATTTAGCAAATATCCATCTTTGCCATCCTTTACCAATAACAATTCCCCCACTGCCATCATAAGTGTTATAAGAGTTTGCTTTGGCGCTAGGGTAATCTAATTCTTTATCTTTGTCTGCGGTAGAAGTAATAATATTAGTATTGGTAAGTTCTCCATAATAAATTCTCGGTTTACCAATAGGAATGCTATATCTAATCCTGTTTAATACTTCTAAAGGGCTATTCTTTTGAAGAGTTGGATCTGGTCCAATATTTTTAACAAAATATTTTGGTAATCCACTTTTTTCAACTTTATTAACTGGAGAAATAGTAAAGCCATAGCCATGAGTATAAACTAAATGTTTATTCACCCAAGTCTTTGCTGGCTCAGGTACAGATTCATAGTTTAGTTCTCTAGCAGCTATAATTACTTGTTGTTTTTTAGTAGGATTATCTTCTGTTCTTTGTGACTCTTTTTTCAAAAATGTATAACGATCAATATCAGCATTGATAAATTCATAGTAGGGTCGAATTTGTTGTAATTGGCGATTCGTTTGTAAAATTGGTCTTGTATCCCAAAGACGAATATTATCAATTGTTAACCTATTATTTATTAAGTCATCATAGGTAAGCTCATTATTTGGGTCAAATAATTTAACTTCTAATTTATCTACATCAATATAAGCTTCTTTAGTAAAGAGAATGCTACGTTTAATATAAGGAATTTCTCGTTCTATCTCATTAGGTTGTACGATTGCCATTTGTACAATATTTGGTATTAACCAACCAGTGACTACTGCTGTTGTTAAATACCATGTTAAAATTACTCTTAATGAATAGCTATTAGCAAATAGTTTAGCACTAATTTTTTTCTTTCTTTTCCTCTTACGGCCCAAACGTAAAAACCACAGACTTGCCTCAATGTAAGACTGAATAGTTTTGACTGAAAAAATTGCTTGCCAAAATAGAAAAAATGCAATTAATAATGCTAAACTAGCTAAAAATACATAACTAGGAAATTGAATTTTTATATCGGTATAACTAGCACCATAGATTACACCATGGCGAGAGTAAAGTAACTCAAAACAAGCCAGAAAGTAACTAAATGCTACAGTTAACATAAAACCTCCACCTAAAGCGTGAAGATGCCGTTGTTGTTGTTGAGAAAATTGATAAAAATTACCTTGACTTAAACTTTTTCCTGATAATAAATATATCAATGTACAAGCAACAAATCCATATAAAAATAACCCGATCAACCAAAATTGTAATAGTTGTAAAACGGGGAGTTGAAAAACATACAAACTTATATCTATATGAAATAAATCTTCACTCTTATTAAAGGGCGTAGCATTCAATAGCTGTAATATATTTCCCCAATGGCTAGACACAATAAAGCTAAAAACTAAACTGAGAAGTATCGCAAATATACTTAACCAAAATATAGGATTAACAATCACAACAAAAAATAACAGAATAAATAATCCTAATAACCACAAGTTAGATGGTATTGAGGTAAGTATTTTCCAAATTGATTCTATATTAAATTCTGATGGGATTTGGGGAGATACCTTAGCAACTGTGAAATCAGGGTACCAGTAATTGGTCAAGACTTCAATATAATGAGTTAAAATTAATCCTACTAATAAAATTAATCCAAATATAAAACATAATAACCAGCCTAGCCCTAGTGATGGTTGAAGAGGCAATTTACTTGAGGGCATAGTAACTGGAGGAATTAGCATTATTTCTTCGTATACTTCAGTTACCCGAACTTTTTTTTTGGGGTACTTAAAAATACTGGCTAATCTCAAATTTGTAAAAAAAAAGCCTGTAGTAATTACAAAAGTAATTATCAAAAGTAACATTTCGGTTTGTAATTTAGTTATTAAGACAGGCAAATAATTTAGTTCTTGAAACCATAAAAATTCAGCTAATATATTAGTTAAAAAGTCAAATGTTGCCCAGAATGCAAATAAACCAATAAATATTATCAATATATGTATTGATTTAAGTTTACCTAATGCTTTAATACATCTAAATTTAAATTTATAAATAATATTAATTTTCATTCATTTTAATTCTATATTAGTGAATTTTTTTAGTTTTCTTACCACTTGACTCAAAGTATGAAGTACAAATATTAAGGTTAAAACCCTTGTCAGGTAGACATCTTGTTGATCACAAAACAAGAAACCTTCGTGATCATCTCTGATTTGAGAGTAGGAATATCAATTTTTACTGGGAACTTAACTATAAATACACGACCTTATCCTAACTTTGAATAAAACTGAATACTTCCTGCCATTCCTGATCATTTTCAAGGTTCTTCAGATAATTTGTGTAGAAAATCTATCCTTGTATCTTTCAGTTTGCCATGAAATTTAGCTATTTTCAGTCTAGCTTTTTCATATCCTTTAGAACCCTTAGTTTTTTTAGATAATGACTTACTTAGTTTTGGGTACTTCGAGCATTCGTTTCTTTAGAGGTTTTGGCCCATCAATTTTTTTACCATGTAGGGACGTTGCATAACAAAAATGCGTTTCATGCCGCGTAGCGAAACGTCCCTAGAGTCGCAAAAGTTTGAATTCCTAAATCTATTTCTGTTGCCTTGAGTTGGTTTAAAAAAGTTTTGATCAGCCTGGCTGAAATCGTTTAAAGATTGCTGTAGTGGCAAGGGCAGAAACAACATTTGTGCCAAACTATTTCCTCAGGATTTTTAGCATGAGTAATAAACTGTTTTTGTAATTCAGAATTAGTCGGTTTTTTCTTTCCTAGTTTGTACTTTTCCTGACAGCCAGCTAGACTATCATTCCAGACAACACGGACACAACCTTTAGAGCCGTGCTAATCGGTGTTTTTGCCCAATGTTTTAGATATATACGGTACTTAAATCTGGCTTTCATAGAATGACTTTTGAAGTAAAAAGTATGATAACATAACCTGTGGAAAAAAATCAACTAAAAAGTTGCCCGCTTATGGGCGAGGCTTTAAACCCAATTTTTCGGTAAGGCATTTGTTTTTGTACCAAGTTTTTCTATACATTTCAACATCCTTGGGAAAACCCTCAGCTATTTGCTCAATGTTATGCTTGTAACTAACTATCAATAATTGCTGGATCTTCCAACTTGTCCACAAAGCCACAGTGCCTAGTCCTAAAACTGAAAATACTGCAATACCTACTGTGATACACGTTTGTCAAGAGGATGGATATAATTTCCATTTGCCAAATCTCAAATTGTTTGTCCATTTAACTATAAATTTCATTTGACTCTATTCTTGCTCAAAAAATACTTGAACTATAATTGTCATTAACTTAGCTATTAATCCTGAGACAACCCTGACAATTAATTCAGATATGCTTATACCTTCTTTTGTTCTAAATTGCTAAGCTGTGATTAGGAAATTATTTGACCCAATAAAATTTTTTATATAACCCAATTTTCGTATTTTTTTAGCTAAATTAGTTTCTTAAGTAGCTAGCATATCGAGAAATTAAAGGTGCTTGTAATGGTTAAATTAAAAACTATTTATGCAAATAATGCTAATAAGAATTAAACCAATAAACTATAAGCCTAATTATTAGGTCATACCAATTTTATAAGTTCAGATTACATATAGCTTGACATCTTAGCTTTCAGATTTTATTCATTTCTTTTGCAAGTGTTGTTTAAGTCTATCAAATTGGTATAAGAAGATTTCAAATGAATTCTATAAATAATCATACTTAGGGTAATACAGTAGATTCCAAATATACAAAGATTTAACTTTGTAACACGGGTATCTTACCAGGGACAGTTGTGCCTCACGTTTGATTAAATCCGCTGTAGCTATCAGAAAAAAGCAAATTCTTAATCAAGAATTTTTATTCTTAAATAAGAGCAACAAAAATCGGTAGCTGGTTGCTGAATAGAATCAATAGGAAACAATCTAATGAAACTTCGTCAAAAAACACTAATAGTTATTAGTACAGCGATCGCTAGTCTTGTAGTAATCTTGTATACTACAATATTAATTATATTACTTTATGACTTCCGAGATTTGAAGGAAGATTACGTTCGTCTAGATGTTGCCAGAGCATTAAATAAATTAAATGAGCAGTTGTCCAATTTATCTTTCATAGCAAAACAAGATAGAGTATTATTATTATCAAAAAATTTGCCTAATCAAAATAAACTAGAATCTAATCCTAACCTACCAAGAGAAAAATTTATTAATTTTAATTCAGTTAAAAACTTTTTTATTAATCAAAAACTTAACTTAATCTTACGAGTTAATTCTCAAGGAGAAATTTTATTTAGTCAAGGATTTGATCTAAATAAACAAACAGAAATACTAATGCCTGAAAGCTTAAAAAAACATCTACTTCTCGTTCAAAATATAGAGCAGGAAAGTTATCTACCTAAAATAGGTATTCTTCTTTTACCAGAGGCACCTGTCCTAATTGCTGCTACTTCTGTTCCCAATGAAAAGGATAATCTGACCAACGATGCCCTAATTGTTGGACGCTACCTAGATAATACAATGATATCAAAGTTAGCCGAATCCACAAAATTATCACTAACTATTAGTCGGTGGGACCATAATTCCCTACAAATTAATCAGCAACTCAAACTAAAAACTTCAGAAATAGTCGTACAACCTCTTAGCTCTAATAAAATAGCTGGCTACACAATTGTCAAAGATATTTATAATCAACCTGCTCTAATTTTACAAGTAAAAATAGATCGAATAATTCACAACTATAGTCCATCACTCTGGGGTTACTTTATTCTTTCATGGGTAATAATAGGTTGTGTTTTTTATGTGATGATAATTGCAGTTATAGAAAAATTAGTAATCTCCCGTGTTTTAAAATTCAGAAAAATAGTTAACAAAATAGTCTCCAGTAAAGATTTTTCATCCCGTGTATCAATCCCAGGGAATGATGAATTATCTAATATAGCAGAGACTATGAATAAAATACTTGAAGCATTAGAAAATTATCAATCTGACCTGCAAGACAGTGAACAAAGCTATAGACTAATGACAGAAAACTCTACTTATATTGTTTCTTGTCACTCTCGAAATGGGATTTTTCTTGATGTCTCACCTACTTGTAGCAACCTTTTAGGATATTCTCCATTAGAACTTGTTGGTAATCATCCCCAAAAATTTTTTGCATCTGAAGATACTAAAGCAATTGCTAAAGCTTATTATGCTATTCTGAAAAATCCAGTAACTTTAACTCTTGCTTATCGGGTCTTTTGTAAAGATGGTAGATCTGTTTGGTTGGAAACTACTGTTCGTACCATTCGTGACTCTCAAACAGGTCAAGTACAAGAAATTATTGCAGTTTCTCGCGACATTTCTGAGCGTAAACAAAGAGAAGAAGAATTGCAAGAAAGTGAAGCAGCTATTCGGAGATTATATCAAATAACTTCGACTCCTTATCAACATGAAAATACAGATAGTTCTCTGAGTTCTTGTTTGAATTATCGCCTCCAACAGTTATTAGAAATGGGTTGTGAAAAGTTTGGTCTAGAAATAGGAGTATTATCTAAAATTGAAAATGGTATATTTACTATTATAGCATCTATAACTCCTGATAATTCTATTTCTAAAGGACAAGAATTTGACCTAGAAAAAACCTTTATTTTTACAGATATGGTAGAAAAGCCAATATGTTTTGAATCTATTCAATATTCAGGTTTTTCTATCACAGGAGATATCGCTTTTCAAATCGAAGCTTATATGGGAGCGCCAGTTATGGTAGGAGGTTCAGTTTATGGTGCTCTCAATTTCTGGAGTCCTCAATCTCTTAGCGAACCTTTTAAAGCTGTAGATAAAGAATTATTAAAACTAATGGCCCAGTGGATAGGTGGAGAATTAGAGCGTCAAAAAACGGCAACTGATTTAGCAAAAGCCAGGGATGAAGCACTAGCTGCGACTACAGCTAAAAGTGAATTTTTAGCAACTATGAGCCATGAAATTAGAACCCCAATGAATGCAGTTATTGGTATGACTGGTTTACTATTAGATACTCCTTTAAAAGAAAACCAAAAAGATTTTGTTGAGACTATTCGTAGTAGCGGTGATACTTTACTTACATTAATTAACGATATACTTGATTTCTCCAAAATAGAATCAGAAAAATTAGACTTGGAAGAACATCTTTTTGATTTACAAATTTGTCTGGAAGAATCTATTGATTTATTAGCAGCAAAAGCTTACGAACAAGGATTAGAACTTACATATTTTATTGACCCAGAAACTCCAACTATGGTTATGGGAGATATTACTAGGGTACGTCAAATTTTAGTTAATCTCTTGAGCAATGCTGTGAAGTTTACTTCTCATGGTGAGGTCTTAGTTTCTGTTAGTGGAAAAAGACTAGAAATAGAGGAGACTTTACAAAATTCAGGAGCAGAAAATATTTCTGAATCTAATACTTATAGTATTTGGCCTGTGTATGAAATACAATTTTTAGTTAAAGATACAGGTATTGGTATTCCTAGTAATCATATGAATCGTTTATTTAAGTCTTTTAGTCAAGTTGATTCTTCTATTAGTCGAGAATATGGGGGGACAGGTTTAGGATTAGTTATTAGTAAAAGATTGGCTGAAATGATGGGTGGTCAAATGTGGGTTGAGAGTATGGGTGTAATTGGGGGAAATCCTACAGTAGGCTATAGGTTAGCTAATTTAGATCAAAAATTATCTGTTGTGAATGAAAAACCTGGTTCAACTTTCTATTTTACAATAGTTGCCAAATGTAGCACGCAGACTATTAAAAATAAATTAATTAAAACTAATTATTTAGATGGTCGCTCATCTTATTTATTAGATAAGAGAGCATTAATCGTTGATGATAATAGTACTAATAGAAAAATTTTGCGACAACACACTGAATCTTGGGGAATGATCGTCAGCACTGCTGAAAATGCTAATCATGCTTTAGAATTAATTGAGACAGAAAATAAGTTTGATGTGGCAATTGTAGATATGGAGATGCCAGAAATTGACGGTTTAAGTTTAGCAAAAAAAATTCGTCAAGATCCAATTTATCAGAATTTACCTCTGATACTTCTTTCTTCTTTAAATAAGCAAAAAATTAATCTTTCTCATCAATTATATGCAACAGTTATTAATAAACCTATCAAACAATCTCAGCTTTATGAAATCTTACTAAATATTTTTTCTGGGCAAGGTATTAAAGTAAAAGTCAAAAATCATAATCAACTAAACTCTCAAGTAATTCCTTTATTGGCAGAGCAATTACCCCTAAGAATATTATTAGCTGATGACCATTTAGTTAATCAAAAGGTAGCTTTACAAATTTTACAACGGATGGGATATCGCGCTGATGTTGCTAGTAATGGCTTAGAAGTTTTAAAAGCTGTATTTAGTTTGCCTTATGATGTAGTTTTGATGGATGTACAAATGCCTTTAATGGATGGTTTAGAAGCTACTCGTCGCATTCAGCTAGAATATGAAAATCCTAGAGAATATTCTGACAAAAGTCCTCAGAAAAGACCTCGAATTATTGCTATGACTGCTAATGCAATGGATCGGGATCGCAAAGAATGTATGGCTGCGGGAATGGATGATTATATTAGTAAACCCATACAAATAGAGCAGCTTATCAAAGCATTGAGTAAATGTAGGTCTGTTGTTTCTGAGGGAAAAGAAAAACCGATTTTTTCCACATCCAATATTTCTCTAGAAACTGAGGAAAATAATAATCATAATCTTCCTGAAAAGACTATTCTTGAGAGTAAGTTAATAGAAGATTTGAGAGGAATAGAAGCTCTAGATGAAGCAATAGATATTTACTTGGATACTTCTTCTGAACTGCTAGAGAATATTAATATTGCTATTAATCAAACTGACCCGCTAATACTTAAGAATGCTGCTCATTCTTTGAAGTCTATTAGTGGTACTTTAGGAGCAATGAATCTTTATAAGGTTTGTCAGGAATTAGAAGTATTAGCTCGTTCAGCTTATGAGTCAGGAAATTCTACTCCAGCAGAAGCAATAGAGATTTTTTATGAGGTGAAAATTGAGTATGAAAAAGTTATTGCTGCTTTGAAGGTAGAGCAAAATAAATAGTAGTAGAGGAGTAGGGCAAGTAGTTTTGATATTATTTTCTGATCAGCATTAACATTTAATAAAATTAAAATAGACTTCTTGCTAAAATATTTTATGCTATAATTAATAGTTGTTTTTTGTCTAAATTTACCTAGCAAGAGCCCCAGGATTCCTCATGGATCAGAGCAAATGAAGTCCAGTCCCATCGCTTTTCTAGGTGGCTATCCCTTGACATTAGCGGCTACTGTGAAAATCAATGAGCTTTCATTATACTACGAAATACTTTTACCGAAAAATTGGGTTTAAAGCCTCGCCCATAAGCGGGGGACTTTTGAGTTAATTTTTTTTCACTGGCTTAGTCCTTCTTGCTTTTTAGTTCACAAGAAATATATTAGTCGCGGGTGGGCTTACCGAGACAAAAACGGACATTGAGGCCAGCAGTTAGACTACTGCCAAAGTAGCAGCAGCCTGTGAAATGTCAACCCGCCGAGGGGATACGGCTCGGTTGTTACCCAGTGCCTTTAGACCGGGGAGGATGTCAAAATAGGCCTAACAATTATCAACCCACATTCCCCACCTCAAAATGTAGCATATAAAACTAGGGATTGAAAGCCTTGTCTGATAAAAAATTATACTATACAGTATTAATAATTATTCTTAATGACCGAAGCTGTAATCCACCTGATTCATTAAAAATATGCTTGTAGTAATTTATAATCTGAAGTGTGTGACAAACGATTAAGCAATCCTAAATCGGGCATGTAAAATCATATGCCTTCTTAAAAAATAGCTTCAATTCCTGTGACTTCAGCATAAGCACTTTTTGCCTCCTCCCTTCTAGCAGCCCATTTCTCTCACCCTTGAGATCGGATTGCTTAGTTATAGTAGGTGTTTGACTATTTTCGGAGATGTCTAATATTTATTCATGGGTGTGGTGTAGATTTAGTTAATTCAATTATCAGCATCAAAATCAATAATAAAACCTGCCCCTATTTAGGGAACTCTTCTGGGTTTACCTCGAAACACACTGCTTCATGAAACCTATACAAACCTAGACAGGCTTGCTGTTCAATTCCTGCTTCAACCAAGGGAGACGGCACCTTCAAGTCCACAGGCGTTCATCGATAAGCTATCGGCATTTTTTGTCCAATTTTCGAGATTGATTGACCCATTCAAGTCCCTGTCCATAACTTGCCCACAATTTTGACAATGATAAACCCTTTCACGTAGGGGCTAATCTAGTATATTTGGGCAGACTCAACAAGCTCACGGGGTGACAAGTAAGCTTAATGGTAGATACAGCAATTATTTGAGGCAATAAATTGAATAGTAATTCAACAAAAAAAGAATGCGATTTTGAGCTTGGGAGGTAGCGATCGCCAATTCACTCTTATCCACCCACGGCAAACGCATCTAAATCATGGAAGTTTTTACCGTTAAGGTTTGTAGGAGCAATGAGTATAAATACTCAGAAGCTTGGCATCCTTACCCTGTCAAAACTTTAAAATAAGATGCGTTTGCCCTGCACTACACCCCAACATTTCTCAATAAACGTTTTCTTTTTATTGAAATATTCTTCAAGCCCCGAAGGCAAATCCCTTTCTATATATAGCTTTCAACTAGCTTGTCACCCCGTGAGCTCAACAAGTTTTTGAACTGGGGAACCACCTATCTACTATGGTTAACAAAAAGCCAAAACATTCTTGTTTATAACTTAACAATTCTCGAAAACGATATAATCCTAAATTAGATAAGGCATC
>JAKQYF010000177.1 GCA_023356535.1 Trichodesmium sp. MAG_R03 | reverse complement strand
TCTCATTCTAGTATTTTTGATGCAGGTGCTGGAATTGAACTTAATTCCAATTTCTTTAAAGTTGTTTCTTGGTATGATAATGAGTGGGGTTATTCAAATCGAGTCCTAGATTTAATGTTATTAATGGCAGAAAAAGAATGTATAGCTGAAGTCAGAAGTGAGAAGTAGAGGCGAATGGCTATTCCCCTCTATATTCTTGCTGCAACTAAATTTCATAGGTGCGAGAGTGTCCTCATCACCCTGGACACTTCTATATACTCAATCCTAAATATAGCAATGAGCGCTCAAATATTTACATATTACTATTCTCTTTAAATGTAGTACAAATTTATGCTAGTATTACCAATACTTTCGCATATATTATATTTGTAGCAATTTGTATTATAGCAACATACCAGTGCACATTGCTATAATATGTGAAAAAACTGTAGGGGTTTGATATCCAAAGCTTAGCCCAAATAAGATTTGGAGACCGAACCCTCCGATCAGCAAATAATTCAGTGGTCAAAACCCAGTTTATTAATAGAAATATGTCTGTCTTAATTTAATCATGTCCAGATAATTAGCGATAAAAAACTTCCTCCTCTTCCCTCCTGACTCCTGTAGGGGGGAACGGCCGTTCCCCCCTACTTCTCCCTAATTTATTTATACCTATTCAACCGGACATGATACTATACCAGAGATGCCCTCTACTTCTAGATAATCTTAGCACAGAATCATCTAAATTAAGTTTTAAGGAATCAAGTTTTATGTCTGAACTACCAGCACTCAATATACAAACTATTCAGGCAATTATTGATGAAAAAATTGATGACAATACTGTTAATCAATTAGTTTGGTATTATCTTGGTTATCGCTATGATAATACTACCTGTGAGTGGGATATTTCCAGAGTAGCACCCAAGTGGCAAAAGGAATATCCAGAACCTCCCAATTTTATTCAATTTCGTCCGCCTACTGTGAAATTGACTCGCTCTATTCCTAAAGAAAATAAACAATTATTGAAAGAAAAATTGGGTTTCAAAGGCTATAAAATTGGCGAATTTACTCCTGTACAAGCACGTCGTGCTACCATAGCTAATTGGCTTTTAAGTTATATAGAGATTTATGATAAAAGGGAGTAAAAAGTAGGGAATAGGAATTAGGGATTAGGGATTAGTTTGTTCTCAATATATAAATATTTTTCTTCGTATTAATTTGTTGATTTTGACTAATCTATGGCACATTCATCTACTTGCTCTAGATTTACCTCCAAGAGATTAATAATATCTAGGCTATTCTCTATTGTAACTTGTTGAATCCAACCTACATCTTTTGGTTGTAAGTAATAGATAAATTCTAGATCGGTAGTTAATCTTTTCTTAGTTGAGCATACTTTTAATTCTAACCAAGTTTCTTCAGATTTATAAAATTTTTTGGTTACTTTGAGAATACTACCATTAGCAACTCTACCTTGAACAGTATTGTCCCTAGTGTTAGTTAGTAATTCAATAGATTCGTTGAATGTGTCATTTAGAGAGTCCCTATCACCAATCAATATAAATGACCCTACATCTAATGACCCTACATTTACATTTAAGGATAAAATTGGAGAAAATGTGGTAATTGTTGGTACCCTAGGCTGTGTTTTTCCTCTAGAACTTAAAAAATATGCTAATATTCCACCTAATCCCAGAAGTATTAAAATTCCTAACACATAAAACCACCAACTTCTATATTCTAAATCATACATAAAAGTTTTAGGTTTATTCTTAACAAATTGACTATGATTATTATTAGAAGAAGTCTTAACATCTATAGGTGGAAGCGATATTTCTGTCATCTCACCTTTAGATGTAACCTGATAATACATTAAAGCTATTGTCACATTATCATGCCCATTTTTAGTATTAGCAATTTCTATTAATCTCTCTCTAACTGTAACTAAATCAATTTTTCCATCTAGTAATGGCAATATTTCTGTTTGCCAACATTCTTCTACACGATCCTGATCACTTAAACCATCAGAACAAATCAAAAAAATACTATCCTCATCTATGGAAAAACGTTGTACCGTTGGATGTAGACTTATTGAGCTAGTAATACCCAAAGCTTGTACGAGAGCACCTGATGAGGCTTGTTTGATAGCATCATGATATAAAGAATAACCTAATCTGACTTGACGACTAGCAATATCGTCATCTACAGTAACTTGATAGCATCTGCTGGGAGTAATCCAGTAAGCACGGCTATCTCCTAGATTAACAATGTAGAGTTGATGGAGATAAGCAAGTGCCATCACTAGGGTAGTTCCCATCCGTTGATAACCGTAGCGTTTCTCATTATCATTGCGATCGCAAATAGCATCATTAGCCACACAAGCGAATTCTTCTAACTTTGTAGTTATAGTTAGAGGATCTCCATTTTCTGGAATCTTTTGTAGTTGTTGGTACAAAACTTTAGTTGCTAACTGAGACGCTTCTTCACCCCGATCTTGACCACCAATACCATCACAAACAATAGCTACTGTCTTAGAACTAGGTGGATAGCTAATGACAGTTTGACTAGGAGGATAACAAGCATCTTCATTGTGAGAACGGTTGGGTCCGGTATCTGTAGCCGTGGTAATGTGAACGCTACGAACTTGCGATCGCCCCAACACTTCTAAAGCTTTATCTAGTTGTGTTATTAGTAGGTCAGCATTTTTGACTTCGCCTGTGATCATTTGTTGAGATAGCTGTTTCAAAAATTTTCCTACTGCTGGGTTAGCACTGCTTACCCATTTTTGCCATAACCAACCCAAGTGCTGCAATGTCAGAGATTTTTGATCTGGCTGTAATTCTACTAAACGTACTAATTGTCCTTCTACCCGCAGATTTTCTGGATTTAGTAGACTAAAACCTACTTTTTGCACATTCAACGGTTGCCATAGTTGTGCTATTTGCCATAACCAGTTTAGCTGTCGCATCGGTGTAGCATCTTTCCATACTTTAGTAATTTCTGGAACTAAGCTTATTTCTTCTTCATTTATTGGCCCTTGTTCTAGGAGCCATATTGTCCTAGTCCCTTTTGTTTCTGCTACTGTCACCAGTCCAAAAACTTGAGGTATATGAAGTCTGTAGGGAAATAATTTCAAATATGGCTCTATTATACCCGGGATTTCTTCAGGCATCTGGGGCATTTTTTCTGGTTGAGTATCTAGTAAAATCCTACCATGCTGAACTTGATAGCGATTTGCTATTATCTCTCCTGGCCGATAAGTCTCGATCCCTTCACCTATAGCCCACAGGTAGTGTTTTGGCATAGTGTTTTGCATCAGGAGTCCTCACCGCTTTCGCCCATTTCTTTATGTAAGTTATACTTTTATTGATTATCTATATTAAATTGAATTAGGTTTTCGCGCCTTAGTTCTCAGTATAATTCCGATGTCTCAAAATGCCAATTGCTAGTAAGTAATTTTTTACCTTCAACTATTATACCATTTTGATAGATATAGTAATTCTATTTTTAGGTTGTCCAAAATCTGACTGCTTTTATAGGAATAGGTAATGGGCAAGAGTTTCAGAGTTTATTTATAGTTTTTTTAATTTTTACAACTGTTTGATCAAATTAAGAAAGTCAAAATTCTCTCACTTACTAAGTTGTAAATATTTTCTGAGTTTATCAATTCTCAAAAGTCTTGCTATACTTACAATATTGCAAAAATAACTTTCTCTCATAACCGAAGTTACTATTCTATAGAGCATTTGCTCCAACAAATAATATTTAGAAATAGAAAATCCAAGTATAGCAAAGTTTATGGTAATTGGTATTATATCTCTAAGTCATAACTTACCCATAAAGATATAATTATAAACCATTTGTAGTAATTAGTGGTTAACGGCCACGATTGCTATGCAACATGAAAACCTATACTATAATATGGTAGTTTTTGGTAATTCCTATAGGTAATAAGCAGCCAGGGGTAATGATAACTAATAACTGAAATGATATTGCTATTTAGCTTCAGTATCCACGTCTACTCTAGGTAGTCCCAGACTATAGTTATTAACACGACTACCAAGATTATAACTAATCTGACCTAATTGTAATAGTGTACGGACAAAATGTTCTAAATCAGAACTCATACAACGCAGATTGTATTCAGTTAAATCTGAACCGCTATAACATTTTACCAATTCGTCAAATTTTCGGTAAACCTGCTGCACAGTAGTATCATTCCAGTTAAGTTCATTGTCAGGATCAATATCTAAAGTTAATAACTGATCATCAGGAAGAAGTTTATTATTTTCCACAATTCCTGCAAAAATACGAATATGTCTAGTTGTTGACTTTAATAGCATAAGTAATTTTTTATGGCCTTACTTTTTGTTGAATTTTATTCAGGACTTACGTATAACCAACATACTTAGTAGGGTTTAACGGTTGTTAAACTCTACAAATGGTGTATCATTTCATATGGGTGGGCAATCCCTGTCTATCTTAAGTAGTATCTTGGTAGATAATACAATAACATATTCCAAATTTCAAATTTATTCATCAGGCACTAAATGCTAGTCTATTTTTTCTTCTTTAGACAAAAATTAAGCAAATACTCATGGCCATTCAGAAGCAATCAATTTATCTAGTAATTGCGACTTACCTAACCAGGGGCCATTAACTTCTTATAATCTACTATATAATCCTTACTTGGCATAAGGACTCTCGAAAATTGGTATGAGTTTTGACACCCAACTCCCACTAAAATACTACAATTTCAATAGGATTTCTATATGTGTAGCAACTATTTTTTCTGGGATATCTTTATGAATATGATTTCATATGGAAGGAATCCCTTAAAAACTATATATTGTAAAACTTAAGGTGACATAAATCACGAATTTCTAGTATAAATATCATCTAAATTTAAGCTGTTAATCACAATTATTAATTCTTAGATGGGTCATAATAATAATATGGAATTAATAGAATAACTATTATGGATTATCTAAATCAAGCTTTCTTACCAGAGATTATAATCACAGAATTGGTGTTTCAAGTATATCGATCTGGCATCTTGACTCAAGAGCAAAGAAAACAAATCAAAAATTTATTTTTATATCATAATTTGAGCGAAGAAGATACCACAGCAATTAATCGATTACTTCATGCAATTCGTCGTGGATGGCTGAAAGTGGTATAACAAAAGTGTCCCTTTTCTAATGATTGAAAGTTGAATTGCCTTTGAAGAATTCTATGCTTGACTTTGCTCTAAGAGTATATCTAATAGCATATTTTCATCTTCAATACTTCTCGGATAAAATTATAAGTGCCCTGATAACTAGCTCCTGATACCTAATTCCTTGCCACCAAATATACCTCACAAAAATACATATGATTTGGTATAACTCAAATATTTCAGCATTTTCCTTAGCTCTCGTGCGTTTAAACTTAAAATTTTGCTAGCTGAAACTCTTGTTAAATGGAAGAAAAGAAAATTAATTTTAGATCCCAGTGCCCTTCCGTCAGATATAAAATATCCCGCAGATAATAGTTTATTAAGTCATGGTCGGGAAATACTAAATAAATTAATTGATACATTATGTTGACCATTAAAAGGCAAATTATAAAAGAATCCTAAAACTAATAGAAAACAATCCAGACAAAGTTCTTTGAAAGTAGCAAAGCAGAAAAAAGTAACAGAAAAAGAAAGAAGAAAAATAATTAAGCAATAACTAAGGAACAAGGATTTTATTATCTACACAATTTAATTTGCCTAAAATGAGCGATATTTACATCTCTTGGCCACGTTATCACGAAACAATTGAATATCTAGCAGCAAAAATTTATCAATCCCAATGGGAGTTTAATCAAATTGTCTGTTTAGCTAGGGGAGGGGTACGAGTAGGAGATATTCTTTCCCGCATTTTTAGCAAACATTTAGCAATTCTAGCTACTTCTTCTTATGGCGGCATTGAAGGTAAGAAGCGAGGTAATATTAAAATGGCAAAAAACTTGACTATGGCTACAGATAGTTTAGGTAGTCATATTTTGTTAGTTGATGACTTAGTAGATTCGGGAATTAGTATCAAAAATTCTATTGCTTGGCTTCAAGATAATTATAGTCAAGAAATTCAAGAAGTAAAAACGGCTGTTTTGTGGTATAAGGCCTGCTCAATATTTGAGCCTGATTACTATGTTGATTATTTGCTTAATAATCCCTGGATTCATCAACCCTTTGAGATATACGAACAAATGAATCCTGCTGATTTAACTGTTGTCAAGACAGGTAGTCAAATTAAGTTTAATTAGGGCTTGCTGATTAAATCCTTAATTTATGGGGATATAGACTTAGCAGAAAAATTTTTTGTGCTCAGTCCAACAACATAGCAACTGAGTTATTAATTCCAGGGTTTTTAGAATATTAAACTATTAATTTACCGAAAAATTGGGTTTAAAGCCTCGCCCATAAGCGGGCGACTTTTTAGTTTATTTTTTTCCATAGGTTATGTTATCATGCTTTTTATTTGAAAAGTCATTCTATGAAAGCAAGATTTAAGTACCGTATATATCCAATATTGGGACAAAAACACCGATTAGCAAGGCTTTGAAGGTTGTGTCCGTGTTGTCTGGAATGATAGTCTAGCTTGCTGTCAGGAAAAGTACAAATTAGGAAAGAAAAAATCGACTAACTCTGAACTACAAAAACAGTTTATTACTCGGGCTTTAAAGACTGAGAATAGAGTTTGGCAATCAGGAAGTTTTCTGCCCTTGCCACTACAGCAATCTTTAAACGATGTAATACCCAGGCTGATCAAAACTTTTTTAAACCAACTCAAGGCAACAGAAAAGGTAAACCTATAAGACCTCTTAAACTGAAGAGTAGAATGTCTAAGCCAACAGCTAGATTTACAAAGGGTGGATTTAAAGTTGGTCAGCATAAAGTTTACGTAAGCTAAAATAGGAAAGCTGAAAATTGTGTGGTCAAGGGAACTACCCACTATTCCATCATCAGTAACAGTAATCAAAGATTCAGCTAATCGATATTTTCTAAGTTTTGTAGTAGAAGTTTTGCCCGAAGTATTGCCTAAAACTGATAATTCAGTAGGTATAGATTTAGGAATTAAAACTAAAGCGAGCTGTAGGGACGTAACCCTTAGGGACATGAAAGGCATTTTTGTTATGCAACGTCCGTACACGGTAAAAAAATTGATGCGCTAAAACCACTCAAGAAACTAATGCTCGAAGTACCGAAAACTAAGTAAGTCATTATCTAAAAAAACTAAGGGTTCTAAAGAATATGAAAAGCTAAACTGAAAATAGCTAAATTTCTTGCCTTACTGAAAGACACAAGGAGAGATTTTCTACACAAATTATCTACTGAAATGTCTGTGAAAACCAAACAATTGTTTTAGGAGATTTGAAGGTTTCTGGAATGGTTAAGAATCGGAAATTATCAAGAGCCATTTCTGAAACACGGCTGGAGAAAATTCCGGACATTTTTAGAATGGATTTGCAGAACAATACGATCGGGATCTAAGAGTAATTAGCCGTTGGGAACCCACATCGTAATGACGTTACATGCAACGTCCCTATGTTGTTGTTGATTTCTTGGTGGAAAATTAGATTTATCAATTCGTGAGTGGGAATGTTTTCATTGTGGTGCTAAACATGGTCGCGTAGGGTCAGGTCGTTCTATCGAGACGAAAATCCAGCAAGAAATATATTAGTCGCGGGTGGGCCTACCGAGACAAAAAACGGACAGGTCGGCCAGAATAAGACTACTGCCAAAGTAGCAGCAGCTTGTGAGATGTCAACCCGCATCGGAGCTACGGCTCGGTTGTTACCCAGTGCCTTTAGGCCGGGGCGGATGTCAAAACCTTCTTCAATTATTTGATTTATTATGTCTACTTCTAAACTAACTTTGAATCTAGTAGAGGGATCTATATCTTTTGATTTTACTACTGAGGCTGCAAGAAATTTACAAAGTGCAATAGCTCAATTAATCCAGCAATTAAAATTTGCTGCTGCCAAAACTGATACAGGTATTTCTGGTAAACCAACTCCACAAAAACCTACAGAGTATCAGTATACAGGAGATGTCTTTTTAGAAATCTTTTGCAACCCTAATATTTGGCCTAGTCCTTTTGCTGCTAAATTATTGATTACTTTGCGAGATGACAGAATTTGGATAACTACTGAAGCTGAACTTACTAGAGTTTATGATGATATTAATCAATATTTAGAGCAAGTAGGCTAAAAATCTTCAAATTTATTAAAAAATAGGGTTTAAAGCCTCGCCCTTCTGGGGCGACTTTTTGTTGGCTTTTAAGTTGCTAGTTATTCAGATTCAAAAAATCTATATTCAGCTCAAAATATTGGCCAACAACTTTTCACTTATTTTTCTCCGCGTTATCTTGCCAGTACAGTCTTTTTATCATCTATAAATAGGAGATAAATTGTCATATTCTACCTGGTTTTCACGGGGTAAGCTTTCTTTATGAATAGGATTTTCCTAGACTATCCTAAAATCATAATTTTTCCCCTTATTTAAGCTGGAAGGGTTCGATAAAATGTTTTTCCAGAACAATAAATCTAACAGATAAAATCAATGGAATTAATTACCAATATCAATGTGTATCAAGAGTATAAACTTTCAAACTTTGATAGTAAAATGGGAATTTGGCCTTATATTAAGATGATAAGTTGGTATAAACATCGAATAGATTCTCATAGATTGAAAAGAGCAATTCAACAAATAGTAGATAGTGTACCAATTTTGGGAGGGAGATTAGTAAATAAATTGTTCTCTCCATTAAAAGTTGTATGTAAACCACACAAATCTGGCGTTGGTTTTATTGATATTGATCTAGGGGAACAGGAAATAAATATTGATAATTTATTATCTGCAAAAACTTATGTAAAAAATGCATTCAATATTCCCCAAAAATCCGCAGATGCTATTAACAAAGATACTCCATTAGTATATGTAATTTTGAATCATAATCAAAGTTATTATGGTATAACTCTGCTCGTTAATCATTTCATCGCAGATGGTGGAACATATTTTAAATTATTAGAATATCTTTCTCAAGCATACGAAGACCCAGAATATGTTGTTAAATCTGAACCATTATTTACAATAGATTCTGATAAAATGGATAATTTTATTGCTGAAAACTTGAAAAAATTATCATGGAAAGATAAACTTTTAGGGTCAAGGGTCTTTATTTTTTATGCCTTGAATATTTTTTTGCGAACTAAGAATAACTGGAGTTATATTGAATGTATCTTAACCAAAGAAAAATTGGACTTAATTAAGAGGAAAAGTAAAAATCTGTCAAACGAAAGTGCCTATAGCACAAATGATGCTTTATTTGAATTTTTATCAGTTGTTCCCATTAAACAATTTATTTTTCCTTGTAATCTAAGAGCTAGAAATGTTGGCATACCAGAAAATTATTTAGGAAATGCTGAACTCATAATCTCGGATTTAGCTAAACCAGAAAACAATTATATGTTAAAACATACTGATGTGAGAAAATCAGTTAATCAACTTCCAAAAAGATACGGTTTGATATCTACTTTGACTATGAATGTCCTAAGTCATAATTCATGGGTAAAATTACAAAACTTACCTGGTTTTAGTGGAAAATTAATTTGGCAAAAGTGGTTTGAATTTGATGATGCACCAAACAAAGCTTGGTCATCATTTCCTACAACATCTTCACTAATATACAAAATTACAGAAAATCAATATTTATTGATATGTATTAATTTAAACAATGTTATTTCCCAAGTTGAAAAAAAGTTAATAAATTTGGGTATAGAAGAGATTATTGTGAAAAACTTACAATCAAATAGATAATCATCACAAATTGGATATACCTCAGAATCTGTTTGTCAACTCATAAACAACCTCTCCCCAAACTTCTCTCCTAGGAGGCCAGAGGCTTAGAAATACCCATTCCCAAGTTCGAAAGGGTTGGGGAAAGGGTTAGATTTTAGGATTGATCAATCCCTAGCAGGACTTCTCAAGCAGCTTCTCAAAAACTAAAAATATTCTCAAACAACTTTGTCAGTTGCTTCCATCTGCGTTATATTACCAGTATAATCTTTTTCTCATCTATAATAAAGAAGAAAAACTATCATTTGATATAAGTTAACCTACACTTATGAATCCTGATAATCTGACCGAAATAATACAAAAGGGATTTCGTGTCACCCTCGGTGCTACATCCTTTTTCATGGAAACTTTGCAAGACTCTAGTAAGCGGGATGAAAATTTGAATAAATTAAATTCTGATTTTAATCAACTAACTGAGGAATGGGCTGAAAGAGGAGAGATAACTGAGCGGGAAGCTCGAAACTTTGTTGATACAATTTTGAACCAACAAAATAGTCAAGCCAATACTGATAGTATAACTGTTCCTTCCAGCCCTATTTCTACTTCTGGTTTTGTACAATCAGATATACAACAAGATTTGTTAGAACTAACTCAAGAAATAGCTAACTTGCGCGCTGATTTACAGCAATCTCAGGAGTTAGACTCTCAGAAGTAATGTTTTTTAAGATTTTTTCTGCAAACAAAAAAACACCTGATACATCCCAGGATTCTAATCCAGATGTATTTTATTTGATTTGATTTGATTTTTCAGTTGTTAAAAAGTTCTTGAAAAGTTGGATAAATTATAAGTGTCTAATTAACAATCATTGACAAATAGTATATTTTCTGATCCTATTGCCCTGAAAGGTTTTTACATTAATTGAGTAACGAAAATACATTCCAATTGTTAAGCCAGAAAACCGATAATATGAAAATTCTGTGATATTTCTAATTCCTTTAAAAGCTTGTATTACAAGCAGATCATAAAAATATTGATTTGTCAATAAAATTTTAGATGAGCTTGCCATGCTAAGCATAGCAAAGAATTTAGTTTCTTAACTTTTACTTTATAAATCAGCTCTAACCTAGTTAAAAGTATAAATGTAACTAGGTTAGGCTTTTATTTAGTCGTTGTCCCATTTTTCGCTACCTATTAGGTCACCAATTCGGTCCCTGAGTAGAAAGTCACATTCTTCTAATTCACACTCTACACAGGCCCATTCCCTGGCAGGAATATAACTGCAAAGAGTATAAATAGGTTGCTGACGACTGAGAACTCCTTTATGTATAAGTTCTAGTGCTTCGTCCCTAATAATGTCTAAAGAATATTGAACTGTGGTGGAAGTCATAGTCACCCTCTTGGCCTAGCTTAAATAATTTTCTGCGCTACCGTACTATTAATAATATAAAGCAAAATCTTTAATTATGAATATTAATTTTTTCAGTATATATCGTTACATTTTTTTGATCAGACTTATAAAAGTCATAACAACAACACATTACTTTTAGCGTTAGTCAAAATTACTGTTATATAGTGTAAAACTATAACCTAATATTCCCTACTCCAATTTGTAGTATTACAAGTAGTATAAAACTCGGTAATTTGGTAGATATTGATGCTATTTCTTATGCTTGTGATTGAGCTAACTATTCAACTAAATTTTATGTAGGAGCTTTTTCTAGAAGACAAAAATCTGCAAAAAACCACTACATTATTAGCTAAAACTTATCAACATATTCTCGTAGAGGACTTAAACGTATTTAGGCTAGATGGCTAACCATAAATTATCCGATGCCTTATCTAATTTAGGATT
>JAKQYF010000176.1:5930-11680 GCA_023356535.1 Trichodesmium sp. MAG_R03 | reverse complement strand
CAATGTTGCAGTTGCCTCCAGAGGAATTGACTCCTTTGTTATTGACTGCCTCTCGTGAGGAATTGTTTGAGAGATTTGGCAAGTAATTATTTCTAAATATTAGGCAAATATTAATCCTTTTCGCAATCAACCACAACGACTAGAAATACTAGACTGCCAAGGAAAACTCAACTTTCTCATTAATCAGCAAAAACGCAAATCTAGAAGAGAAAATACTTCCTATTCTGAAACAGAATGGCCGTTACTGTGGATTTTATGTCCCTCCTATTCGGCCAGATTAATAGACGGCTTTGGCGCCCAACCAGACCTAGAGGGTAAATGGCCCACAGGTATTTAGGGTTTGCTTATTAAATCCAAAAGTATTGATACATAAAGGTTTTAGAATTTTTCCACTCGAAAAAAGTGTCTAGTTTTCGATCTTGAGAGCTCAAAAAGTTAGTATTTTGGGCGCTCCCTAGGCAGAAAAATCAAGGGACTAATATATCCAACTACCTCCTCTAACAATTCCCCGTTCTTCTGTAGGGACGTTGCATAACAAAAATGCGTTCATGTCGCGTAGGGAAACATCCCTACTTCTCATCCTGGGAGATGTTAGGGGTGGGTTCCCTACTCCTAAAAAAGACTTTTTCAGCAAGCCCTATTTATTTTTTGCCAGAATTTCACAACAGGGCCCTTATTACAATTAATCAACTACCCATCAATCAGAATACTCTTTGGTTGCGGGTTTTGGGAAAAAGCCAAACACAAGAGCAAGCTATTTGAGAATTAGAAGCTCTACCAAGAGGCAACCTACTCCGAGAAAATCTAACCAAGCTTCTAGCAACTTGGCACCTCACAATTCAATTGAGTTTCCCAACAAGCGAGAAACTACTGTTTATTATCCTACGAGAATTTGCTCACCTCACCTAAAATTTCAATTTCTCAGTTATCCGCTTCATCGCCTCGTTAACATTTTCCCGACTATTAAAACTAGAAATGCGGAAGTAACCTTCCCCAGCAGCTCCAAAACCGGAACCAGGAGTACCCACAATATTACAATTTTGCAACAGCTTATCGAAAAAATCCCAACTCGACAAACCTGTAGGAGTCTGCACCCAAACATAAGGCGCATTTACCCCACCATAAACAGTTAACCCTGCTGCTTGTAACTGGGAGCAGATAATTTTCGCATTCTCTAAATAAAATTCGATCAACCTCTTAACCTGTGCTTTCCCTTCCTCAGAGTAAACTGCCTCTGCACCACGTTGCACAATATAAGAAACCCCATTAAATTTAGTAGAATGGCGCCGGTTCCACAATTTCCATAATTCTACATCGGAACCATCAGCAGCTTTCCCTTTGAGAGTTTTGGGTATCACACTCAAAGCACAACGAGTACCAGTAAAACCAGCATTCTTAGAAAAGGAACGAAACTCGATCGCGCATTCTCTTGCTCCTTCTACCTCATAAATAGAATGGGGAAGACTCCCATCAGTAATAAAAGCTTCGTAAGCAGCATCGAACAAAATAATAGCATTATGCGCTTTGGCATAATTTACCCATGTTTGCAAATATTCTTTAGTAGCAGTTGCCCCAGTAGGGTTATTAGGAAAACACAAATAAATCAAATCTACTTTTTGAGTGGGAATTTCCGCAGTAAAATTATTTTTGGCTGTTATTGGTAAATAAACTAAACCTTCATACTCCCCTTTCTCATTTACAGCACCAGTATTACCCGCCATTACATTAGTATCTACATACACTGGATATACTGGATCAGTTACCGCAATAGTATTATTATTACCAAAAATATCTAGAATATTACCACTATCACACTTAGATCCATCAGAAATGAAAATTTCCGAGGCATCAATATCACATCCCCGCCCCTGAAAATCTTGAGTCGCAATTTTTTCTCGCAACCAAGCATAACCTTGCTCTGGGCCATATCCCTTAAAAGTTGAGCGATCGCCCATTTCTGCCACAGCTTTACTCATGGCCTGAATACAAGCTTCTGGTAATGGTTCGGTTACATCCCCAATACCCAATTTAATAATTGGGGCTTCCGGGTGTGCTTCAGCAAATGTATTAACCCGTCTAGCTATTTCTGGGAATAAGTATCCGGCTTTAAGTTTGAGGTAATTATCGTTAATTGTTGCCATGGTAGATTAGAAAAAGTTACTTAATAACAGTATCTCAATTTATCCCAACCTTTGTTAACTAAGCAACACTGCTTCTGGTTCTCGCAAAACCCAACCATTGAAACCAGTAATTTTTTCTGGCAATTCTTGTGGAAATAAAACCGTCAGAGTTTTCATATCATAAGTAGTATAAAAACTCTGATTTTGCTCTAGGTCAATGTCCAAAACAGTCAAAGTATTTCTCGGGGGTAAATTACTATTTAGTAAAACACGAGGTCCGCTACCTAAAGCACCAGTATGCAGCAATTTTAAATTACCTTTATAACCAGGGAAATAAGCATGATGATGACCGCTAATATATAAATATACATTATATTTTTCTAACAGAGCTTGTAAATTCTCAGCTTTAGTTAAAACATCACCAAATTTATTTCTACCAACTGCCACAGCATAAAGAGGTAAATGACCCATCACAATTCGCATTTTTGCGTTTTGTGCTTGACTACTTGCGAGACTTCTTTGTGCCCATTTTAATTGTTGAGTAGGAAGATCAAATGTAGAGGCATCCCAAATTAAATAAAAAATTTCTTTATGGATAAAACTGTAATAAAAAGGAAATCCATCTGCCTCTAAAAAATTTATATTTAAATCATTTTGATGTTTTCTCCAATAAATTTGTGCTTGTCTGCGTTCTTTTTCATACATATATCCATCCCCAGATTTTTTGAAATAACCTGAAGCATCATGATTCCCTATGGTAATAGCAAAAGGTTGTTTCACTTGACGTAATGGTGTAGCAATATAGCGGTCAAAACCATCCCACATAGCTTGAATATTTTCTTCAGTAAGTGACAGTTTTTGTCCGGAGATCATATCACCTGCACAAAGTAATAAATCTGACTGCCATTCAGGAATTAAAGGAATAGTTTTTTCGACTTGTATTTGGTAATTTGTGGAGCCATAACTACTATTTAAATCGCTAATAATTACAAGTCTAATATCTCCTTTTTTAGGAGCAAACATTCCTTTGGGAGCTGGTGCTGATGGAGTAGGAATTTTTGAGGAAGAAACAATGGAATTTCCAGTAATTTGAGAATTTATGTTTTTGACATTTGTAGTTTGAATTCGCTGTAAATTTTTACAGGAATAAAATACTAATCCTAATCCGCTACTAAGAGAAATTAAGAAATGACGACGGTTGAATTTCATTTTTTTATTCAAAATGAATTGGCTTCATTGTTGGCTATCAACTTATGGCCCCCAAACTTTGACACTACAAGAATTTCAAGAAAGAACAGCAAATTCCAAATATACGAAGTACAGATATTTAGGACTTACCCATGAACCCTATTGCTAGGGTGTGTTTTGCTGACGCAAAGCGGAGCGAACGCTTCGCGACATTAAAAGCGCAGTTCGTAATACAGCAAAGCACTATATATAGAGCCTTGGCGTAAGTCCTGATCTTAAAAAATCAAATGTTCTCAGTGTGGGCATCTTGCCCGCGACTAGGCGTATCTCGCCAAGTGGATCCGCTGTATATCAAATTCGATCGTATCAGTATAAAAGATCAGCGAATAAGTGCTTGGGTAAAAGCAGCAAGATATAAATTAGCATTAACTATGGAGAATAACATAAATATCTTTAGTAATAAATCAAAAAGTTTGTTCGCAATAGATTGTTTTGGTAAATCATGGTTAGAAATAGGAATTGATAAAATCTTGAGGAGATGACATTTGCCAACTTGGAAATCTGGCTTTGATTTTATTACTCAAATTCTTAAACAAGAAAATCATACTCGTACTTTAGCAACACCAATTTAACGACTTTGTTTTATTTTCATTTCCCATAACACTCCGATAAATGAGCCAAGTATACCTCCAATTATAGCTCCCCAAAAAGGAATAAATAGTGGACTTAAACAAAGATACACTTCCTGTAAACCATCAGGACAATTTAGAGGTTGAATTTTTTTATGAGCTATAATAATAAAAAGAATTGTAGTTAAAAGTGAAGAGAAAGTTGCTGCATTAAATATTCTCATTGAACATCTAAACTTAGTAATTAACCTGGTAATTGCACCAACTATTCCCCCAATAGTACCTCCGATAATAATACCTAAACAAGCACCAAATAATGAAATCAACCATACAAAAATTACAGGAAGTATACTACTCATAAAATCCTCCTAATTTGACATCCTCCCGACGCTGCTGTTACGAGACAGGGCGGGATTCCCTACCATTGTTGTTAGGGGCTTTCTGCTTCATAGGACCCGTATATGCGATATTTACTCTCTTTGGGTAAAACGGTCGCTCCACAGACTGACACTGCTCCTCCCGCAGCCAAAATGTTCAAAATGCGCGTTTATGTCCCGAGCATGGTAACTATCACATTCAGGACAATCCCACTCTCTAATATTTAGAGGTAATTTCTCCACTACATAACCACAATTAGAACAACCCTTAGAGCTGGGGAAATATCTATCAATTTTTATTAATTCCCGTCCATACCACCCAGCTTTGTATTCTAATTGCCTGACTATTTCTCCCCAGTTAGCATCACTGATAGCCCTTGCTAACAAGTGATTCTTGACCATGTTACCCCCAGCTAAATCCTCAATTACTATTGTTTGGTTTTCTTTTATTAGTTGAGTAGTTAGCTTGTGAGTATAGTCTAGTTTTAAATCTTTAATCAAGGCGTGTATCCTAGCTACTTTGAGTCGAGTTTTCTGATAATTATTAGACCCTTTGGTTTTTCTGCTCAGAGACTTCTGATCATACCTCAGTTTTTTGTGTAACTTCTGAAGATTCTTTGGGTTGGCCACTTTTTCTCCATCCCTGGTAGTTAGTAATCAGGCAGGAGCCCAAGTCAATGCCCACTTGTTTCTTGGTCGGTGAGAGTCTCAAATCTCTGGTGTCAAAAATTGCTCAAAGATACAGAGCATCTACCACATGGATCAAGTTTTACAGTGATTGTACTAGGCATACAACCTGCGGTACAGTGTCTATTCCATCTAAATAGGTAATGGTTCTGCACATTTAGCTAGATATACTTGAGCATCTTTCCACAGATATGCTGCCTTCGTAAACTCAGCATTACTACTGTTGCGCTTTTTCAACCATCTACTGCCTACTTTTCAAGTTTTACACTCTAACAGATTATTTGTCAAACCACAAGATTGATTGGCATTCATCCCGACGCTCTCCTACGGGAGAACGCGAGTCTTCTGCCAACATTTATAGTCATTCCGAATAAGAATGGGAAACTTTTTTAGCGCCTACCCTCTCACAGCAAGAAAACCTTGTCTCAATCTAAACCAGAATGACTATAGATAAAATATATTAAGCTTTTGTGCATTTAAACTACTTATTCTTGTATGCCTCGTTCAGAGAAAAAACCCTCCTAAATTCTAAATTATCAGGACTTACGCAAATCCCCCTTGAAAAAGCTATATGTAGTGGCAAAGGGCATTTTTTATCACTGGATATAGTGCCCGTGCGTAAGTCCTGATTATAAATTCTCGTCCATTGTTATCAGGTACACCCACGGGAGCAAGATGCCCGCACTATATAATTTTCACTATTTATCCTCTACATCATTTGCTCGAAATTTGCTTTAACTTTTTCTCAT
>JAKQYF010000176.1:0-5830 GCA_023356535.1 Trichodesmium sp. MAG_R03 | reverse complement strand
ATTATAAATTCTCGTCCATTGTTATCAGGTACACCCACGGGAGCAAGATGCCCGCACTATATAATTTTCACTATTTATCCTCTACATCATTTGCTCGAAATTTGCTTTAACTTTTTCTCATAAAAAAACTAGTTGCCAGTAGAAAAATTTGCTACTAACAACCAACGATTAATTATTAACAAATTAATATCAACTTAGCGAGAAGAAACAGGCAAAGAAAATTGAGGTTGAGTCTTTGATTGATGACCATTACTATTACCATTACTATTACCATTACCATTACTATTACTATTAGAATACTCTGGGGATAATAATACTTGACGAATCAAACGAGCGATCGCCCGTTGAGTTAAACCACCTGCTACTTGTTGCCCCATTTTTTGCATCTCTGGTTTACCTAATATATTTGGTGCCAACTGTACTAACTGCATAGCATTAAAACCAGGAGTATCTTGAATAATTTGCCAGATATTTATAATATGTTCTGCCCTCTTTTCCTCTGCTGGATTTCTAGATTTAGTAACTAAAGTTTTTGCTCCCTTCAGCCCTAACCATTCACTTACTTTAGTTCTCACATTAACAAATGTATTTATCGATGCCAAATCTAGACTATTAATCAGTTCTTCAACTAAACGAACACGAATAAAATCTCCCCGTTCAGATAATAAGAAATCTAGAGCTTGGTCTAACACTTTGCTAATATCATAATTATCACTATTACTAGCATTTTTTAACAAATTTTCCAATCTATTCCAACGAAAATCACCATCTTTAAAAAGTAAATCTTTTAGAGAAGTTCTCAACTCAGGAGCAGGGTCAGTTAATAAACGTTTTGCTACATAAGGATAAGCTTTACTCAACACTTTAAAATTAGGATCAACATTAATAGCAATACCTTCCAAAGTTACCAAAGAACGAATAATCAAAGCATAATAAGCAGGTACCCGGAATGGGTATTCATACATTAAAGCCGACAACTGGTCTGTAATACTCTTAAAATTGAGTTCTGCAACACTTGCACCAAGAGCATTATTAAACACACCAGCTAATGCTGAAATAATAGGAGTTAAATCAGTTTCTGGAGTCAAAAATTCTAGCTTTACATAATCCTGAGCTAAAGCTTCAAAATCACGATTGACCAAGTGTACCACTGCTTCTAATAAACCATATCGTTGATAAGGTTTAACCTCACTCATCATGCCAAAATCTAGATAAACTAGTTTACCATCTGGACTCGCTAATAAATTACCAGGATGAGGATCAGCATGAAAAAAACCATGTTCTAATAACTGTCTCAAAGAACATTGTACACCAATTTCTATCATATATTTCGCATCAAGATTTTTGGCTTTTATAGCTTCCAAATTAGTCAGCTTAGTACCCGTTATCCACTCCATGGTCAATACACGACGACCTGTATATTGCCAATAAATTTTAGGAACATAAATATCTTTCAGATGACCATAGAGTTGTTGGAATTTTTCAGCATTTCGACCCTCTTGATTGTAATCCATTTCCTCAAATATTCTTGTGCCAAACTCATCCATTATGGCAACTAAATCACTACGGAGCCGCTGAATATTTTTATTTGCCCAAATAGCTAGTGTTCTTAATATATAAATGTCTAAAGCAATGCTTTCTGCTAAACCAGGACGTTGTACTTTTACTGCTACTGTTTCACCTGTTTTTAGTTTGCCTTTATATACTTGTCCAAGGGAAGCAGCAGCAATGGGATTTGGTGTTAATTCTGTATAAATTTCTTTTGGAGGAAAACCTAATTCTTCTTCTATAAAATGATAAGCAACTTTATTGGGAAAAGGTGGTAATTGATCTTGTAATTTGGTCAACTCATCTAAATATGTTGGAGAAGCTAAATCTGGTCGAGTAGATAGGGCTTGTCCTACTTTAATAAAAGCAGGACCGAAATTTGTCAAGATTTCTCTTAAGGAGATTGCCCGTTTTGTTTCATGTTTAGTGGCGTTACCAGTAACTTTGTCCAACCATAAGCTAAAACCAAATAACATAAAAGTCCATAAGATGCTGATTCGACGTTTCCAGACTTGCAAAGGACGTTTACTGTAAACAGCTTTAATTTTCTCTGGATCATACTTTAGGGCATTACTTTCTAATGTCTCTGGAGGATTTTGAGATTTGGGTGTTTCTGGAGCTATGTTTATTACTTGCATTCCCTCAACTTCTGATATGTCTAATTTATTGCTGTGTGAATTGAATTTTTTTTGGCTAGCCTTAGATGATATTATTTCTAAATTCATAAAATTTCAGAAAAATTTAACGACTCTTGTTAAAGATTGTAACAATATCCTTAAAATATTTGACTATATCTCTCTAACCAAAATTTCCTCCACTGAGAAAAAATTTATTAGTTATGCTAAATCCGGTTGACAATGGTAAGGCAATTATGCAGGAGGCAGCAGGGTTAGAAGGATTTGGACAAAGTTGCTGTTCATAGATAGGATTTGCCATTAATCAAGAATCGAAAAATAAATTGTCAAGTCGGAATACTGGACATGGCATCAAAAAAAAGTGGGAATGATCAGATCAATATTTAACCTAAATACTTTTAATTATTATCGAATGTCCTCTGGAACTAAACTATATTATATTAAAGTAGGATATTAATTACTAGACAGTGCCTAGTTCTGCCTAGTTCTGCCAAGAACTATTGCTAACTAAGGCTTACAGCGATCTTAATGTCAGAAACTCTTTTGATGGAACTATAAGTGCTGTAATGTATTTGCTGTAAAGCTTTCAGTCTTTAAAGCAAATAATTTTTGAGGAGAATTTTGTACTGTCGAGTTAATTATATTAGGTAGATAATAAATCTAAAAATTGGACCAAAGTAACTGAACTAAGTTATACTATGAAGCTGACCTTCGCAGGCATTACTGATACAGGTAGTGTTCGCTCAATTAATCAAGATTCTTACTATATAGATCCTGAAGGAAAATTTTTTATTGTTGCTGATGGCATGGGAGGGCACACTGGTGGCCAAGAAGCAAGCAGGATAGCTACAGAAGCAATTAAAACTTATCTTCTTAGTCATTGGCACAATACTATCGAATCACCTCAGTTGTTAGAAAATGCTTTTATTAAAGCAAATGAAGCTATTATGGATGACCAACAAGAACATCCTGAACGTTCAGATATGGGTACAACAGCAGTGGTGGCTATTTTCCGAGAGCAAAAACCTTGGTGTGCAAATGTGGGTGACTCTCGTCTCTATAGACTTCGAGGCAAAATACTAAAACAATTTACAGAAGACCAAACCTTGGTAGCTCAGGCCGTGCGAAGTAATACTATAACCCCAGATCAGGCGAGAATTCATCCTTGGCGTCATATACTTTCCCAATGTTTGGGTAGAGAGGATATAGAGCAGATAGATATCTTACCTCTAGATGTTCAAATGAGCGATCGCCTCTTACTCTGTAGTGATGGATTGACAGAAGAGTTATCTGATTCTATTATTGCTTCTATATTAAGTTCTAATAAAAATAGTCAAACTATTGCTCAAGAATTAGTAAATACTGCTAAGGATAAAGGAGGCAATGATAATATTACAGTGCTAATTGTTACTTTGGAAAAGGAAAAATGACCAAGGTTATTGGCTTAATTAGTGGTACTTCAGTAGATGGCATAGATGCAGCTTTGGTTGAGATTTTTGGTGGCCAAACAGATTTAACCATTGAACTTCTTGGAGCAGCTACCTATCCCTACTCAGAGCATTTGCGATCGCAAATTCTTGATGTTTGTTCGGGTGCATCTCTCTCAATGGCTGAGTTAGCTGAACTTGATGATACTATTGCCCAAGAATTTGCTACAGTAGCATTGACAATTAACAACAAAAATGCTATTGAAGCAGAACTAATTGGGTCTCATGGTCAAACCGTTTACCATCGTCCACTATCTCAACAATTAGCCTATAGTCTACAGTTAGGCCGTGGTGAAGTAATTGCTAATTTAACTAGAATTCCTACCATTAGTAATTTTCGGGCGGCTGATATTGCTGCCGGAGGTCAGGGTGCTCCCCTAGTTCCTTGTGTCGATGTTCATTTACTGAGCCATCCCAAATACACTAGGTGTGTACAAAATTTGGGTGGCATTGGTAATGTAACTTATCTACAAAATCAATCATACTGGGGAAGTGAACATTCAGACCTCCATTTATACCCTTACATAAGGGAAGTCAAAAGTCAAGAAGAAGAAAAATTAGTAACAAGTTTAGCTTCTTCTCAAGGAGTTTTAGGTTGGGATACAGGACCGAGTAATACATTATTAGATTTAGCAGTACAACAGCTTTCTCAAGGAAGTAAAACCTACGACCAAAATGGAGAATGGGCAGCTAGTGGGAGACCATGCCAAGAGTTGGTAGAAACATGGTTAAAACAAGACTTTTTCCAAAAGAAACCCCCAAAGTCTACGGGTCGAGAATTATTTGGTAAGGACTATTTATTTAACTGTTTTACTGAGGGGGAAAAATATAATTTAAGTGCTGCTGATATGTTGGCAACTCTCACAGAATTAACAGCAGCTTCAATTAATCATAGCTATAGAAATTTCTTACCAAATTTGCCAGACCAAATATTATTATGTGGCGGTGGTAGTCATAATTTATATTTAAAAAAACGGATAGAGAATTTATTGGCTCCAATACCAGTAATGACCACTGCTGAAGTAGGTGTAGATGTAGATTTTAAAGAAGCGATCGCTTTTGCAATTTTAGCTTATTGGCGTTCCTTAGAAATTCCCTGTAATTTGCCAGCAGTTACAGGAGCAAAAGCTAAAGTTATGTTAGGGGAAATTCATCAACCAATTACAAGGAATAAGGGAGTAGCAGACTAGGGAAGTAGGGGAAATAGAGAAAACGCACCGTTTTTCTGGTGGCAAAAGGTTAAGTTTTTTGTCCCTTGATGGTGCGTTACATTTTATTAACGCACCTACCAGACACCCTAGTAGAAGACCGACATAGCTAAAACGGTTCAATAAGGGTAGGTTGGGCTGAGAGACGAAACCTAAACCATAATACACCTTTGTTGGGTTTCACTTCGTTCTACCCAACCTACATTTTTAGGTGTGTCAGTCCAGTAGGGTGCGTTAGGCGGTTCCGTGGACCCAATATCGATAATTGAGCCAGAGATAGAGCCGTAACGCACCGTTTTGCTGGTGGCAAAAGGTTAAGTTTTTTTGTTCTACCAGGTAGTTTCAGGGTTCACTTTGACAGAATGTATGCACTCTTATAAAACTAGACGAATTCACGACATAATTATAAAGTTTCCCCCATGCTTACTTATTAACAAGGTATTAAAACTGAAATTTGAGTTATTTAACTCAGAGTATAGATGCCATAGTAAATTTATAGCACTACATCTTTACTGGTTAGGACAATAAATTTGGGTTGTAAGGAGATAGGTAACAGCTAAAAGAAGGATGTCCTGTCCTTGTATCTTTGAAACGTGATGCTATAATGCCGAAAAACTCAACTAGAGGAGTAGGATTTGATGAATGATCACGATGTACTTCTTCAGCAGTTAAACAAAGAAGAACAACAAGATTTTGAGATTTTGGCTTACCATCTCATATCTCTTGGGTGGGAGAGTCAACTTAGCTTTGCTGCGTTTGCCGAACTTTTGAACGATCATACTTCCCTTGCAGTTGATAATAATTATGCAGAAAGAAAATTAAAAAAATTTGCAAAAGTTGGTTTAATTGAGATTAAAAAAAATGAAACCTCAACAAATGGTGAACGAGGAAAACGACTAGCTAATACAATTATTTTGAAGTCTTTTGCTTATAAAGGTATTCTATTAACAGG